>CAKAPS010000039.1:0-13469 GCA_916719965.1 uncultured Streptococcus sp.
TTCTAGATTTGCTTCAAGGCGCGCTTCCACAGCACCAGAAGCATCTTTACGTGTAATCACGATTGTGTTCTCAGTTGGAGTTTCTACTTCAAAAGAACCTTCTAAATCAAACGCTTTTGATGTATTTCTGAAGCGTAATAAGTTGATTAAACGTTGTACGACTGGACGTTCTACTTCACGGTCGATTTCTTCTACTGTGTAGTAGTGACGGTTGATGTTACGACCTTCTTTTGAAGATTCTAGTAACTCGATGTCATTTTCCCCAGCAAGTAATCCAACATAGTAAATTTGTGGAATACCAGGTGCAAAGCATTGTAATACACGTGATAATAAGTAACTTGCATCATCATTTCCTAAGGCACTGTAGTATGTGCTGTTGATTTGATAAATATCTAAGTTATTGTATTTTTCACTTGAGTAAATACGTTTTACGTTAGCACCTACGTCGTATAATTTATTTGAAGTGTAATCTAACTCTTCATCTGTTAATAAATCTCTAGCATCTACAACCCCGATACCATCATGCGTATCTAAAGTTGTAAATTGTTTCATTGGACTCATTGAAAGCCAGTTTGCTAAACGATTTGATTTTCCAGAATATAGTGAATATAAAACGACCATTGGCAATGCAAAGTCATATACGAAGTAATCATGGTCAGCAATTTTCATTTGGATTGAATAATGCTCATGAATTTCAGGAAGCAATTCTACTTGATATTTCGCTGCCACGTCACGTACTTCATTTAATAAATCCCAAATATCTGGTTCTACGAAGAAGTCATTTGTATCCAGTTTTTTAACCGCATACGCAAAGGCATCTAAACGAATTAATGAGCAGCCGTGGCTTGCCATATCTTTAATCGTTTCACGAATAAACTCTTTCACGATTTCTTTACGAACATCAAGGTCGATTTGCTCTTCCCCGAATGTGTTCCATACTTCTTCTGTTGTTCCATCCGCAAAATGAACGGTTTGGAATGGAGCTTTATCTTTACGTTTATAAATTAAGTCGATATCTTCCTGTGTTGGTCGTCCTGGCGGGAAAAACTCATGAATACGGATAAACATATCTTTGTAAGGTGAGTTCTCGTGATTTTTTACAAAATCTTGGAAGAACTTAGACTCACGAGAAATATGGTTAATCATGAAGTCAAACATTAAATAATATTGTTCCCCTAGAGCATCCACATCTTCCCAAGTTCCAAGTGATGGGTCTACACGTGTGTAGTCGCTTGGAGCAAATCCTCTATCCCCTGTAGACGGGAAGAATGGGAGCAAATGCACCCCACTAATCGCGCCTTTGAAATGTTTATCAAGAACTCCTTTTAAGTCCTTCATATTACTTCCCATGCTGTCTGAGTAAGTGATCAGCATTGCTTCGTTTTTAATTTGCATGGAATTCACCGTATCCCTTCAATTAATCGATTTAGTTTAATTTCCAAATGTCACGGTTGTAGTCTTCGATTGTACGGTCACTTGAGAAGAATCCAGCCATTGCAATGTTTGTCACTACTTTAGCATTCCATTCATCTCTGTTTTCGAAATCGCGATACATACGTTCTTTTGTTTCAATGTAGTCTTCTAAGTCAAGTAGCGTCATGAACCAGTCTTTAGTTGTTAATTCGTTGTATAGACGTTCTAGACGTTCTTGGTTCCCGACTTCTAGTAAAGCATCACTCTTCACGAATTCCACTAATGGACGGATGGCGTCTCTCTTCGCAAATTCACTAGCGTTGTAGTCGCCTTTTTCATAATGAGCAATCACTTCGTCACTCTTCTCACCGAAGATATAGATATTGTCATCACCAACAAGTTCGTGGATTTCTACGTTCGCACCGTCTTCAGTACCAAGAGTTAATGCCCCGTTTAGCATGAATTTCATATTTCCTGTTCCGCTGGCTTCTTTTGAAGCAAGAGAAATTTGTTCAGAAATATTACATGCTGGAATTAAGTGTGTTGCAGCTGTTACGTTGTAGTTTTCAACCATTACCACTTGTAAGTATGGACTAACTTCTGGGTCATTGGCGATTAATTCAGATAATGAAAGAATTAAATGAATCACGTCTTGTGCAATAACATACGCAGGAGCTGCTTTCCCACCAAAGATAATTGTAATTGGTCTTGCTGGAATGTTTCCGCTCTTGATATCTAAGTATTTATGAATCACGTATAAAGCGTTCATTTGTTGACGTTTATATTCGTGCATACGTTTGATTTGGATATCAAAAATAGAATTTTCATTCACTGTGATTCCTTGTTTTTCTTTAAGGTAAACACTTAAACGTTTCTTGTTGTCACGTTTAATCTTGTCTAATTTTTCGCGAACAATCGCGTCATGGCGGAAAGCTTTTAACGCTTCTAATTTAGTAGCATCCTTTCTCCACTCAGTTCCGATTGTTTCATCTAATAATTTAGCCAATTCTGGGTTGGCATGCATTAACCAACGACGGAAAGTAATCCCGTTTGTTTTGTTATTGAACTTCTCTGGATAAATTTCATAGAAATTCTTCAATTCACTTTCTTTTAAGATATCCGTATGCAATGCCGCAACACCGTTTACGCTGTATCCGTAGTGAATATCCATATGTGCCATATGAACACGATCATGTTCGTCGATGATCGCTACTGACGGATCTTCGAATTTCGCTTTTACGCGAGCGTCTAATTCTTTAATAATTGGCACTAAGTGTGGCACTACTTTTTCTAAGTATGCTAAAGGCCATTTTTCTAACGCTTCTGATAAAATTGTGTGGTTTGTATAAGCTGTCATTGCAGATACGATTTCTACCGCTTCATCAAATTCAATTCCACGTTCCCCAAGTAAACGAATTAATTCAGGAATTACCATTGAAGGGTGTGTATCATTAATTTGAACTGTTGCATACTCTGCTAAGTCGTGTAAATTACTTCCTTTAGCAAGTGCTTCGTCGATTAATAATTGAGCCCCGTTACTTACCATGAAGTATTGTTGGTAAATACGTAGTAAGTGCCCTGCTTCATCACTATCATCTGGATATAAGAATAATGTTAAGTTTTTAGCGATTTGTGTTTTATCAAATGCGATAGAATCACTTGATACTAAAGACTCGTCGATTGATTCTACATCGAATAAGTGTAATTTATTTTTAGTTGATTGTTCATATCCTAATACATCGATATCAAACATTTTTGAAGTCAATGCAAAGTCCCCAAATGGTACTTTATAAGAAGTTTCTGTTGGAACTAACCAGCTTTCAGGCGTTAACCAAACATTAGGCACTGCATCTTGTTGGTTGTTTTTGAATTTTTGTTCGAATAAACCATAGTGGTAGTTCAAACCAACACCGTCACCTGTCAACCCAAGAGTTGCGATGGAATCAAGGAAACATGCGGCTAGACGACCTAGACCACCATTTCCTAAAGATGGTTCTAATTCGATTTCTTCGATTTCAGCTAATGTATGCCCTGCTTCAGCAAGCACTTCTTTAACTTCATCGTAAAGACCTAAGTTAATTAAGTTATTTGATAATAATTTACCGATTAAGAACTCTGCAGAAATGTAATACACTTTTTTCTTACCATTATTTTGTGGTAAGGCTGCACTTTTTTCTTTTGTAAATTGTAATAAGGCTAAGTAAATTTCTTCCTTTGAACAGTCTTTTAAAGACTTGCCTAAGTTTCCTTCTATATATTGTTTAAAATCTTTCATTGTTCTCTCCTTTTTGTCTTGCGCGAGGTTATTGTTCTACCTCAACTAACTCCTCTTCAACGTCCACGTTGTGATGTGGATTTGCACGATCATACAATTCAGTAATTCCAAGTAAGAATTCTTCAACTGATTCTGTTAACTGCTCGTTGGTCATTCTCCATACCCAGTTCCCACCTAGTGTACTTGGAATGTTCATACGAGCTGTTCCATCTAATTGTAGTAAATCTTGCATTGTTGCTACTGTCATACGACTGACAGAACCATATAGTCCGCGAAGTAACGCAAAGCTAATTGGTTCTTCTTCGGTGCGGTTTAAGTAACGATTACAGAATTCTCTTGTTTCTTCTGTTGCCGACTCATACCACCCTAATACTGTATCATTATCATGCGTTCCTGTATAGGCAACTGCATTCACTGGATAATGATGAGGTAAATCTCCACTCTTAGGATCTTCACCCATAAATCCAAATTCCAAGATTTTCATTCCTGGGAATCCAGTAGCTTCACGTAAATTGATAACATCTTCATCCATGAAACCTAAGTCTTCTGCGATAATTGGCAATTCACCGAGTTGCTCTTTCACCGCTTTAAATAAATCATACCCTGGACCTTTAACCCATTTCCCGACAGTTGCGTTTTCTGCTGTTGCTGGAATTTCCCAGTAAGCTGAGAAACCTCTGAAGTGGTCAATACGAACTACATCAAACAATTCAAAACTTGCTTGTAGTCGTTTGCTCCACCAAGTGTATCCATCTTCTTTCATTGCTTCCCAATTATAAATTGGGTTCCCCCATAATTGACCTAGCGGAGAAAAATCATCCGCAGGACATCCAGCTACACAAAGTGGATTACCTTCAGCATCTATTTTGAAGTAATGCGGTGTTGCCCACATTTCCACGCTGTCAGCTGCTACATAAATTGGCATATCTCCAATAATTTGAATGAAGTGGTCATTCGCATATTTTTTAAGAGCATGCCACTGTTCATCAAATAAGAATTGTGTCACACGATGATATTCTAACTTATCCGCAAGACGTTCACGGTACTCTTCTAACGCATCTGGTTGACGGCGTTTAATCGCTTCGTCGCTCCATGCAGTCCATGGTTTCATCTCAAAGGATTCTTTAATGGCCATATATTCTGCAAATGGTTCTAACCACTCCGCTTTCTCCGCAACGAACTTCTCGTATGCAGGAGTTTTACCTTTTTCTAGAAAAGCAGCAACGGCTTTTTCTAAAATTGGTCGACGTTTTTCATATAGTAATGCGTAGTCAACAGTTGTTTCATCTTCGCCCCAATTTGTAAGGACATCTTCTTTATCAATTAAACCTTCTTCTATTAAAGTGTCGAAATCAATAAAGTTTGTATTTCCTGCAAAGGCAGAAAATGATTGATATGGAGAATCTCCATAACTTGTAGTTCCTAATGGAAGAATTTGCCAATAGGTTTGTTTTGTACGAACAAGAAAATCTACAAAGTCATATGCTGATTTTCCGAAAGAACCAATACCATAGTTACCTGGTAATGATGAGATATGCATTAACACACCTGATTCTCTTTTGCTCATCAATGAATCCCTCTTTTCTATATAATAGATATTTCTACTAGTCATTGGATGCGCAAACATTGCGCAACCGTTTGCTTTAATATTAGAATATTTTGTTTAATAACTCAAGTAATAATTTTCAACTTTTTTATACCATTTTGATATAACGGCGGTTTTATCGTGTTTTTAGCGCTTTTTAAATATTAATAAACTAAGAAAATCGCATTAAATCCGCGTTTTTAAGAAGTTGAAAATTTTTTTGATAAAAATACTTGCAAACGTTTCATGAAAGCGGTATACTGAATTCAGTTAAGAAATCGTTTGCGTAATCTATAACGAATTTTAAGGAGGAAAAATATTATGGCAAACAAATGGTTTACAAAATCATTAGCTCTTGGTTTAGCTGGTTTAGCATTAGCTGGATGTGGAGCAAATCAAAACTCTTCTAACGGAGGAAGCTCTGAGAGCAAAAAAGAATTCACTTTATATAGTAACAAGAGTGAAATTCAAGAAGCTTTAACAGCTTATGCAAAAGAATGGGGAGAAAAGAACGGAGTAACTGTTAACATTAAAACATGTTCTGGTTCATGTAAAATCTCTGACCAATTAAAAACAGAATTCACAGCTGGTACAGCTCCTGACGTATTCGTAATCGAAGGTCAAGCTGGTTACGACATGTGGAAAGACAATCTACAACCATTAAAAGGTGACTGGATTGACAAAACTGAGTTTGAATTCAAACAAGGAAACGACGTATACGGATTCCCAGTATCTGTAGAAGGATACGGATTAGCTTACAACAAAGAAATCTTAACTAAAGCGGGTATCGACCCATCTACTCTAACTTCATTTGAAGCTGTTCAAAAAGCTATGGACACATTAGAAAGCAAAAAATCTGAGTTAGGTTTATCTACAGTTGTAGCAACTGCAACTAAAGAAGGCGAAACTTGGATCATGGGTATCCACGACTTCGGTGCTTACTTAAGTTCTGGTCTTCCAAACGGTGACCGTTCAGTAACTGACCAAGTTCTTAAAGGTGAAATGGACAAAACTCGTTTAGAAAACTATGCTAACTGGGTTGAATTATTATTCAATCACACAGAGAAAAAACTTTTAACAGTTGGTACTCAAGAAGACATGGACTCAGCGTTCGCTTCAGGTAAAGCTGCTTTCCTACACCAAGGTAACTGGAAAGACCCTAACCTAAAACAATTAAACGCGAACTTCGAAATGGGATTCATTCCTTATCAAACTCTTGGTAAAGATAAAAATGCTGACGGATTATTCATCGGTGCTCCATCTTACTACGTAGTTAACAAAGACACTAAAGCTTTAGAATACATCAACAAATTCTTCAACGACTTAGCTGATACTAAAGAAGGTCAAGACTACATCGTAAACAAAGCTAACATGATTTCTCCATTCTCTAACACAACTGAGAAACCATCAGCTCCATTATCTCGTTTCTTAGCTGAATGGGTTAGCGCGAAAAAACCTGTTTACTCATTTGATAACCCATACTTCATGCCTGATAACTTCTTAATGAACAAATTAGGACCAATCTATGGACAATATGCTCAAGGTCAAATCGACAAAGCTAAATTCCAAGAATTGATTATCAATCAAATCAAAGAAGTGCCTAGCTTACTTAAAAAATAATCAATAATATTGTTTGCATGGGCCCACAGCCACTTTCAGTGACTGTGGGTTATGTGCTACAATAGAACCAAATCGGTGACTACCCTCACCACTTAATTCTAATAAAGGAGGAACTCTTATATGTCTAAGAATAAGAAAGCTTACAGCAGAGAAGCTCGCGAAAAACGCAATTTTTACCGCTTAGTGTTACCTGCATTTATCATCTTTGCACTTGTTATTATCGTGCCTTTCTTCTTAGGGTTCTACTACTCACTAACTGACTGGAAGAGCGTTACACAAACTAACTTACAATTTGTGGGACTTAAAAACTTTACAGACAGTTTAGCGGACACACGTTTCCAATACTCTTTAATGATCACAGTAATCTTCGCATTATTTAACGTAATCGTGATTAACGTTGTATCATTCGGCTTAGCTCTACTTGTTGCAAGTAAAATTAAGCTTAAAGACATCTTCCGTGCTGGATTCTTCATTCCAAACTTAATCGGGGGTCTTGTACTAGGTTACATTTGGCAATTCATTTATAACTCAGTATTCCCTGCTTTAGGTCAAATGATCGGAAGCGACTTTTTAATTAATAACCTATTCCTTGGAGATGTGAAATTAGCAATCGCTGCTTTAATTATCACAAACACATGGCAATATGCAGGTTATATCATGATGATTTACTTTGCAGCATTACAAAACGTACCTTCAAGTCTTGTAGAATCTGCTTCACTTGACGGTGCTAATGCATGGCAACGTCTACGTCACATTATCATCCCAATGGTAATGCCAGCGTTCACAGTATCACTCTTCTTGACAATCACTAACTCATTCAAGATTTTCGATGTGAACTTCTCATTAACAGGTGGTGGACCTTCACTACTATGGCATGATAAAGCGATTCAAAGTACAGAGTTCATTACAATGAACATCTATAACACTGCTTCAGGAGACAACTTAATGGCTCAAGGTCAAGCTCGTGCCGTTATCTTATTCTTCATCTTAGTAGTAATCAGCTTAATCCAAACATCTATCACTAAACGAAAGGAGATTGACTTATAATGAAAAAACAAAAATTCGGAATCTTACTTCTCGAAATTTTAGGATTACTCCTATTCTTACTTTTCTTGAGTCCAATCGTTCTTTTAGTGATTAACTCTGCGAAAAGTTCTGCTGATATCTTAGCTGACCCACTTGCATTACCTGCAAGCTTCGGACAACTTTGGACAAACATTGTTACGATTTGGAAAAACCCATCGATTAACTATCCTTCATCATTCTTAGCATCAACAATTATTACTGTGATTTCATTATTAACAATCACTTTATTCTCTGCTCTTGCTGCATGGGGACTAGTTCGTTACCGTTCTAAAGCTTCATTGGTGATTTTCTTCATCTTCGTTGCTTCAATGGTAATTCCTTTCCAAGTTGTAATGTATCCATTAGTTACTTGGTTCAAAATCATGAGTGACGCTGTAACAATGCCACTCTTTGGAATTAGCTTATTACGTTCTTATCCAGGGATTATCCTAGCGTACACTGGTTTTGGTATGTCACTTTCAGTGTTCATGTTCCACGGATTCATTAAAGGGGTTCCTTTAGAAATTGAAGAAGCTGCTGAATTAGATGGATGTAACAAAATGCAAACATTCTTCTACGTAGTTCTTCCAATCCTAAAACCAATCTACGTTACAATCTTAATCTTGAACGGTATCTGGATTTGGAACGACTTCCTATTACCACTTCTATTACTTGGTAAAGGAAATGCGATTCAAACATTACCAATCGCGGTTTCAAACTTCGCCGGTTCATTTACAAAACAATGGGATATGATCTTAACTTCAACATTATTAATTATGTTACCAGTTATTATCCTATTCATCATCGCACAAAAACATATCATGAAAGGTATGGTTGACGGAGCGATTAAGTCATAGAACTTTTACAACACTGGATATGGATTTTTGTAAGTTCGTATCCAGTGTTTTATTTTACAAAACACTTATTACTAGAAAGGAGGAATACAGATGGCATCCACTATTAAAGATGTGGCTAAACTTGCAGGGGTCTCCCCTTCAACGGTAACGCGCGTGTTGCAAGATAAGTCGAGCATCAGCGAGGCTACAAAGAAGAAAGTTCGAAAAGCGATGGAAACTTTAAACTATCACCCGAACGTCAATGCTCGTAGCTTAGCGAGTAAAAAAACGAATGTCATTGGTGTAGTTCTCCCAAAAGACTCTGATGTCTTCTACCAAAACTCGTTCTTCCCTGAAGTGATTCGTGGGATTTCCCAAATCGCTGCAGATCATCAGTACTCGATTCAATTATGTACGGGGCAAGATCATAAACAGCGATTAGCTATTTTGAAAGATACCATACTAGGTCGACGAGTGGACGGTCTTATCTTCCTATACGGGGAAACCGAAGACCCTCTTGTGGATTTTGCTATTGAGCAGGAATTCCCTTCCGTTATTATCGGTAAGACAGTCTCTCCTCTTATTTCATTCGTGGATAACAACAATGAAAAAGCAGGTTTTGATGCTACTAACTATATCATTAAAAAAGGGGCCAAATCGATTGCTTTTATCGGCGGTCGAGATCAGTTATTCGTGTCAAGAGAACGTCTCAACGGCTATAAAAAAGCCTTAAAAGAGCATGGATTCGAAGTCAATGAGAAACTGATTGCTCAAGTAGATGAATTTACAAGAGAACATGGGTATGAGACGATCAAAAATCTCCTAGCAGAAGGACCTATCGATGGGCTTGTCACGGCAGACTCGCTCTTTACCGAAGGAGCTGTTCGTTATTTAAACGAGAAACACATTCAGATGCCGATGATCACTTTCGACTCTGTCCAACCTTCTGTTCATATTGACGCTTATGTAGATATCCATACGCTTGAATTAGGACGTTCTGCATTTAAAATCTTGCGCAATGTCATTAAATCGAATAATAGTCAGAATATGATGTGTTATCGACAAATTGTTTCACATTCCATTAAAGAAATGTAGTTTAATAAAGAAAAGGCACACCCAAAAAAATTATTCGTGTGTGCCTTTTTTGTATGTTGCTTAATTCCACAATATAGTTTATATGCTATATCGTTTTAATGACAGCAAAAAAACTCCCAAGCACGAATGCCTGGGAGTTCTCAATTGGCTTAAAATTAACGACGTAATCCTAAACGGTTGATTAGTTCACGGTAACGTTGAACATCTTTGTTACGTAAGTATGCTAACAAGTTACGACGGTGACCAACTTTTTTCATTAATCCACGGTTTGAGTGGAAGTCTTTTTTATGAACACGGATGTGATCATTTAAGTGGTTGATTTCGTATGTTAATACAGCGATTTGTACTTCTGGTGAACCAGTGTCTCCTTCGTGTAACGCATACTCTTTGATGATTTCGTTTTTCTTTTCTTTAGAAATTGCCATTTCTAAACACCTCTTTCTGTTAATTTATGCCTTGTACTGAGTAAAGCGTTGGTGATTCGCAAAACTCTGTAAAAGGTCTGTGCTTTAAGCACTTAATTAATGTACCTTATTTCGAGCAAAAATGCAAGCTTCTTAATCGATTTTTTTGACATCTACACGATTGAAGTAAGCATAATTTGGTTGCAATGGTTGATCTGCCATTAATTCATCTACAGTTACTAATTCATACCCTTCAGATTTTAAATATTCAAGAACTGCAGGAAGAGCTTCTACTGATTCTGCATGGATGTCATGCATTAATAAGATTCCACCATTATGCGTATTTTCTTTAATATGCTCAATCGTCTTAGCTGCATCTCTGTACTTCCAGTCAAGGGAGTCAATTGACCAGTTTACAATCGCGATTCCAGCTTGATCAGCAACCATTTTATCATATCCACCATATGGAGGACGTAAGCTCATTGGTCGAAGCCCTAGTGATGCTTTTGCGATTAAATCAGAAGTCTTCTTAACTTCGTTGTAGACTTCATCAGCTGTCTTCTTAGGTAAATATGGGTGACTATAACTATGGTCTCCTAATTCATGCCCTTCATCAACAATTCGTCGAATGATGGCTTCATTTCCTTCAACGTGACTTCCTACGATATAGAAAGTTGCATGTGCGTTGTACTGCTTAAGTAAATCTAGTACTTTCGGTGTCAATTCAGCACTTGGACCGTCATCAAACGATAAGGCCACTCTCTTCTTCCCAAGCTTTTCTTTAACGACTGCGCGATATTGTACGAAATTATCTTTTTCCGTTTCAGGAATCATATCTTCCTTCATATAAGCAAAAAGCTCTGTAAATGGAATTGTCCATTGTGCTTCTTGGTCATTGGCATCTTTATATTTCACTCGGATTCCATTTTGAATGATCGACGCATCGAGTTTCTTCCAGTTACCATCCATAAATTGAGCAGTGATTTTTTCAGTTTGTTCATCCGCCAATCCGTTTGCTTTTGCTTCGTCGATTGCCTTCTTCACAAAGAAGTTAGACATTGCTAATTCATTTTTAAATAATTTTGAAATTTCAAATGGTTCAAGTGAATCTGCAAATACTAATTGATGTGATAATTCCTCGAATTCCAATTGCTCAAATCCTCGGTCTTTTTGTTGATAGACAGACACATAGTAGTGAATGTCATTCACGCTTGAAATGATTTTTGTTTGATACACCTTGAAGAAGATTAATGTCTTCTTAGAAGCGCCTGCATATTTTTCAAGGATAGACTGTTTCAATGAATCCATTTGGGTTGCGATGGCTTCAATAGGATTGCCCGAAGCATCTGTTGGAATTAACTCTTGTACTTCTACATTTCCTTTTGTCTCATCTTTTACTGTTACAGTCTCGTTGTATTTCTTCGCATCCTCTTGCTCTACTTGAATGATTCGTTTAAATTCTTCTTCGTTGAACTGATTTGCCATAATGCGATGAATCGTTAATAATTCAAAAATTAAAATAAGAAATGTTAAAATCCCAATGACCCAGAAAATCGTTTTATTCATTTTTTTCTTAGGTCTTTTCTTCTTAGGCTTTTTCTCACCAACGAGTTCTTTTTCTTCCAGTTCTTCAAGAGCTTCCTCTTCAACTACTTCTGTTTCTTCGAAGTCTTCTGGAGCTTGCGTATATTTATTTTCCTTTTTTGAGTGCTCATCTTTGCCACTTTTGGCTCTTCGGTTAATGACCTTCTCCATACTCCTATACCCCTTAATCGAATACTATTTTTGTTTTTTTTGACACTCTGGGCACACTCCGTACACTTCCATACGGTGTCCTCTCACTTTAAATCCTGTCAGCTGTTCTGCAGCTTTTTCAACGTCTTCGAGTACTGGGTAATAAAGATCCACCACTTTCCCACACACGTCACATACGGCATGATAATGCTGGCCTAAATCAAAGTCATAGCGACTAGCGCTATCCCCATACGTCAATTCTTTGACGACGCCTTCTTTAATAAATAGATTTAAGTTATTATATACAGTTGCCACACTCACTTGTGGATCCTCTTTTGTCAACGCCTTGAAGATTTCTTCAGCCGTTGGATGCGTGTGTACACTTGCTAAAAACTCAAGCATCGCAACACGTTGAGGTGTAATTCGTACCCCTTTTTTACGAAGTTGACCAACAACTTCCTTCAATTCTTCTTTATGCATACTATTACCTGATTTCTATGTACTAAAATTTTTATTGTCATTAATTATTTTCTCAAATTTCCGGTTAAATTGCAAGTGTTTGGGTTAATATTTTTGTAACATTGTAACATTTTTGTAATAAAAGAAGACCCGCTCCAATTTTGGAACAAGTCTTCTAATTCTTTTATTTGTTTAAGAGTTTGTTGTATTGCATTCCTTCACGAAGAGCACTTGTATCAGTGCCTAACGCTTCTGCAATCGTATAGGCAAATTCGAATGTTGCCGCTGGTCCACATCCAGTAATCAGTTTTCCATCGACTTCAACAAGCTGTCCTGTATAACTTCCTTGATTGATGTCTTTTTCTACTCCAGGGTAGCAAGTATATTTCTTGTCCTTAAGTAGTCCTGCACGATGTAGTACGATTGGAGCTGCACAAATCGCGGCGATGATTTTTCCTTTTTTAGAATATTCTTTTAGTTTCTTAATAAGAAATTCATCGTCTCGTAGATGAGTTGCTCCTGGAAGACCTCCTGGTAATACAAGTGCATCGATATCAGCCCAGTAGAACGTATCCAGTACATCATCCATTTTTACAGAAATCTGATGACTCCCTGTAATCACTTCACTACCAAGCCCTACTGTATGCACCGTATGTCCTGCTCTTCTTAAAATATCAACCGTTGCAAGGCCTTCAATTTCTTCAAATCCTTGCGCGAAAAATACCACGACATTTGCCATTCTTTTGGCCCCCTCTTATTTTTTGAATAAGCCCATTACGCCACGTGTAATTACACGACCTACTTCACGACCCACACTTGACATGACGTTCTTAGTGAAGCGATCCATTGCTGAATCTCCGCGTTTTGTAGCGGCTTGACGCGCTTGACGTTCCAATTCTTTTTGTTCACGTTCGCGTTCTTTTTCTTCTAATTTTGCTTGTCTTTCAGCTTCTTTTTGTGCAAGAGCTTCTTGTTTTTCAGCC
>CAKAPS010000040.1:0-13270 GCA_916719965.1 uncultured Streptococcus sp.
GGCAAACTTGTCCGCAAAGACTTTTCCAATCTCTTTCATCAAGTTTAAATCCACTTGGTGAGTAAGAAAAGAATCGACTTTAAGAATGTTATCGCCTAAAACATAGCCATCTTTTAGAATCCGTTCTTCTAATGTTTTCATAAGTCCTCCTTAAAAATAATCGACAGAATAAATGCAACTCCATTTCCGGTCAAAAACCGTACATTTTTTAAATTGTTTGTTAGGACGGTTATGATTTTACTGTTTTCGTTTTTAAAAATCAACTATAGAACGTGTAATTTTTACATTTTAACGAACTATATACAAAAACTATATTATAATATTCCTTTTTAACGACTGAAACACAAAAAACGAGCAGGAAATCCTGCTCGTCTAACAGTTACGTTTTAAATTATTTTTCTTCTGCTTTCTTATTTGTTACAAATACGATTGCACCAATTGTAGCGAAGATTGCTGATAATACCCAGTAAGCATCACGAATTGAACCAGTGTTTGGTAATTCAAAGCTTGGTGTAGTTGTTCCAGCAGTTGGCGTATATTTCATCATTGTAAAACCATTTGTATTTTTAATGACTTTACTAAAGGTAATTATAAGATATTTTAGTAAAAAACATGTACTATTCTAAACGCTAAGCTAAAATGTATTCTTTTCATTAATTTCTTTGTCGGACTCTATGGCCTCATCTTGTTTGAACGCCCAAAAACGTTGTCCCACGTAATTTAATAATACGTACAAGCCCATACCAATCACGAGTGCAATATTTCCTTGTAATTTTTCTCCTGCTCCTTGGAAAAGATACAAGGCTAATGGTTGCGCAACCCCATATGCTATTAAATAACATACGGTCAAGTTAATCGCGAATCTGATAATGGCTTTTTGGCTAGTTTTCTTCACTTCAAATGTGTACTTTTTATTAAGGAAGTAACTAAGAATTCCTCCAAATAAGTAGTTCATCGCTGAAGAGAACCAGTGCCCCAAATCTAGTATATTATAGCAGTAAAACATAATTGCCATTCCAAACAATGTATTTATAATTCCAACGACGATAAATTTTAAGAACGTCTTATCAAATATTTTAAATAGTTGATTTTTCAAATTATTTCCTCCACTCTCAACAGGTGTATTATACACCCGTTTTGACAAAAAAACACAACTTACGACAAAATGATCATAAGTTGTGCCATTGTTTCACTGTTTATTTCCAAAGATTACTCTTCTTCGTCTTCTTCGTCGAATTCTTTATCTAACTCTTCGTCATCGATGATAATTAAGTCTTCTTCTACACTTACTTCGTCTACTAAGTCTTCATCAGCACCTAGTTCGTTCAAGTCAGAACGGTAAGCATCGATTTCGTCTTCCTCTTCCACATCGTCGTCAAGATCCACATCGATATCGTCGTCTAAGTCATCGCTATCAAGCTCTTCGTCATCGATAAGTTCTTCATCTTCTGGATCATCATCGTTGTAATCGATAAGATCGTCACTGCCGAACGCGTTAACTTTCTTACGTTTCTTACGAGGTTTCTTCACTTCTTCGTCTTCCATAGATGTCGCGATTTCTTCATCGATAGAATCGATTGGATACCATTCTCGTAATCCCCAACGGTTATCTCCTAGTGAGATAAAGCTTCCGTCGATATTTAAGTCTGTATAGAAGCGAGTCATACGTGATTCTAACGCTTCGTCACTTAATTCCATGTATTCTTGAATTTCTACTAATAATTGGTTGAAATCTAAAACTTCATTCTTAGCTTCTAAAATAGCATGCGCTACTTCGACCATTGATAATTCGTTTTTATTAATGCCATCGAGTTTCTTTAATTCCAATGGTTACACTTCCTTTCCTGTTCATCCTAAACAGTATAGCACAGATTCTTCATATTGTGCTACTTTAGAGAGATTTTTTATGCATTTTCTCCTGTTTGTAAATGGAACGTCACAAGCGAGCTTGTAATCAGCTGTCTTTGTTGGAATAACTGATATTCCAGAACCACTAGCATGGTCTCTTCCGTTTCTTCCACGTGTAGTTGTTTTGTCTGAATATCAAAATGCATTTGTCGACCAGCACCTAATTCATAAATCCCTTTAGTTGCCTTTGTTTTATTGAATTCCATTTTACTACGCGCATCGCCTTGACGATGAAGTGTCACTTGCGGCACTTCCCCCGTCGTGTCGATTTCTACTTTCACACGCGTATTTGTCTCATCCTCTACATAACTAAGCACAAAACCAGAGTCCTTACGAAGACGCGTCGCATCCGCAAGCATCCGCTGCTTCATCGTTTCCCCGCCTTGACTTAATACCGTTTCAATCGTTAACTTCACATTCCATCCCCCTCTCTCCCTTTCCGGATTTTTATTGGGCAAGCAAACTCTGCGCTCTAACCCCTATTCCAAAAAGGTTTCTAAATTCAAAAAAGTCTTTGATGGCGGAGAAATTTTCGGATTCTATAGTAGCAGTAATAGGAAAAGCATTAAAACGAATAAGGGGGAGTTAGGAATTTATTTCCTTACTCCCCCTTTGAGGCTTTAAAGGCGAGAGACTTTGGCTCGAGCCGCTGCCCTATTACAGCTACTATGAAGACATCCGAAAATTTCGAAGCCATCAAACATATTTATATTTTTTAGTATTTCGCTAACTCTTGTTGTAATAGTTGGTTGACAACGCCAGGGTTTGCTTTCCCTTTTGTTTGCTTCATAATCTGCCCAACTAAGAATCCAACAGCACGGTCTTTACCATTCTTGAAGTCTTCAATAGACTGTGCATTGTTCTCCAACACATCTTGAATAATCGGTAATAACTGAGCAGGATCACTCAATTGAACCATACCGTGTTTTTCAACAACGCCTTTTGCAGTTCCGCCTTCTTCTGCTAATAACAAGAAGACTTTCTTCGCTAATTTCGAACTGATTGTTCCGTCTGCGATTAATTGAATCATTTCTGCTAAGCTTTCTGGCGTTAACTTCAAGTCTTTCAATTCTAATTTCTTGCTGTTCATGTGCGCTGAGATGTCACCCATTAACCAGTTTGACGCTTGTTTAGGGTCGGCACCCGCAGCAACTGTTGCATCGAAGAAATCAGACATTTCTTTTGTTAATGTTAATACCATTGCATCATATTCTGGTAAGCCAAATTCGCTCACGTAACGTTCACGACGTTTGCTTGGCATTTCAGGAATTGACGCACGAACTTCTTCAATCCATTCATTTGAAATATGGAAGTTTGGTAGGTCTGGTTCTGGGAAGTAACGGTAGTCACTTGAACCTTCTTTAACACGCATTAAAATCGTTTGACCAGTCGCATCATCAAAACGACGTGTTTCTTGTAGGATTTCTCCTCCATTACGTAGAACGTTCGCTTGACGAACTTCTTCGAACGCTAACCCTTTACGTACGTTGTTAAATGAGTTTAAGTTTTTCAACTCTGTTTTTGTACCGAATTTTTCTTGACCATAAGGACGAATTGAAATGTTCGCGTCACAACGCATTGAACCTTCTTCCATCTTCACGTCAGAAACACCCGTAAACATGATGATTTGACGAAGTGCTTCAAGGTACGCATAGGCTTCTTCAGGAGAACGCATATCTGCTTCTGATACGATCTCAATCAGTGGAGTTCCTTGACGGTTTAAGTCCACATATGAGAATCCGTCTGTTCCGTGCGTATTTTTACCCGCATCTTCTTCTAAGTGGACACGTTCAATACGAATACGTTTTGTTTGTCCTTCTACTTCGATATCAATCCAGCCATCATGACCGATTGGGTAATCGAATTGAGAGATTTGGTACGCTTTTGGATTATCAGGGTAGAAATAATTTTTACGGTCAAATTTTGTATCTTGTGAAATGGTACAGTTCAACGCAAGAGCTGCACGCATCCCGAATTCTAACGCGCGTTTATTCACGACAGGAAGTACCCCTGGATATCCCCAGTCGATCACGTTTGTATTTGTATTTGGTTCCGCACCGAAATGCGCTGGTGATGGAGAGAACATTTTTGAATCAGTTTTTAATTCAACGTGGCACTCTAAACCAATAATTGTTTCAAAGTTCATGTCATTGTTCCTCCTTATAATTGTGGGCGGCGTAAGTAGTAATCATTTGCTTGTTCAAATGCATACGCTGCTTGGTAAATCGTTTTTTCTTGGAAGTAATTTCCGATTAATTGAATTCCGACTGGTAGGCCTTCGTTTGTGAAGCCAGCAGGAACTGATATTGCTGGTAGTCCAGCTAAGTTTACAGGAACTGTTAATAAGTCTGCCATGTACATTGCGATTGGATCGTCACTATGTGCGCCTAATCCAAATGCTGCAGAAGTCGTTACAGGTCCTAAGATTAAATCATAGTTTTCAAATACTTTTGCAAAGTCTTGTTTGATTAATGTACGTACTTGACCAGCTTTCTTGAAGTAAGCATCGTAATAACCAGAACTTAAGCTGAATGTTCCAAGCATGATACGACGTTTTACTTCCATTCCGAATCCTTCAGAACGGCTCTTCACGTATAAATCTTCTAATGTTTCTGCTTCTATTGAACGGTGACCGTAACGGATTCCATCGAAACGTTGTAAGTTCGAAGAAGCTTCAGATGAAGCGATGATATAGTACGCTGGAATACCGTATTTAGAGTGAGGTAGGCTCACTTCTTCAACGATAGCTCCCATTTCACGGTATTGGTCAGCTGCTTTTAATACAGCTGCTTGAACCTGTGCGTCCACACCTTCTGCAAAATATTCTTTTGGCAACGCGATACGCATGCCTTTAATGTCGCCTGTTAACCCTTTATGGTAAGCAGGCACTTCTTGTGGCACACTTGTTGAATCGCGATGGTCATATCCAGAAATCGCGCTTAATACTAAGGCGTTATCTTGAACGGTACGTGTAAATGGTCCGATTTGGTCTAAGCTTGACGCAAAGGCAATCAAACCATAACGAGAAATACGACCATATGTTGGTTTCATCCCAACAATCCCTGTGAAACTTGCAGGTTGGCGGATAGAACCACCTGTATCAGAACCAAGAGATGCTAGCACTTCGCCAGAAGCAACTGCAGCAGCAGAACCACCTGAAGATCCACCAGGTACTTTTGTTAAGTCCCAAGGATTTTTTGTTTTCTTGAAGTAAGAAGTTTCAGTTGAACCACCCATGGCAAATTCGTCCATGTTTAGTTTCCCAACGTTCACCGCACCTTCTGCTTTTAATAATTCCATCACGTGCGCATCGTAAATTGGGTTAAAGTCTTCTAACATACGGCTTGAAGCAGTTGTTAAAAGGTCGCGAGTGACGATATTGTCTTTAATCCCGATTGGAAGACCTTGAAGAGAAGCTTCCTCGCCGTAGCCTTTTTCGTCAGCAGCGGCCGCTTGTTGCAGTGCTTCTTCTTCGTTTAATGTCACAAATGCTTCCACTTTAGGTTCTAAAGCGTGGATACGTTCGAATGTTTCTTTTGTTAATTCAACAGATGTGAATTCTTTATTACGAAGACCTTCGTGAAGCTCAACTAATGTTTTGTTTTCGATAATACTCATGCTTCACCCTCCTCGTTTTCACCCATGATCGCAGGCACTTGAATAAATCCATCTTCGCTTGTTTTCACATTACGCATTAACAAGTCGCGGTCTGTTCCTTTTTCAGCAACATCTTCACGCATCACATTCACTAATGGATATCCGTGAGTTGTGACAGGCACACCCGTTGTATCTACTTCGTTTAATTGTTCCACCATATCAATGATATCGCTCATTTGTTCTGTAAAATGAAGGATTTCATTGTCGGCAAAAGTTAGCTTTGCAAGTTTGGCAACGTGTCTAACTTCTTTTTCCTCAATGGCCATGTTTTTTCCTCGCTTTCAAAATCAATACTTTTCTATTTTAAAAGGCACTTGGGCCTCCGTCAACGTTAATCAAAGATATGGTATGTGAAGACGCCTTGTGACATATCTTGTAATAAGAATGCCTCCACTCCATTAATCGAACTAATACGAACTTCTACCGGTGTTGTTTTTGGTAAGTATTTATTCGCAACGTCCGTTACGTGCTGTGCTAAAGCGATAATTTCTGATTCACCATAGAATTGCGTCATGATATTCACGACCATCTTCTTAGCTACATTATCTTGATACATCACGCGAGCCGTTACCCCTGAGAGGTTCGGGAAGAAGTTTTGCACTTCTGTTCTGAAGTTTTCAAACGCTGTTGACTCTTCTGTCGCAGATTCGTTCACTAATGGAAGCACAACTACTTTTTGGTTCACTTTTGACCAGTTTGTAATTTCAGTTCCTTCTACTGAAGTCGCTTCAAGAACGTATACCCCGCCACCGATATCATCTTTAGATGTTTGACGGAACACTCCGAAGACGATTGGCACAGCCTTCAATGCATCGTTTTGACGCAGTCTTGTTAGGATAGTATTTGCAATCGCTTTGGCTTGTTCGATCATCGCTTCGTTTGAGATTTCTGTTTCAGCGTCTTTACCGTCGTTCGTGTAGTAATCCACGCTATTCATCGCAATCCCGATACTAATTCCACCTAATTCAAAGTTGTTTTCCGTTTGAATCATGTAGTCTTGTTCGAGAATCTGCGCTAAATAAATTGGCGCACGTCCTGTTGGAGATGTATCTCCATTATCCGCTGGGTTTAACCCATCTGGATTTTTATCACTCTTACGCGCAATCCATTTTGCGGTTGTTTCTGCATCGATGATTTGCCCTTCTCTAAAGAAGTATTGATTCGTTGGGAACACGCTTCTTGAAAGGTCAATCAATCCTGTTTCAAAGTTCTTTAAGTTGAACCCTGTGTTTAAGCTTAAAGTCGCTCCACGGTTTTGGCTCACTTCATACTTTCCATTTGTAATGAGCGCGCGGTAAAAATTGTTTGATAATTGATTTGTTGTTGATTGTACTACTTTTGTATTGGAATCTTTATTGGTATTCGTGCTTGATTGATTTGCTCTTGTAACATCCGCACAGGCAGCGAGCGAAATCACACTGGCTAATCCGAGTAATCCCAATCGTAATGTTTTTCTCATGTGACATCCTTTCTATGCAAGAGAATCGAGAAATTGTTGCTCGCTCCACACTTCGATTCCTAGGTCATTTGCCTTCGTTAATTTACTTCCAGCAGAATGCCCCGCAATCACCACATCCGTCTTCTTCGAAACAGATCCGGTCACCTTCGCTCCAAGCGATTCGAGTTTTTCTTTTGCATCTTGTCTTGTTAATTGTTCTAAAGTCCCTGTTAATACGACCGTCTTACCGCTGAGGACGTGTCCTGAGGCAGCTGAGTCGTCTTTTGTCACTCCAAGATAGGTCATATTCACGCCACTATCTTGCAATTCTTGAATTAATTCTTGAACAGATGGTTGTTCAAAATAAGTTTTTACACTATAAGCAATAATATCACCTAAACCATCAATTTCCAACAATTGTTCAATGCTCGCTTCTTGTAGAGCCGTCATCGTTTTGAAATGTTGCGCTAATTCTTTCGCCGCCTTGGTTCCCACATGACGGATTCCAAGTCCTGTTAAGAGGCGCTCGAGTGAGTTTTCTTTACTCTTCTCGATGGCTTCTAAGATGTTTTCAGCGCTCTTTTGTTGCACTTTATCTAGAGCTAACAACTGGTCTAGTGTTAATTGATATAAATCTGCCACATCCATGACAAGCCCTTCTTCAAAGAGTTGCTTGATGACACGTGGCCCAATTCCACTCATATTCATCGCGTTACGAGAAACAAAGTGGCTCAACCCTTCTGTCAATTGAGCAGAACATTTTGGATTCAAGCAGCGAATCGCCACCTCTTCTTCCAAATGTTCTAATTTTGCATGACAGACCGGACAAGTCGTTGGAAACTCGTAAGGCTGACTCGTTGCAGGACGTTTCTCTAAAATCACGCGTGTAACTTCTGGGATAATGTCTCCAGCCTTATGAATCACAACCGTGTCTTCTAGACGGATGTCGCGCTCCTTAATCAAGTCAATATTATGCAAGCTCGCACGGCGTACCGTCGTTCCTGCTAGTTGAACGGGATCCATCACCGCAGTCGGTGTCACCACCCCCGTACGCCCAACCGTCCACTCGATATCGCGGACAATCGTTTGTGCTTCTTCGGCTGGGAATTTATACGCGATTGCCCAACGTGGAGCTTTCACCGTAAAGCCGATTTCTTCTTGAGCGGCAAAATCATTCACCTTAATCACCATACCGTCAATTTCGTATGGTAAATCTGGACGTTTCACTGCAATCGTCTCGATATAATTCCACACTTCATCAATCGTTTCGCATTTTAAGCGTTCTGGATTTGTGACAAAACCAATCTCTGCCATTTTCTCTAAGAGCTCTTCTTGGGTTGAAACATTAAGCTCTTCCACACTTGGGCTGCTGTAAAGAAATACAGATAAGTTTCTCTTCGCCGCGATTTTTGGATCGAGCTGTCTGAGACTTCCTGCCGCCGCATTTCTTGGGTTCGCAAAGACTTCAAGACCTTCTTCTTCACGCGACTGGTTTAATGCTACGAATGCTTTTTTCGGCATATAACATTCTCCGCGCACTTCGATATTCCAATGTTCTTTGAGAGAAAGCGGCACAGATTTAATCGTGCGGACATTCCCCGTCACATCTTCCCCAGTCGTTCCGTCACCACGAGTCGCTCCGAGTACAAGCTGTCCGTCTTGATACGTCAACGCGATTGAGAGCCCATCGATTTTCAATTCACACACATATTCAATCGCACGGTTCGTTAATTTACGAAGACGCGCATCGAATTCTTCCAAGTCTTCTTTTGAGAAAGCATTTGAAAGGCTGAGCATTGGATTCGTGTGCGTCACCTTCTGGAACTGGTCGAGTACTTCTCCACCCACACGTTGCGTAGGTGAATCAGGCGTCACGAATTCCGGATGTTCTGCTTCAAGCGCCACTAGCTCATGATAAGCCTTGTCGTACTCCGCATCGGTTGCAGTTGGCTTATCTTCCACATAATACTCATGACTCCAACGATTTAATTGTTCTTTTAGCTCTTCAATTCTCTGTTGAATCGTTGTACTCATCTTCATCCTCTATTCTTCGATTTTTTCGATTGGGGCAAAACTTGCAAGGAGTCGTTTAATCCCCATTCCTGCAAAGGCCACATCTAACTCTTGACGGTCTCCTTCACCGGTAATGCGGACAACGGTTCCTGTTCCCCATTTTTTATGCGACACTTTCATACCCACTGTCCAGCCATCTGTTGAAGATGAACTTGCTTGCGGCTTGTCTGCACGTTGAATGCGTGCTGGTGTCGTTTGTTTCTTTTGTAAATACCCACCGCCATTAGACGATTGGCTACTTGAGCGATAGCGGTCAAATAATCCTCCGCCACCTGCTGATGACGTAGACTGACCCCCGCTACGAGACCCGTAAGACGACGTTTGGCTACGCGTTCCATAAGAAGATTTCGAATCATTCGTATAGAAACTACTTGAGTAATACGAATCACTCACCGTTACGCCTTCTTTTTCTAATAAACTGTCATCAATTTCTTGCATGAATCGTGACTCACGATAGTTTTGTGTCTTCCCGTAAAGAAGTCGTGAGTACGCACGAGTCATAAAGAGTTTTTTCTCGGCACGAGTAATACCTACATACGCCAAGCGACGTTCCTCTTCTTCGCCATCTTCTTGCAGTGAGCGTCCTGACGGGAAAATCCCGTCTTCCATTCCGACAAGGAAAACAACAGGGAACTCAAGCCCTTTTGCCGCGTGCAAGGTCATTAATGTAATTTGAGAAGCGCTAGTCTCTTCTTCGCTTTCCATATCCGTCACTAGTGATAAGTCCGTTAAGAATTGGACTAGCGGTGATTCTTCAGCTTCTGTATCGAGTCTTTGGTCCTCGAACTCTTTAGCTACCGATAGGAACTCGCGCATGTTATCGATACGCGCATCGGCTTCCATGGTACGCGCTTGTTCTAACGAAGCGATATACCCTGATTTTGTCATGACTTCTTCGATTAATTCCCTTAACGTCACAAACTCTTGCATCTTCGTTAAATCAGCAATCAGTTGTGCAAAATCGGCTAATCCTTTCCCTGCTTTACCAGAAATACCGTTTAATGGACTTCCAGCCGCTTCTAAAAGGGAGAAGCTATGCATTTCGGCAAAGAGCGCTAGTTTATCAATGCTCTTATCTCCGATTCCGCGTTTTGGCGCATTCACCACACGTCTGAAACTAAAGTCATCCGTTGGGTTCACTAAGAGACGTAAGTATGCAAGAAGGTCTTTAATTTCCAAGCGTTCATAGAAGCGTTGGCCTCCAACCATCTTGAATGGCATATTTGCCTTTAATAAATCTGCTTCGAGGGCGCGTGACTGCGCATTACTTCTGTAAAGCACTGCAAAATCGCTATAGTCATACCCATCAAAGTTCACCATATTTTGAATGGTACTGATCACATAACGAGATTCATCATATCCCGTATGTCCGCAGTAATATGTGATTTTCTCGCCAGTTTCATTGTCTGTCCACAATTCTTTCGGCTTACGATTCACATTGTTTTCGATGACTTGGTTTGCTGCTTTTAAGATTGTCTTTGTTGAACGATAATTTTGTTCAAGGAGGACCACTTTTGCATCCGGATAATCTTGTTCAAATGACAAGATGTTCTCCATATCGGCTCCACGCCATCCGTAAATACTTTGGTCGGCGTCCCCTACTACACAGATGTTTTTGAATTTATCTGCAAGGAGTTTCACCAATAAGTATTGCGCGTGGTTTGTATCTTGATACTCATCCACGTGGATATAGTGGAATTTTTGTTGATAGTAATCCAACACATCTTGATGTTCTTGGAATAGTTTAACGGTCAACATGATGAGGTCATCAAAGTCTACCGTCATATTTTTGCGCATTTCTGCTTGATATTCTTTATAACATTTCGCATAAATTTGGCTCACGTAGTCCAAATGGTTCTTCGCAAATGTTTCAGCGTCTTCGAAATTATTTTTCGCATTGCTGATGCTTGCGATGACCCCACGAGGTTCATAACGATCCGTATCGATATCCAGTTTTTGCATGATTCGTTTCATTGCAGAGAGCTGGTCGCCTGAATCGATAATCGTAAACGACTTGGCTAAACCGATACGCTCACAGTCGCGACGAAGGATACGCACGCACATCGAGTGGAAGGTTGAGACCCACATATCTTGTGCCTGTTCTCCAACCAGTGCCGCCACACGCTCTTTCATCTCGTTGGCTGCTTTATTCGTAAACGTAATCGCTAAAATATTCCACGGTTGTACCGATTCTTCTGCCAAAATATAAGCCATGCGGTGAGTTAAAACACGTGTCTTCCCACTACCTGCACCAGCCATGACAAGAAGTGGCCCTTGTGTATGCATGACCGCTTCCTTTTGGCGAGGGTTCATTCCCTTAATTAATTCACTCGAATTTTTCACAACTCTGTCCTTTCATAAAGGTTATTGAACGTTGAAAAATAAATCTGTTACTTCAATTTCTCGGAGCAATTCCACACTCGAAGCTCCGCGAAGTCGAATGACACCAAGCACATCTGTTGGGCGTTTTGGTGTTAATTGGAAGAACTCGAAGTCCCATTGTGGTTTCAATAACGTTAATAAACTTGCTTTTTCCATCATCGTTTCATAGATTGGCACGATGATCATTTCTTCTTTAATGTCTTTGTATTCAATTGGTAATCCCGTTGCTACACGTACAAGAATTTCAGACATGCTATGACCTAAGAAGGCGCTGCTGAATTGTTGTTGCACGAGTGGTAATTGGTTGATTCCATCCACATAGAAAATACCATTATTTCCCATCTTCACTTGAATCGATAAAACAGTCGTTCCAGATAAATTATCCATCACTTTGAAGGCAATGCGCTTCAATTCTTGCACCCATTCTGGATTTAGGCGACGAGAGACGATACTGTATTTTAATTTTCCAGTAATATACACATCTTCTGAAATCGGAAGTACCGTTACGCGGTCTTCGTAGTCACGCACGACTGTTACAGTGAAATGACGTTGCGCTGGCACGAAAGCTGTTAACATACAAGGCCCTTCTTCAAGCTTTTCAAGAACGCGCTCTTCGAAGTCTTCATCGTAAAGTTCCAATTTTTCTTCATGACGACTCTTCACAAGATTGCTTTCTAAGTACGCTGGAAGCCCGATGCTTTGTACAATCGATGGTAATTCACCAACATGTGTCACTAAACTATATGGCGCTAAGTTAATCGCATGCGTATCTAAGAATAATTTTTCAACAGTACGGTTTTGCGAAATCTCTGCTAGTTCAAACGATTGATAATAACGAGTTTTACTGCTGATTTCATATAGCACATCAACCGGCACTAAGTTTGTTAATAGTAAAACTGTATCGACTTTTTCAGCAAAGTCTAATAAGGCCTCGCGGTCTGTGTAAGAAGAGACAATTTCATATTCAGCCATCGAAATAGCCGCCTCGTTTGATTGGTGGTAGCAGTACACAACGTACCCCATTTTTCTTGCTTCGCGAGCGATGGATGCTACTTGCTCATCTCCACCGATAATTCCGATGATGGCTCCTGGTAATAACTGACTCATTAATATCCTCTCCTTTACTGAACCGTTTGAACGTTACGAACTCTTTCGTACGGACACGGTTGTTTCTTCTGTTGGTAATTGATCGTATTTATATAATTCATGCTCTTCAATCATTTGAATGAGCTTTTGTGCATACGTTGGGTCGGTCGCATATCCTGCATCTTGCAAGGCTTGCGCGGCTTGTTTGTAGTTTCTAGCCCCAAGCACCTTGTGATAGAGTGTTGGATCCCAATCCACGCCATACGCTAATAATTGGGCATGGGCTTCGACTGATTCTGCCCAGCTTTCATACACGCGAAATCGTCCGTTAATCGTAATCCATGTGTTATTCACGAATTCTGCTGTTTCTAGGACGACGTTTGGTTCGGCAGACGACCCTTTTACGCCGTATAAATTATAATATTTACTTGCTAATAAACTCTCTCCCCAGTTCGATTCAAGAATTGCTTGCGCTAAACTTACGCTTGGCAACACGCCATAGTCTTTATACGCTTGTTGCGCCGCTGGGATGAGCACTTTTAAGAATTCATCTTGTGTCACGTGTATTTCCTGTGGCTCGGATTTATGTTCAGATAACCATGTGATGGTCCCGGCCAAAAGAACGCTTGCTACAGCTACGATGAGAAGTCCCGTCAATTTCGATAATGACTTGAACCACTCGACAAGATGAAAGACGAATTTATTTTTTCTTTTCTTTCTTTTCGC
>CAKAPS010000041.1:0-13243 GCA_916719965.1 uncultured Streptococcus sp.
CGCTGCTGAATAATATTGAGTAGGATGTGACATTCAGTCACATCCTTTTTTTTAAGAAAAATGAGAGATTCACAAAACTACTTCGAACGTTTCAGATATCTCTATAATTGCTATACTAGCTGTATCGGAGGAAGCCTTTCGTCTTCCTTCCTCTCAAGCTTCAAACTGACTCTAGGAAATGAATTTCCAGAGTCAGTAATTCACATTGAGTACAATCGCTAGTATTGCTATTATAGAATCTGAAAGTTCTTCGTAGTTTTGTTAGCAAAAAAATGTGAATGAAGCTATTTCATATGATTCAAAGCTCAAAGACTCTTAAAAATAGAAGGAGGGATTCTTATCGAAGCAGGTAAAGAAATTAAAGCGTTCGAAGAATTGGCAAAAGCTGTAGAGGTGCTTCAACAAGAAATCGGTTATTCGAATGTAGAGGCGCTTGGTGAGACGTTACAAAATATTGTAAACAATAACACTGCGCAACAAGTCGAAGGATTGCCAAGTAACGAAGTCGCTGAAAAATTAAACAAAGCGTATCAACAATTAGATTTAACAAGCTATTCGAGTGAAGAGATTCGCCGTATGATTCAATTCACGTTCTTGAAAGCCGCTAAAGAAGATGGCTTGCAAATGAACCATCAAATGACGCCAGATGCCATCGGATTACTCGTGGCGTATATGATCGACCAAATGACGAAGAAAGACGAACCGTTGCAAATTGCGGACTTTGCTGCAGGAAGTGGGAACTTGCTCAGCACGATTCTATTATTCTTACAATCTGCTGGTAAAACTGCGAGTGCAACAGCCATCGATAATGACGAAGTGCTTGTGCATTTAGCCTTACAAGCATTCGCCTTAGAGCAATTGGATGTGAAGACTTCCTTACAAGATGGCTTGCAAGATTCACTCGTGGATCCACAAGACTTCGTGGTCAGTGATTTACCAGTTGGTTACTATCCAGTAGATGCAAATGCCGCTCGTTTTGAAACGAAAAACGACGAAGGCCATTCATTCGCGCATCACTTACTCATCGAGCAACAAGTGCGTTACTTGAAAGAGGCAGGAGTTGGATTCTTTATCGTTCCAACGAACCTTTTTGATACACCTGAAGGAGAGAAGTTGCTTTCTTATTTACAAAAAGAAACATACGTGCAAGCCATGTTGGCATTTCCACGCAATCTCTTCAAAGATGTACAATTTAGCAAGTCGCTTTTAATCGTCCAAAAACGTGGAAAAGGCGCAAAACAAGTGAGTCAAGTGCTCCTTGGAGATATCCCAGAATTTAAGAACAGAGAAAAATTCAGAAAATTCACTCTAACATTCGAAAAATGGGTACAAGAAATGTTATAATAAATCTGTTAGACCCACTCATGGGCTTAATTTGAAATTAAAGGAGAATGTGCATGTCAAAATCAATCGCGATTAATGCAGGAAGTTCAAGCTTGAAGTTCCAATTATTTAATATGCCACAAGAAGAAGTAGTGGCTAAAGGTTTAGTAGAACGTATTGGATTAGGTGATTCAATCTTCTCAATCAGCTATGGAGACGACCAAAAATTTGAAGTGGTAGAAGATATTCCAAACCACGAAGTTGCGGTAGAAAAATTATTAGAACAATTAGTAGCTCTAAACATTATTTCTTCATTCGACGAAATCACTGGTGTTGGTCACCGTGTCGTTGCTGGTGGAGAATTATTCAAAGATTCAGCTTTAGTTGATGACACTGTTATCCAACAAGTTGAAGACTTAGCAGAATTTGCACCATTACACAACAAAGCTGAAGCGGTAGGAATGCGCGCATTCAAACACATCTTACCAGACATTACAAGTGTTGCTGTATTCGATACTTCATTCCATACAACAATGCCTAAGAAAGCTTACTTATACAGCATTCCAATGGAATACTACAAAAACTTCAAAGCTCGTAAATACGGAGCTCACGGAACAAGCCACCGCTACGTTTCACGCCGTGCTGCTGAAATGTTAGGTAAACCAGTTGAAGAATTAAAAATCATCACTTGCCACTTAGGTAACGGTGCTTCAATCACTGCGGTTGATGGCGGTAAATCTGTAGATACTTCTATGGGATTCACTCCATTAGCAGGGGTTACAATGGGTACTCGTTCTGGTGATATCGATGCTTCATTAGTAGCATTCTTAATGAACAAATTAAACATTACAGACGTTAACGAAATGGTTGACATCTTAAACAAAAAATCAGGTCTATTAGGCCTTTCAGGTGTATCAAGCGACATGCGTGACGTTGAAGCTGCAAGTGCAACAAACGAAGATGCTAAAGTTGCAGTGGAAATCTTCGTTGACCGCGTTCAAAAATACATTGGACAATATGTTGCTGTTATGAACGGTGTGGACGCTATCGTCTTTACTGCTGGTATCGGTGAAAACTCTAAATCAATTCGTTCTCGTATCATCAATGGTTTAACTTGGTTCGGTTGCGATATCGATCCTGAGCGTAACGATACTCGTTCAGAAGCGATCATTTCTTCTGAAGGTGCGAAAGTTACTGTATTAAACATCCCAACTAACGAAGAAGTTGAAATCGCGCGAGATATCGAACGTTTACGCAAATAATACAAGAATCGAAGGTTCAAACGAGAAACTATAAAAAATCCTTTGGATTAACTTTATAGTAGTCATTGTAGGAGACCGGCTCGAGCCTGTAGTCTCTCACCTATCGAATTCAAAGAGCCCCATGGCGGAACATCCGCTGTGGGGCTCTATTTCATTTCGATTCTTATTCCCTACTATCACTACTATAAAATCCAAGGTTTATCCGTTTCTCTTCAAAGGAGCAGATTATTGTGTAAATCCTCCTCAGTAGAATACGCGGACGAGTGAGTTTAACTAGGGACGTAAATCCTTCTCAGTTAAATACGCGACAAGGAGTGTGGTAGTGGAGACAGGCTCTCGCCTGCCAAATTCAAAGGCTCTCTTGGCGATAAATCGCTGAGAGAGCCTATTTCATTTGTCGTTGTTATTATAGGATTTTTTGAATTTTTGGAATTTTAATTGCTAGAGGTCGGGTCAAGCGTCGCATGCTTGCTCTGCTTTATAGGGGCGGAGTAAGCCCCTAATTTAGTACCCTAAAAATTAATTATACCGCTACTGAATATGAAAAAAAAGACTTTTAAGCAGAAAATAAGAGGAGTAAAATTAGTGTATACATAAAATAAAAAGCAAAGGAGCGATTTCTATGGATAGCGGAGTTTATGTTTTAGTAGGTATTGTTATTTTGGCTATTTTAGTAATTTCTGGCCTTTACTTATTGCTAAAAAAAGCTCACAAGTGAGGTTTCAATAATGTTAAAAAAAATAATAAATTCCTATAATTTTTCGGTTCCTGTTTTAAGTCTTACGATTTTTTTGAAGTTTTCACTTGATATTTTTTATGATATTTTTTATGGTGAAAGCTTTGGTGATAGTATTTCTTTTGAACGAACAATGTTACTTACTTTATTTATTTGTATGGGTATTCACATTTATAAAAATATGAACAACAACCCTGAATAGGATATCAAAATGAAGATAAGGAGGAAGTTATATGAGACCACTTTTTTATTTAATATGGATTGTATTACTTGTGTTTGGAATATATTTGAGAAAGAAAAAAATTATTAAAGTACCTTTATGGTTGGAAATTTTTTTATTTGTTTTGTTTGTTTTGATTTTTGTAGCTTTATACTCTTATGTATTGTTTATCCCATAAATAAACAAAATCACCCTGAAAAGGCTGATTTATGGTCATATTAACTTTGAGGTATTTGTTATGAATAGATGGTTTAAATATATTATCGTTAGTACTATTATGGCGTTGAGTATTTTCTTTTTGGTTTATTATCAAAAGGGGGAATATAAATATGAGGTTTTCCTTGTAATGTTTATTTTAAATGTGCCTGTATTTTTTGATAAAAAAAGTTCACAAGTAACAATTAATAAAAAATCAAGGAGGTCTTAACAATGGTTAAAAAAGCAGTTTATGCTTTTAAAAAGTCAACAAAAATTATAGGGCTTGTACTAGCTGTGTATTATCTTTATTCCTTTTATGATCCTTCTTTTCTATCAGAGTTAAGGGCGCGTAATGGTCTTTTAGGACTTTGGATAGGACATTTTTCATATTTTCTGTTATCGAAAAATCCAAGAGATATATTTAAGGATTGGTGATAAAAGTTCTAGTTTTTATTACGGATGTTTAGTTGATTTTTATTATTTTAAAAATAATTCAAAAACCACCCTAAAAAGAGTGGTTTTAGGGTTTGCAGCTCTTGCAACCGGAAATCCTTGCTTCTTCTCAATTTCTATTACAGCAGTGGGGTGGCAATAATGTTTAAAAAAGCAGTTTACTCTTTTAAAAAATCATCAAGAATTATGGGAAATATATTGTTTGTGATTTTAGGCTATTCTTTTTACGATTCTTCAGTTTTATTTAATCCTCATGTTCGTATGGTTTTTTTTGCTATTTGGATAGGATATTTTTTATATTTCTTTTTATGGAAAAATCCAAGAGATAAAGTTAGTGATTGGTGATAAAAATGAGGTTTGATTTTTAAATATCAACGTTTAGTTAACTTTTATTATTAAAAAAAATAATTCAAAGTGGGAGTCTAATGAACATAACAAGAAAAATAATAAAGGGAATTGTTGCTGTATTAATTCTTATTGGTCTAGGTATAGGTGGAATAAAAATCATGCAACATGTTCAGTATAATGAGATGGTTAACACGGTCAAAAGTGAAGAAGTGAAAGATATTATTGAGCATAATTTAAAGCTAAGACATGAGGGTGCTTTAGAGAACGGTGATGTCATTCAATCCTATCAAATCGATTTTGATTCTATTAAACATAGCCCTATGGGAGGGATCATCTTTAAAGTGTACATTAATAATGATGAACAGTTATACGTTCATTTCTTAATAAATAAAGACTTAAATAGTGGTCAATTAGTTAACGAGGGTGGCGGGACTTCTCAGAAATTCAGAGAATTGATTACCGCTAATAAGTAAGTTTTTGATTTACAGTGAGAGCAGTTGAAACCAAAAAGAGTATAATTCATCGACATTGATGAGTTATACTCTTTTTTATTCGTAAATGCTTTTTTAGGAATAAGCATTGAAAAAATCGAAACTTTATAGATTTCTTTCTTGTTTGTGAGGAATAAGAATATTCATGGAAAGAAAACAGGCCATACTGTTGAAAATTTTATAAAGGTTGGCTAGGTTTTCTAAAAAGTAATTAGGAATTTTCCATAAAAACCAATTCGAGCTTCAAAGTCCATTCTTAAAATAGAAGAGTGAAGAAAGAATCGAATGGAGATGAAAATCATGAAGATTTCAAACGGAAAAAAGAAATTCTTACTAGCGGCTGTGCTCGTTGGGCTAAGTGCGGGAATGCTTGCACCTACAAATGTGGTGAATGCGGATGAGATTTACTACGAAAATCAATATGGAGCCAATCAAAATTATCTTCGCTATGAAGCAGTAGATGGTCAGTTGAAGAGTGCGGAAATTGTCAACAACCGTACATTTGATGAATTGGCGTATGAAGCTTCCGATAATTCATATGTGAAAGTGAGTAAAGACGGAAGTGTGACATTCACGGCGAAGGAAGGCGCCGATGGATTAACGATGCGTTATTCCATTCCGGATGGAAAAGAAGGCGATGTTACGATTTATGTGAATGGTGAGCCTCTGCGCACGTTCCACTTGGATTCGAGCTCGGCCTATCAATATGTGGATGGAAGTAATGTCTACGATACAAAGGCGACGGATCATAGTCATGCACGCTTTAGTTTTGACGAAGTGCATGGATTCTTCGGGGACCATGTGAATCCTGGAGACACAGTGACGATTGAGAATAATGGCGTTGAATTGGCGCTGGATTTTGTGGAATTAGAAAATGTACCTGCACCTATTCCTCAACCAGAAAATAGTATTTCAATCACAGATTCAGCGTATGGTGCAGAAGATGGACAAGATAGTACAGTTGCGTTTGAAAAAGCGCTAAAAGCAGCGATTGAACAAAAGAAAACTCTCTATATTCCAGTGGGAGAGTTCAAGATTAACAAAAAAATTGATTTTACTGCTGATGGCTTAACGGTTACAGGAGCAGGAATGTGGTATTCAAAATTGAATTTCACAACGAATGAAAAAGGTGGAGGTGGATTCGAGATCGGCCACAATTCTAACCGATTGACGTTTAGCAACTTTGCGATGACATCAGCCTTAACGTCACGTTATGACCATTTAGATGATAAGGCTCAATACAAAGCCTTTGCGGGAAGCTTCGGTCAAGATTCAAGAATCGATCATATGTGGATTGAACACTTCGAATGTGGAGCTTGGATTGGCGACTATAATTCGGACATGAGATACACGGATCATTTGGTGATTGAAAATAGCCGTATCCGCAATAACTTAGCGGACGGGGTGAACTTCACGCAAGGAACTCGTAATTCTGTTGTGCGTAACTCGAGTATCCGTAACAATGGGGATGACTCGCTAGCGACATTCTCAAGTAGTATCCACACGAATGTATATGCGGAGAATAATTCATTTGAACATAATACGATTGAACTTGGTTGGAGAGCTGGTGGTGTTGGTATCTTCGGCGGGAAAAATCATAAAGTAACGAATAACTTGATTAAAGATAGTCGTGGTGGTGCTGGAATTCGTGTGTCAACGGTCTTTGCGAATGAAGGCTTTGGACTCGGGTTTGATGATAATAACGAGATTTTAATTAAGGATAACATGATTGTAAATTCAGGGACGACGAATGATTTCTATTGGCCTCATTCAAAACCTCGTAGTAACATCGACTTTGAAGAAACATTTGGACCTATTAAAGGCATTACGGTGCAAAACAATGTATTCGTGAATCCTGTATATACGGATGAGGCGATTACGCATGACGGTGTGAAATTAGATGGAAAAATCAAAATCATTAATTCAAACGTTCAAGGCAATACTTCTTCAGATCCTTATAAGGTAGATGCAAGCATGAGCCATTCTGTTGAAAACGGAAAAGAAGTGTATAACTTTACGTACGGAAATCAACCAACCTTCCTTCCAGAAAATAGCACGGCATTTGAGCGTGACTACAACTATCGTGGCGAACGCGAAGTGGACGGCCATATCATCCGTCTGTGGGAACACAAATAAATATTGAAGAAAAATAAGCATTGCTGGCTTTCCGGGACGGACCCCAAAAAGTGAGAATTTAATAAAAAGACACCTCCATGTGCATTTGATTATATTGTGCCAAATCCAACTTGGAGGTGTTTTTATTTAGTTCTCATTTACGGGGGTCAGTGCCAAAAAACACTTGACTTAATTAATGAAAAGGGTCATACTATGTTCAAGCGAATACTTGAATGATATTAAGGTGAGAATATGATTAACAAAGATACTTGTGAAATTTATTGTTATGACGAAGAAAAGGTCAATCGAATACAAGGTAATTTACAGACAGTAGATATTTCTAGTGTTGCCCAAATGTTAAAAGCTATTGCAGATAAAAATAGAGCAAAAATTACCTATGCATTGTGTCAAGATGACGAACTGTGTGTGTGTGATATTGCAAATATTATAGGTGTTACGGTTGCAAATGCCTCTCATCACCTACGAACGCTCCATAAGCAAGGGATTGTTAAGTTTCGAAAAGAGGGAAAACTTGCATTTTATTCATTAGATGATGAGCATATCAGACAAATTATGATGATTGCATTGGCACTTAAGAAAGAGGTGAAGATCAATGTCTAGTGGGAAAGCAAAACAGTTCGAAGAAGAAATGAAAGCCTATCGTGTTCAAGGATTTACTTGTACTAACTGTGCAGCCATTTTTGAAAATAATGTTAAAGAACTTCCCGGTGTTCAGGATGCGAAAGTAAATTTCGGAGCATCTAAAGTTTATGTTAAAGGGACGACAACCATTGAAGAATTAGAAAAAGCAGGAGCATTTGAAAATTTAAAAATTCGAGATGAAAAAGAACAAAGGGTAGAAGGAGAACCTTTTTGGAAGCAGAAAGAAAACATTAAGGTATATATATCAGCTCTTTTACTTGTAGTTAGCTGGTTCTTAGGAGAGCAGTATGGTGAAGAGCATGTTCTACCGACAATTGGTTATGCAGCGTCCATTTTAATCGGTGGATATTCGTTATTTATTAAAGGTCTCAAAAATTTAAGCAGATTAAATTTCGATATGAATACGCTTATGACTATTGCCATTATAGGAGCTGCAATTATTGGTGAATGGGGTGAAGGGGCAACCGTTGTTATCCTATTTGCGATTAGTGAAGCATTAGAGCGTTTTTCAATGGATAAAGCACGTCAATCTATTGAATCTTTAATGGATATTGCCCCAAAAGAAGCGTTAATTCGACGAGGCAATGAAGAAATGATGATTCATGTTGATGAGATTCAAGTTGGAGACATCATGATAGTTAAGCCCGGTCAAAAGTTAGCAATGGATGGAATAGTGGTTAAAGGTACATCGACATTAAATCAGGCTGCGATTACAGGTGAAAGTGTTCCAGTAACGAAAATCACAAATGATGAAGTATTTGCAGGAACCTTGAATGAAGAAGGGTTACTTGAGGTTAAAGTAACAAAACGAGTTGAAGATACCACTCTTTCAAAAATCATTCACTTGGTAGAAGAAGCCCAAGCAGAACGGGCCCCCTCTCAAGCGTTTGTCGAGAAATTTGCAAAATACTATACACCAGCTATTGTCATACTAGCTCTTTTAATTGCAGTAGTTCCACCATTATTTGGCGGAGACTGGAGCCAATGGATTTATCAAGGATTAGCTGTATTAGTGGTTGGTTGTCCTTGTGCCTTAGTAGTCTCAACTCCAGTTGCTGTGGTTACAGCAATAGGAAATGCAGCGAAAAATGGTGTATTAATTAAAGGTGGTATCCATTTAGAAGCAGCAGGACACTTAAAAGCGATAGCCTTTGATAAAACAGGAACATTAACCAAAGGGATTCCAGCTGTAACAGACATTGTGACATATGGTAGAAATGAAAATGAATTAATAACCATAACATCAGCCATTGAAAAAGGATCGCAGCACCCTCTTGCTTCAGCGATTATGCGAAAAGCAGAAGAAAATGGATTAAAATTCAATGAAGTAACAGTAGAGGATTTTCAATCCATTACAGGTAAAGGCGTTAAAGCCAAAATAAATAATGAAATGTATTATGTGGGAAGTCAAAATCTTTTTGAGGAATTACACGGAAGCATTTCAAGCGATAAAAAAGAAAAAATTGCCGATATGCAAACTCAAGGTAAAACGGTGATGGTGTTAGGAACAGAAAAAGAAATTCTTTCGTTTATTGCCGTAGCCGATGAAATGAGGGAATCGTCTAAAGAAGTTATCGGCAAGTTGAACAATATGGGAATCGAAACAGTGATGCTAACAGGCGATAACCAAAGAACGGCAACAGCCATCGGAAAACAAGTTGGTGTTTCGGATATTAAAGCTGACTTACTTCCAGAAGATAAGCTTAATTTTATTAAAGAACTTCGAGAAAAACATCAAAGTGTGGGGATGGTCGGAGATGGCGTGAATGATGCTCCAGCCCTTGCGGCATCTACCGTTGGTGTAGCAATGGGTGGTGCTGGAACTGATACAGCTTTAGAAACGGCTGACATCGCCTTAATGTCTGATGATTTGAGTAAATTGCCATATACAATAAAATTAAGTCGTAAGGCTTTAGCAATCATCAAGCAAAACATTACCTTCTCTTTGGCGATTAAATTAGTGGCATTACTTTTGGTTATGCCCGGTTGGTTAACACTTTGGATAGCGATATTTGCTGATATGGGAGCAACTTTACTTGTAACATTAAACAGTTTACGCTTATTGAAAATCAAAGAATAGGTTCTAAAATGGGTGTACTGACCCCAAAAAGTTAGACAGAAAATCTAACTTTTGGGGTGTTTTTATTTAGTTCTCATTTACGGGGGTCAGTGCCTTCCAGTAATGCTTTTTTCTTCAAGTCATTTGTCATGTGTTCATGTACACTATATAATAAAGATATCTTTACTTTGAAGGAGTACCTATGACTCAAGGAATTATTATTAAAGCGTTGAGCGGTTTCTACTACATCGAATCGGATGGAGTCATTTATCAAACTCGTGCGCGCGGAGTTTTCCGCAAACGAGGCCAATCGCCACTTGTTGGGGATGTGGTGGAGTTCGAGAGTAGTAACTTGCAAGAAGGAACGCTAACAAAAATCTTGCCGCGAAAGAATGCCATCGTTCGTCCGCCTGTTGCTAATGTGGATGTCGGGATTATTGTGATGTCGGCTGTCGAACCAGAATTTTCGACGCATCTTGTCGACCGCTTCCTCGTCTACTTGGAAGGCTTGGATGTGAAACCAGTCATTATGATTACGAAGACCGACTTGCTAGATGAAGCAGGGATGTCACGCCTCGTGGACGTGAAGGCGCGTTATGAAAAAATCGGCTATCCAGTTTATTTCGGACAGGAAGTCATGAAGGATAAGGCGCCATTGTTAGAAAGCCTACGTGGTGAGAAGGTCATCTTCTTAGGGCAGTCAGGGGTTGGAAAATCGACCTTGCTGAACGAGATGATTCCTGAATTAAACCAAGAAACGGGAGAGATTTCGAATGCGTTAGGGCGTGGGCGTCATACGACTCGTCACGTATCACTTCATGAAATCGAAGGCGTGTGGATTGCGGATACTCCGGGATTCAGTACGGTTGATTTTATGGAGATTGAAAAAGAAGACTTACCGCATTTATTCCCTGAGTTTGTCGAAGTAGAGCATGAATGTAAGTTCAGAGAGTGTTCGCACCAACATGAGCCAAACTGCGCTGTGATTGCAGCAGTGGAATCAGGAGACATTTGGCAAGAGCGATACGACCATTATTTGAATTTCTATGAAGAACTGGACCAAAGAAAACCAGTCTATAAACGAAAAAAGTAGATAGAGGAGACAGAACATGAAAGTAGCACCATCAATTTTAAGCGCAAATTTTGCAACACTAGGAGAAGACGTTAAGAAAGTCGAAAAATTAGGAGCTGACTGGATTCATATCGATGCGATGGACGGACAATTCGTTCCAAACCTAACATTAGGACCAAACATCGTTGAAGGATTACGTCCTGTAACTGATTTAGTATTAGACTGCCATTTAATGGTACAAAACCCAGAACGCTTCATTCCACAATTCGCAAAAGCTGGAGCAGACTATATCTCTGTTCACGTGGAAGCAACTCCACATATCCACCGCGCGCTTCAAGCGATTAAAGCAGAAGGCGTAAAAGCAGGTGTCGTGATTAACCCAGGTACACCAGTGAGTGCCATCTCAGCAGTTTTAAGCGAAGTGGACTTAGTATTAGTAATGACGGTAAACCCAGGATTCGGCGGTCAATCATTCATTCCAGAAACATTAGATAAAGTACGCGAATTAGTCGCATTACGCGAAGAAAAAGGATACCACTACTTAATCGAAGTGGACGGCGGAGTGAACGGCGAAACAGCGAAACTTTGTTCTGCAGCAGGGGTAGATGTTGCCGTTGCTGGTTCATATGTATACTACGCAGAAGATATCAAAGCTGCGATTGATTCAATCAAAGAAGCATAAGAGGGACGAAGATGGAAGTTGTGATTGTCTTGGGAGGACCAAACACTAAAGAGGACATCAAGGCGCTCTTAGAAAACCGATACGGCAAAGCTTATGGAGACTTCCGTTTTGTCGGCGTCGACGGTGGTGCTCTTCGGTTATTAGATCAGCACATTCCCGTGGAAGTAGCGATTGGGGACTTTGATTCTGTCACAAAAGAACAGCGTGACTTGATTCATGAAGCAGCGGGCACGGTTGTCCAGCTCCCTTCTGAAAAAGACGATACTGATTTTGAGGCAGCCTTATTATGGGTGAAGGAGCATTACGAAGGAACACCGATTCACGTACTCGGTTCCTTTGGCGGGCGCGTGGACCACGCGATTAGCACCTTATGGACGATGATGCGACCAGACCTAGCACCGCTCATTCCGTATGTGGTGTTCGAGGATGCAACGAATGTCGTGAATTTCATCCAGCCAGGCACATACACGATTGAAAAACTGGACTTTACGAAGTACCTCTCATTTATTAGTATGACTCCTGTGGAAAATGTCACCCTAGAAAACGTGAAATACACACTCGATTCAAAAAGCTACGCGTACCCAGTGGCCCTCGTCAGTAATGAATTTACAAGTGACAAGATGACCATCTCCTTTACAAAAGGACTCATCTTAGTTGCTCAAACCAGAGATCATTGGAGATAAAACAAAACATCGCACAATTAGGATGAATTACCTACACCAAAACAAAAAAGAAAAAATAATTAAATTCCTCGCTTGTAGAGCTGGGAATTTATAATTTGACGAGGAAGAAACATGAATTTTAATAGGACGATTCCTGAATTGTCAGTTTTTGATATTGAACGGACTAAAAAATTTTATAGAGAATTAGGATTTAAAATTGAATATGAACGTACTGAAGATAAATTTGTTTTCATGTCATTTCAAGATAGTCAGTTTATGTTTGAACAAATTCACGATGATGGTTGGAATATAGGTGAACTAGTATATCCATTAGGAAGAGGAATCAATTTTTCAATAGCTGTTGATGATATTGAAGAGCTTTATAAATTAGTGAATCATTTGAATATAGAATTATACAGAGAACTAACTAGAAACATATATCAAGTTAATGGAATAGAAGAAATGCAAATAGAGTTTTTAATACAAGATCCAAATGGGTATTTGTTGAGATTTACAAATTAACAAATACCAGTTTGTCTAATTAAATACAAAACACAAAGACGATAGAAAAATCAAAAATCTATCGTCTTTTTTCATGCCTATTTTCAATTTATATTGCGATTAATAAAAACGAGTTCACAATATTAGTTGAAATCCCAAAATTCACTTATAAGTGAATTTTGGAATTTTTACGTACTCTGTTATTTTCAAAGAGAGGTGCTCTATGTTTCTTATAGATAAGCCTTTTTCGGAAGTTGCAAATCTAACAAACTTCAGAATTTACAAATGATGTAAATAGATTTCATTTTATTGAGAAGCCTTCAAAGCGCTACCTTATAGCTTTTCACAAACTCCATTTTTTTGAAATAAAACTCAAAAAAGGCACTTTTATATAACCTCTGAGACGCACCATGTTGAGGCGGTAAGTTTGCTAGTCAAGGAGTAAAACGACGAAGATT
>CAKAPS010000042.1:0-13066 GCA_916719965.1 uncultured Streptococcus sp.
ATTGGTTCATGCGTTGGTCCATCTTCCCCAACCGCAATCGAGTCATGTGTATAAACATAGATTGCTGGTAAATGAGAGATTGCCGCAACACGCATGGCTGCTTTTAAGTAATCTGCAAATACGAAGAATGTACCGCCATATACACGGTTACCACCGTGAAGAAGCATACCGTTCATCGCAGCACCCATCGCAAACTCACGAACCCCAAACCAGATATTTCTTCCACCATAATTTTCATGTGAGAAGTCTGTATCTGCTTTATTCATTGTGTTGTTTGATGAAGAAAGGTCCGCAGATCCACCCCAGAAGAATGGAATGTGTTTTCCTAATTCTTGAATTGCAGCTTGGCTTGTTACACGAGAAGCCATTGCTGGGCTGCCAAATTCATATGAAGGTAATACTTCTTTTAAGTCCACATGAATGTTTTCTGCAAAGCTGTCTTCGAATTCTTTTGCAAGTTCTGGATAAGCTTGTTTATAGCCTTCGAATACTTCTTTCCATTCGTTGTAGTCATTTTCACCAGTTTGCACTAATAATTTGTCGAAACGGTGTTGCACTTCTTCTGGCACTTCAAATGGGCCATATTCCCATCCGTAGTTTGCTTTCGTTGCAGCAATACCGTCAGGTCCTAAAGGAGCCCCGTGAACTTTATTGGTTCCTTGGTTTGGAGCACCGTAACCAATAACGGTTTTCACTTCGATAATCGTTGGTTTTTCTTTTTGGCATTGTGCTTCTTCGATAGCTTCAGCGATTTCGTCTAAATCATTTCCATCTTCAACACGTAAATAATTCCAACCTAATCCTTTGAAGCGTTTCTTCACATCTTCAGTAAATACTTTATTTAAAGGTCCATCTAAACAAATATCGTTTGAATCATATAACACGATTAATTTATTTAATTTCAATGTCCCTGCAAGAGATGCTGCTTCGTAAGAAATACCTTCCATTAAGTCCCCGTCACCACATAAGACATAAGTGTGGTGATCTACTACTGCGTAGCCTTCACGATTGAATTTCGCAGCAAGATGGGCTTCAGCCATGGCCATCCCCACAGCATTTGCAAACCCTTGTCCAAGAGGACCCGTTGTTGCATCTACCCCATCAGTGTCATGTACTTCTGGGTGTCCAGGTGTTTTACTTCCAAGTTGGCGGAAATTTTTCACATCTTCAATCGATAAGTCATAGCCTGATAAATGTAATAAGGCATATAACATTGCAGATCCATGACCTGCTGATAATACAAAGCGATCGCGATCCACCCAGTTAGAACGTTTTGGGTTAACTTTCAAATATTTAGACCAAAGTACATAAGCCATTGGTGCAGCACCCATTGGTAGTCCAGGGTGTCCTGAATTCGCAGCTTGAATCGCATCCATACTTAATGTACGAATTGTATTCACTGCTAGTTGATCGGTTTTATCAAACATACAATCACTCCTTAAATATTTTTTCCTTAATCGGAACTTACTCTTCTATTTTACTAATCCAAGACTGCTTTTGCAACCGTTATTTTTATGATAAATAAAACATAGTAACCCCTTGCAAAACACATATTTCCTTCATGACTTTAGCATATTTTGCAAAAATAAAAAGGCTGAAATTTTCAGCCTTCTCTCATCTATTCTTCGTCTCGATTATGCAATCCTTTTTCTTTTTGAATCGCTTTTAGTTTATCTGGAGTCACGTCGTTTCCTTCTTCATCAACAATTTTCAATCCTTCGATATGGTTACGCATTCCACCACGAAAAGCTTCCAAATACTCTTGGCGTAAAAGTTGTTGTTCCTTTTCTTCCGTTGGAGTCAATTTTCCTTCTTTTTTCTTTTTCGCTAATTCATTAATACGGTTTAATTTTTCTTCTGATAACATTTTTGTCATTCCTTTCCTTGGCTTCGTCTCCTAGTGTAGCACGAGACGACATTTTTTCCTAAAAATCTGAATTACATGCGAACATTTGTTTGATTTCTGTTTGCAAAGTGTGTTACACTAGTCTCAAAGAAGGAGATGTTCCGATGACAAATTTAAAAGATTCTAGACAATTAGATGTATTACAGTTTATTTATAAAGAAGTTCAAGAACACGGTTATCCGCCAACAGTGCGTGAAATTTGTAACGCCGTTCAGCTTTCTTCGACTTCAACCGTTCATGGTCACTTATCAAGACTTGAGAAAAATGGCTTAATTCAACGTGACCCAAGTAAGCCACGTGCGATTGAATTAACGATGGCAGGACTGAAAGCCATTGGTGCTAAATCAACAGCGATTCCAATGCTTGGTGTGGTAACAGCCGGTGAACCAATTCTTGCAGTAGAAGAAGCTAGTGACTTCTTCCCTATTCCACCAGAACTGCAAAACGATGCAGATGATTTATTCATGCTTCGTATTAAAGGGGACAGTATGATTAATGCCGGGATCTTTGATGGCGATTCTGTCATTGTCCGTAAACAATCAACTGCTTCAAACGGTGAAATCGTCATTGCGATGACCGAAGAAGACACTGCAACTTGTAAGAGATTCTATCTCGAAAGCGACCATGTGCGCCTAGAGCCAGAAAATGACACGATGGACCCTATCATCTTACCGAACTGTACGATTTTAGGAAAAGTGGTAAGCTTATACCGCAGTCGTATTTTCTAAACCAAATGAAAATCTCCGCTCAAATTTGAGCGGAGATTCTTTTTTTATTAAGCTTTTAATGTTACTTTCCCTACTTCTGTTTTTCCTTCAACAGTTCCTTCTGTAGCTATCACAATTGATTCCACTTTATCCATATTCGTGAAGAGAACCATCATCGCAGTATCTTTGCCAGCTTCTTTTAACGCTTCTAGGTCTACTGTAGATAACACTGTATGTTCATCCACCTTTTGGCCAACCGTTACTGTTGTTTCAAAAGGGCCCCCTTTTAATTCAACGGTATCAATTCCCATATGCACGAGCACTTCTAATCCGCCAGCAGTTTGAATACCTACAGCGTGCAATGTTGGAAAGACATTCACCACTTCCCCTTTCACTGGTGAAGTAATCACACCACTTGAAGGAATAATTGCAAATCCGTCCCCCATCATCTTGCCTGCGAAGACTGGATCATTCACTTGTGTAATCGGAACAATTTCTCCACCTGCTAGTGCAAATACTGGCACTTCTTTTTCTACTTGATTCTTTTTAAAAAATCCAAACATTTTATCGTCTCCTTATTCTGGTTGAATGGCATGTAATGTATTTGAGAAAATCGAGCGTTTGCGTTCCTTATCGATTTCCTTGTAGTAACTATATAAAATATCGACAATGACAAGAACTGGGAATTGCGGTGTAATGGTCGTTCCTTGCTCTAAGGCATTCTTCATCGCGATGAGCACTAATTCGTCACAATCCTGTTGCAACTCTTCACTCTTCTTAGAGGTAATCAGAACGGTTTTTGCTCCTTGAAGTTTGGCGATATTCACGGCATTCACAACACTCTCGTTAGCCGACACCGTAATTCCAATCACGAGGCAATCTTCATCGACTAATACGCGGTTCATCAGCATCGTATGTAAATCCGTAATCGCCTCGCAAATCATCCCGAGTCGCATGAATCTGAATTTCATCTCCAGCGCTGCTAACCCGGAACTTCCTTGTCCGTATATATACACGCGTTTGGCCTTACTGAGCATGTCGCACACATGAATCAGCTGGGCTTCATTAATGAGCGAGAAGGATTTCGTTAAGAGGTCTGCATAATCGTCTAACACAATTTTGGTCAAATCATTATGCAAGTTGGTCTCTTCTTGCTCTCCCTTTTGATAATCATAAATGAACTGTCTATATCCTTTATAGCCACACTTTTGAGCAAATCGTGTTAAAGATGGAATCGATACAAATAATCTTTTGGACACTTCTTGTGCGGATAACGATTCATTTTCCGGAATCACACTCAAGAAATATTTCGCAATCGTTTTTTCAATCGGTGTCAACGTATCATAAATCGATTCAATCATCGGCGCTACTTTTTTCTCAAATGACAACATCTGCTTTTCCCCTTTGCATTGTTACCTTCATTATAGCACAGGTTTCTAAAAAGATTTTGCCTTTTTTCAAAAAATAAAAGATGGACTAATCGTTAAGACTAGTCCATCTTTTGAGTGAGTTTAAACGACTAATCGTCTACACCTAGAATTTCATTAATATTGTTCTTGTAAAGAATTGCTTTCGCACCGTAAATGGCTTGAATACCACCTTTAACTTCTAGAACATCTACAGCTCCGATATCTTTCAATGTCGCTTTATTAACTTTGTCGACTTCTTTTACAGATACACGTAGACGAGTGATACAAGCATCCACATCTTCAATATTTTCTGCTCCACCTAGAGCTTCAATAATACGAACACTGTCTTGTTTCAAGCTGTCGCGTGTTTCAACAACTGGTTTGTCATCTGATAACATATCATCTTCAATACGTCCTGGAGTTGCTACGTTAAATTGAGTGATGAACCATCTGAATACTACATAGTATAGACCACTCCAGATTAAACCAAATGGAATTTGTAATAACCAGTTTGTCTTATCGTTACCTTGTAATACCCCGAATAATGTGAAGTCGATAACCCCACCAGAGAATGTATTACCAATAGAGATATTAAGAATATCTGCGATGAAGAAACTTACCCCATCAAGGAATGCGTGAACAACATATAATACTGGACTTACGAATAAGAACATGAATTCGATTGGTTCTGTAATACCAGTGATGAATGAAGTTAATGCAACCCCTAAGAATAAACCAGCATATTTTTTACGACGATCTTTTGGTACACAGTGATACATTGCTAAGCAGGCAGCTGGAAGACCGAACATCATTGTTGAGAAACGACCAGCGAAGAAACGAGTTCCTTCAGTGAATAAACCTACGTGGTTAGGATCTGCTAATTGAGCAAAGAAGATTTTTTGAGCCCCAGCAATTGTTTGACCAGCTACAACTTCCACTCCACCTAATTCTGTATACCAGAACATTGGATAAATCATATGGTGTAATCCGACTGCACCACATAGACGCATTAAGAATCCATATAAGAATGTACCAATAGGACCTGCTTGTGAGATATATCCACCAGTTGAAACTAATAATTGTTGGAATGGTGGCCATACTAAGAAGAAGATAGCCCCAACAAAGATAGATGCAAATGAAGTTACGATTGGTACAAAACGGCTACCACCAAAGAATCCAAGAACTTGTGGTAATTGGATATTGTTGTAGCGGTTATGTAACCAAACAGCGATTGCACCAATTACGACAGCTCCGATAACCCCAGTATCAATTGAAGCATCTTTACCCATGTATAATCCTACAAGAGCTTTAATTGTCGCAGTCATTACTAAGTAACCAGTTACCCCAGCAAGTGCTGCAGTCCCTTTGTCACGTTTTGCTAAACCGATACATAAGCCCACACAGAGAAGAAGTGAAAGGTTTGCAAAGATAACTTCCCCTGCTTGGCTCATTACTTTAAAAATTGCTTGTAATACGTCGTTATTTAATACAGGATATGTTGCCACAGTTACCGGGTTGGATAAAGCTCCACCAATCCCTAATAACAAACCTGCTGCCGGTAAAATGGCAATCGGCAACATAAAGGCCTTCCCAATTTTTTGTAAAAATTTAAACATGTGGTTTTCCCCCTTAAACTATAAATCAGTAATGTTTAATCTTTTCCTACTTGTTGAATCGCATCAACAAATTTTTTCGTGATGAGTTGTGGACGAGTAATCGCTGAACCTACAACGACACTATACGCACCTAACTCAAGCACACGTTTTACCTTTTCAGGTGTATCGATATTGCCTTCTGCAATAAGTGGGTGTTTGATTCGTGCTAACACTGTTCTCAAGATTTCAAAATCATTTTCTTCAATTTTGTCACCTTTACTTTGTTTTGTATACCCTACTAAAGTACTTCCGATAAAATCAAAGCCGAGTTCATCAGCATGAATCATTTCTTCTACCGTTGAACAGTCTGCCATCAGTAATTGTTCTGGATATTTTGCTCTGATTTCATGGTAGAAATCATCAAGCGTTTGTCCATTTGGACGAGTAGATGTAGTAGCATCCAAAGCAATAATCTCTGGTTTCACCGTCATCAATTCGTCAATTTCTTTCATCGTCGCGGTAATAAAGACGTCGGCATCATCATAATCACGTTTAATAATTCCAATAACTGGTAAATCGACAGCCTCTTTGATTGCTTTGATGTCAATCACTGAATTGGCACGAATTCCTTTCGCTCCTCCTTCCTGTGCAGCAACTGCCATACGAGCCATAATATAATCACTATGTAATGGTTCATGCGGCAATGCTTGGCATGATACAATTAATTGACCTTGTAATCTCATAAACAGCCTCCTTCTATTTTAGTAAAACCCTTACATTTTTAGTATACCTACCTCAGAAAACATTTTCAATATCTCAATCGTTTTTAGTAACTACTTTCAGAACAAGGTAGAAAATACAACTCCATCAAGCCTTTATAGAAATTACTTTCATCAAAAAAGCCAATCTTGTAAGAACAAGATTGGCTTTTCATTACATTTTAATGAGTTGATGTTTGAACGCGTAAATCGTTGCTTGCGTTCTATCTTCTACTTCTAATTTCGAGAGAATATTTGAGACGTGCGTTTTCACAGTCTTTAATGTGATAAACAACTCGTCAGCGATTTCCTGATTCGATTTTCCTTGAGCGATTAAGAGTAACACTTCTAATTCACGCTGTGTTAAATCTTCATGCAAGAAATGTTGCTGCTTCATTTGGATACGGTTCACGAGTTTATCCGTTACTTGAGGTTCAAATACCCCATCCCCTTGATAAGTATCTCGAATGGCTTTTGCGATTTGAGAAGCAGAAGCCGTCTTTAAAATATAGCTCTTTGCTCCGGCGTTGATAGCAGGAAAGACTTTCTCATCATCAATAAAGCTTGTTAGGATGATGATTTTTGCTTGTGGCCACTTTTCAAGAATTTCTTTTGTCGCCTCAATCCCATCCATCTCTGGCATCACAAGGTCCATTAGAATGATATCTGGTTTTAATGCGAGTGCTTTCTCAACACCTTCACAACCATTCTTAGCTTCATCAATCACTTCGATATCATCTTGCATCGATAGATACGAAGACACACCAAGTCGTACCATCTCATGATCGTCTACTAGTAATACATGTATCATTATTCACCCTCCATGTTACGACTGAGCGGAATCTTAATTTCAATTGTCGTCCCTTGATTTGGGAAGCTGACAATTTTCACTTGTCCACCGAGTCCTTGCACTCTTTCTTTCATATTATTAATTCCATAACTTCCTGGAAGAATTTCCTCCGTATTAAATCCAACTCCATTATCTTCTATTTTAAAGAGAACATTGGAATCTGTTTGACGTAAGTACACTTCTAATGTGGTTGCGTGCGAATGACGCAATGTATTCGATAGAAGTTCCTGTGCGATTCTAAAGAGATGATCCTCGACCCCTTCTGGTAGTTGGACGTCTTCGATATCCCAATGAATCTTCATCTGTACTTTCGTTTGCAATTCGACGAGTAATCCTTCAATACCTGCTTTCAATGATTTATTTTCCAGTGAAATCGGTCTTAAGTGTAGAAGCAATGCTCTCATCTCCGCTTGCGCTTGTGAGAGTACATGTTCAATCATCTTCAGTTGCTTTTGTTCTTTCTCATCGAACTTGTCTGCACGTTCATTTAACGCAGAAATCATCATCATTGCTGCAAACAACTGTTGGCTTACAGAATCATGTAACTCGCGAGCGATACGGCGTCTTTCTTGTTCAATGACCTGCTCTTTCGTTTCAGTCCCTAAGAACTGTGGTTTACTTCCTAATTGTTGCAATTCGAGAGATAAGTTCTCTAAGCGTTCTGAAATAGCCGCTGTCTGTTCATAAAAGACATTTAAATCTACAACAGTTGCTTCATTAATCCAGTTGGGTTGTTCTTCTTCTTTTACTAATGAATACTTTGCTCTTTGAATCATGAGTAATTGCTCACCCATTTTACGTTCTGCTTGACGATTCAAAATCATCATTGCACCAGCTGTCATCAAGCCAAGAAATAAGATTAATAACAAATACAACGTAATCGTCCCAAGAATCTCTTGAATACTCAGTGTCTCCACTAATTCATAGCGAATCCATTTTCGGAATAGGAATAGGAAAATGGTACTAACAAAGCTATACACTGCTGAATAGAGCATCCAGCTTTTTAAGAGGCGTTGCTTCATGCTTCAATCACCTCAACCTTCCCAGCGACGATGGTTGTATAAATCTTAACCCGTTTCGTACTGCGATTATAACCTGCACTATACAGTTGAATCGATTCATTACTTAGTGTATAGGTTTGATTCTCAAATTCAACTTGTCCACCAAAACCATGATGATGAATCATCACCCCAACACCATACGGAACAAGAATTCGAACACGACCAAATCCTTTTCTGATGACGATCACATTTTCCTTGGCAGGAAGAATCGTATTTCCTAAGTCGATAATCGTATCTCCAGCAAATTGTCCCGCATTAATGTCATTCCATTCGTACGCCTCGTCTCCTATAACTTGAGAACCAAGCCAGTCATAACGATGTATTGAGCCAGGTTCAGGAGTGTCTTCACGCGAATCTACAAAAATATACTCTTGCTTCTGTCTCTTTGAAAATAAGCCCGAAATGGAAGACATCGAGAAATCATTTTTATCAAATAGTACTACGAGTAATGCTCCAATCATTCCAAGCCAAATTCCAGAAGTCGAAAGTAAGGGTAAGAGAATAAATAATGCTCCAAAACACATTCCGCTATTTCTTAAAAATTTAACGCGTTTAAAAACAACAAAACTAGATAGAGTAATTGCCACACCAATTGCAAAGAAGATGAATAGGCCGATTCTAGATGTAATCTCTAAAGCAGATACAATAACCCCAATTAATAAAATAATTAGTATTAGTTTAATTTTCCTCATCTTCTCACCTCCATTACAGGTATTAGTATACCATCTTCTCACGTTCAATCCTATCATGAATTCAAAACTCGTCCATCAGACTTAAGGATGAAATCCAACAAAAAAGAGCTAGGACATCTCCTAGCTCTTCTCTTCATTCAAATGAATCAATTACGCAGATTGAATATCAATAATTCTGATCTTCATTTCTCCGCCTGGTGTTGGAATCACCACTTCTTCATTTAGTTTTTTACCAATAATTCCTTTGGCAATTGGAGAGTCATTTGAAATTTTACCTTCAACTGGGTTTGCTTCTGCACTACCCACGATTGTGTAAGTTTCTTCGTCTCCATCTGGTAATTCGATAAACGTAATTTTTCTTCCTAGTGAAACAACATCTTTTTCTACATTGTTATCATCGATGATTTCCGCAAAACGAATCATTTTTTCTAACGTTGAAATACGTCCTTCTACGAAAGCTTGTTCATCTTTAGCTGATTCATATTCAGAGTTTTCAGATAAGTCACCGTAACTACGAGCAATTTTGATACGCTCTACGATTTCTTTACGTTTAACGACTTTTAATTCTTCTAATTCAGCTTCAAGTTTTGCTTTCCCTTCAAGCGTCATTGGAAATACTTTTTCAGTCATACGATTCTCCCCTATATCGTTTTTTTAGATTATCTAAATCTACAATGCTAAAACTTTAACATTTTATAACCGAGATTGCAAGTCTTAATTTGAAATTTAATTCGATTTTAAAATTTTATTCCATAAAAATCCCCTAGGATAAGCTTTCCTAGGGGTTAACAATTTAATTTAAATGAGATAAAATTGAAGCAATTTTCGTAGTCATTAAGTCAATCGCAACTGTATTTGAACCACCTTCTGGGATAATAATATCCGCAAATTTTTTCGTTGGTTCAATAAATTGGTGGTGCATCGGTTTTACAACGGACATATATTGGTTGATGATGGAATCGAGCGTTCTACCACGTTCTACCATGTCTCGTTTAATACGGCGAATAATACGAATATCATCGTCTGTATCCACATACACCTTGATGTCCATTAAATCACGTAACCGTTCATCTTCAAGAATTAAAATCCCTTCAATTAAGATGACATCTTTTGGTTCTTGATGGATGGTTTTATCACTTCTTGTATGATTTTCGTAATCATATACTGGTTCTTCAATCGATTCAAAATTGATTAATTTATTCATATGTTCAATTAATAAATCTGTATCGAATGCAAATGGATGGTCATAGTTTGTTTTTAAACGTTCTTCAAACGGCATATGACTTTGATCTTTATAATAGTAATCTTGATCAATTTTACAAATCGTTAAATCTGGAAAGTTCTCCAAAATTTTACGACTTACACTTGTTTTCCCACTCCCAGAACCACCTGTAACTCCGATAACGATTGGCTTTTTCTTTTCCATGACCTACTCCTTATTATCAATATACTTAGCTTTTAACTCTAAATGTTCCTCATACGTCTTCGCATAATAGATTTCTTTTGTCTTAATATCTGCTAGGAAGTATAAGTAGTCTGTTTTCTCTGGTTCTAATGCTGCGACGATTGCATCTTCACTTGGACTGTTATAAGGTCCAGGTCCTACGCCATAGTTTTGATATAAGTTATATGGAGAATCTACTTCTAAATCAGATAAAGAAAGAGCTTCTTTATGTTCGCCTAAAGCGTATTGAACAGATACGTCTGTTTGAAGCTTCATATTTTCTTTAATACGGTTATGGAATACACTAGAAATCTTTTTACGATCTTCTAATTTCGTTCCTTCTTTTTCAATTAAAGAAGCTAACGCCATAATTTCTTGTAAAGTATAGTCACTTGCTAAAATCTTATCGTAGTATTTCGACATGACTTCATCTGTTTTAGCAACCATTTCTGTAATCAACATTTGAAGTGTTTTTGAGTCATTCATATCGTATGTCGCTGGGAATAAGTATCCTTCAAGGACATATTTGACTTGGTAGCCATTATACGATTGCGTCAATAATTTCGGGAATTTTTGAACTAAATAACGTAAGAAATCTTCGTCTTGAACTTTTGCCATGAAATCTTCGGCAGAGTATTTTGTTGATTTTTCAACTTCTTTAGCGATATCTGTTAATTGTTCCCCTTCACGAATCAGAACTTTAGTCGCATTTTGGTCTTTATCTTTTCCTTGACCAGAAAGTTCTGCGATAATTTCGTCTAAAGTCATGCTTTTAGAAACGTGGTACAATCCTGATTTAAATCCAGAAACGTTTTTGAATTTCAAATAGAAATTAAACAGCTTTGAATTACGGATAATTCCTTCTTCTTCAAGCGCTTTTGATACTTCTTTGACAGATGCGCCTTGTTCAATTTCAAAGGAAACAAGTTCTGTTTGAGCTGTATCAACTGGTTGTGTTTCTCCTTTAATGTAATTCCAAGTAAAGAATCCCCCTACTAGGACAATTACTAAAAGTGCAATCATAAAATATTTCATTATCTTTTTGATAATTGAAGTTTCCTTTTTACGAATATCACGTTTCGTATCCGTATCAGAAATTAAGGAATGTTTTTTATGTTCTTCTTGAGACATTGTTTTCCCCCTTAAATTGGTATCAAATGATATCCATAGTTGTAGTTATTATACCTCATTCTTATTGAAAAATGAAGAAAGTCAATCATAAACAGTGCTCCTACAACAAAAAAAGCTTGAGGTATCCCCCAAGCTCTATTATTGATTATAAATCTTCTTCAGCTAAGAATGTGTTTAATACTTCTTCAACCATATCCCATTCAGCTTCTGTTTCGATTGGGTTTAATTGGCCATCAGTACCATCTTCGCCTTCAACATATGAGAATGCTTGTAATTCTACTTCTTCTCCTTCAGGAATTCCTGCTGGGTAGCATAATACATATGATTTATTGAAATCATCAGATTCGAAAGTGAATAATACTTCGTGTAAAATTTCGTTTCCTTCTTCGTCGATAATTGTAATATGTTCGTGACCTTCGTGGCCTTCTAAGTGATCATGTTCATGATCGTGATCGTGATGTTCTGTCATTTTCTTTCCTCTTTCCTTTGTTATTGATTTCCATTTAAATCTAAATAGTTTTGCAAAATCATGACTGCAGCCAGCATATCAATGACTTGTTTGCGTTTCTTTCTTGAAACATTACCCTCTTCGACAAGCATGCGTTCAGCCTGCATCGTCGTCAGTCTTTCATCATGAAAGACGATTGGAATTTCGAGTCGTTTTTCTAGGCTTGCACCATAACGACGGGACGCCTCAACACGTGGTCCTTCCGTATTATTCATATTTTTTGGAAGACCGATGACGATTTTTTCAACGCCATACTCTTCTACTAACTCAACAACACGTTTGAACCCGAATTCTGAAGCATTCTCATTAATCGGAATTGTTTCAACCCCTTGAGCAGTCCAGCCCATTAAATCACTAACGGCAACGCCCACAGTTTTACTTCCGACATCTAATCCCATTAATCTCATACTAGGCATCTCTTCCTGTTGAGCGGATATAATGTCTAATGAGTTCTTCCAAAATCTCATCTCTTTCGTGGCGACGAATTAGGTTACGTGCATCACGATGTCTTGGAATATAAGCTGGGTCTCCAGATAACAAATATCCTACGATTTGATTAATCGAACTATATCCCTTCTCATTCAACGCATCATAAACGATGGTTAATGTTTCTTGAACGGTTTTTTCGTCCTTTTCATTAAATTTAAATAGGACTGTTTCATCTATTGAACTCATAGCGACACCTCATTTCAATATATATACCTATTCTACAAGATTTTGGATGAAACTACAATTGATACTTACCGATTCTTAATATTTAGAAAGCCTTTCCTTTGCTTATAAAACAAAAACCTTCCTTAAAACTCAACTAGGAGTCTAAGGAAGGTTTCATCATTTCCATCATTATTTAGCTAAATATTCTTTAAGCAATTCGAATGCTTGTGGAATACCTGCAGGGTTCTTACCACCTGCTTGCGCCATATCAGCACGGCCTCCGCCTCCACCTTGGATAGCTGGAGCAATTGCCTTAATGATATCGCCTGCTTTTAATCCTTTTGCATTTGC
>CAKAPS010000043.1:0-12643 GCA_916719965.1 uncultured Streptococcus sp.
GCAACAGATTAGTAATGTCTGGTATTACTTTGATAACAATGGGTATATGCAGACAGGATGGAAATATTTGAGTGGTTCTTGGTACTATTTAAATAGTTCTGGTGGAATGGTTACAGGCTGGCAAACAATTGGAAACAATCGTTACCTCTTTAGTTCATCAGGAACCCTTCAAACAGGCTGGCAACAATCTGGTGGTGTCTGGTATTACTTTGATTCAAATGGGTATTTACAAACAGGATGGAAACAAATTAGTGGTGTTTGGTATTTCTTAAATGGATCAGGAGCAATGGAAACAGGCCTAAAAGAAATTGGTGGAACTAAGTATTACTTTACGGATAGTGGTGCAATGCAAACAGGCTGGAAATGGATAGCTGATGGTTATTACTATTTCAAGAGCAGTGGTGCAATGCAGACTGGATGGTATCAAGAAAATAATAAGTGGTACTATTTAGCTGAAAATGGAAAAATGGTAACAGGTTTGTACCAAGTTTATCACTCAACGTATTATTTTGACGGCAGCGGTGTAATGAAGACAGATTGGATCAAATTAGGTGATGGCTGGCATTACTTTGACAAGTCAGGTGCGATGCTAAGAAATACAGTAACTCCAGACGGTTACTATGTTGATCAAGAGGGGATTTGGAAAGAGTTACCGAAAGTGTCTACTACAACAGAACTAATTCCTATTGAAAAAGCTGAAGCAGTACCTGAAACAACAGTACAAACGACTACTGAAGAACAAGTTCAATAAATGGAACGGATATTATATATATTAAAGAACTAATCTGCTCTGTAGATTAGTTCTTTTTTATTCAAGATTAACTTATAAGTTAATCTTGAATATTGAATTGAAGATAATTGACAGAAAATTTCATTAAATTCTGTTAAGAATCTTATGAATATGGTATGATAAATCTGTTAGGGAAGAATAGAGAAGGGAGTTTCCAAATGCCAGCGAATCAACGTATTTTAATTATTGAAGATGAAAAGAATTTAAGTCGCTTTGTTGAATTAGAATTAAAACATGAAGGCTATGAAACAAAAGTGTGTGCAGATGGCCGTAGCGGATTACAAGCAGCCATTGATGAGCATTGGGATGCTATTTTATTAGATTTAATGTTACCAGAAATGAATGGATTAGAAGTCGTTCGTCGTCTTCGCCAAGTAAAACAAACACCAGTCATCATTATGACAGCGCGCGATTCAGTGATGGACCGTGTTGCAGGGCTTGATCAAGGGGCTGATGACTATGTAGTGAAGCCGTTTGAAATCGAAGAAATTCTTGCAAGACTACGCGCACTCTTTAGACGTCTGCAAATGGAAGAACAATCTCGTGTTGTGAAACAAACAAGAGTGGAATATCGCGACCTTGTAGTGGAAGTGGAAAACCGCGTCGTTCGTCGTGCGGGAGAAGTCATTGATTTAACGAAGAAAGAATATGAATTACTCTTATTACTGATGGAAAACATTGATATTGTTCTTTCACGTGAAGTGTTATTAAAAGAAGTATGGGGCTATAAGAACGAAGTCGAAACGAATGTGATTGACGTATACGTTCGTTATATCCGTAATAAAATTGATGTACCAGGACGAGAAAGTTATATTCAAACCGTTCGTGGAACTGGATATGTAATGAGAAGCTGAGGAGCTACATATGAAGGACCAAAACCAACATAAATCGGTAGCAAAAAAATGGTGGTGGGTGATGTCAGCCACCATTTTTGCGTTATTAGCTGTATTGACTGCGATTTTGATTGAGGGGCAACTTATCGGCCTGCGTGACAATGAGAAAAATCAGACAGTAGTTTACGCACAAGTTATCGCGGATTTGTTATCGGAAAAAACGGAGAAATTAACAAGTGAAGACATTCTTGCTGTTCTAAACAAAGCGGAACAATATGAATTAGACAAGAACCAGGTTTATAAAAAGAATAGTAGTTTTTATCCGATGAATGAAGAAGTGAATATTCGCGTCTTTGATACGAGTAAAGAGCTATTATTCCAAACGCAACAATGGCAAGACCGCCCGCAAGTATCGAGTAAGCTCGAAGTTCAATATGTGATGCTATCGACCGGGGAAGAAAGTGTGCAAGTGATGATGCCAATCCTTTCCAGAAATTCTCGAGTCTTAATTGGACATTTGCAAGTAACCAATCGAATGATGAAGCTGGCTGAATTGAAGAAGCAATTGCGCTTTTTATTCCTTCAGCTCATTGTGATGGAAGGAATTGTCTCAATAGGGCTTGCGTATTTTATTTCGCGACTCATTTCAAAACCGATTGAAGAAATTCATGATATTATCGCGTCTATTAATGAGGAAAACATTGAAACAAAACGTTTAATTGTTCCGAAGAAAAATGACGAGTTCGCGATTGTATCCCAACAATTCAACGAGCTACTAGATAAGATTAGTTTCTATATTGCTCAACAAAAGCATTTCGTTGAAGATGTGTCTCACGAATTACGTACGCCTGTCGCAATCGTAGAAGGGCATTTGAAGCTTTTAAACCGTTGGGGAAAAGATGACCCAGAAGTGCTGGAAGAGTCTCTCACGGCCTCTCTAGCGGAAATTAAGCGCATGAAGATACTCGTTCAAGAGATGCTTGATTTATCGCGTGCTCCTCAGGTAAGAGAGCAATATAAAGATGCCAAAACGGAAGTCGTTGCGACATTAGAACAGATTGTAACGAACTTTAAAATACTCTATCCTGACTTTACGTTTATTGCTGATATCGATTCGAAGAAGGAGATTGTCTCTCCAATTTATCGCAATCATTTCGAGCAAGTCATTATTATCTTGCTGGATAATGCGGTGAAGTATTCAACAGATCGAAAAGAGATTATCGTTAGCCTTTCTCCAACCACGGAAGCAGTCGAAATCGGCATTCAAGATTTCGGAATGGGGTTAACTGAAGAAGATAAGAAAAAAGTATTCTCACGTTTCTACCGCGTTGATAAAGCACGCTCGAGAGAACGTGGAGGAAATGGGTTAGGACTATCCATTGCGAAAGAATTGATTGAAGGGTATAACGGGAAAATAAGCTTGACTTCCAGACTCAATCATGGGTCATTATTTAAAGTAAAATTACCGATAAATTAAATTAGAACGCTCCTTTTCTTTGGAAAGGGAGCGTTTTATAGTTTACATTTCTACACTTATAACTTACACTAGAAAAGTAGTATTTTATTAATTGCAGGCGATTTGCTTGCGTATTTTATTCAAGGAGGACAACTCATGCGCGAACAAAATGTACTCATTACACTGTTCGGAGCAACAGGCGATTTAGCTCATCGTAAGCTTTATCCAGCGTTATTCCGTCTATTTCAAAAAGGATTTATCAAAAATCATTTCGCAGTGATTGGGACAGCACGTAGAGAGTGGACTAACGAGTATTTCAGAGATGTTGTAAAACAATCTGTTCAGTCATTAGTGAAGTCAGAAGAAGAATTAAACCATTTCCTTTCTCATTTCTACTATCAACCTCATAACGTTACTGACACACATCATTATGTCGTATTAAAAGAACTTTCAGAAGAATTAGATGCCAAGTATCAAATCGAAGGCAATCGTGTCTTCTATTTAGCAATGGCGCCTACTTTCTTTGGAACGATCACAGAGCATTTAAAAGCAGAAGGCTTAATTACTGAGAATGGCTATAACCGACTTATCATTGAGAAACCATTCGGAAAGGATTACGCTTCTGCAGAAGAATTAAACAATCAACTTCGTCAATCATTCGAAGAAAAACAAATCTATCGTATTGATCACTACTTAGGGAAAGAAATGATTCAAAACATTTCTGCAGTCCGTTTTGCTAACCGTGTATTCGAAGCGTTGTGGAACAAAGAGAATATCGATCATATTCAAATCTCGCTCTTAGAACAAGTGAGCGTTGAAGAACGTGGGGGTTACTATGATACAAGTGGTGCTTTACGTGATATGGTTCAGAACCACATCCTGCAAATCCTTGCTCTAGTAGCGATGGAACCACCAGTATCATTTGGAGATGTTCGTAAAAACAAGATTAAAGTGTTAGAACAACTTCGCCCTTATACAACTGCCGAAGAAGTGAACAAAAACTTTGTCCGTGGGCAATATGGACCTTCTGTAGATGGGTTAAAACCTGGCTACCGTGAAGATGCCAATGTGGCAGATGATTCCAATATGGAAACATATGTTGCTGGTAAAGTATTTATCGATAATGAACGTTGGGAAGGCGTTCCGTTCTACGTTCGTACAGGTAAGAGTCTTCATTCAAAGGAAACAATCATTGATGTTGTCTTCAAAGAAGCAAGCTCTCCATTGTTCTGTGGTATTGATGGTTGTCCATCAAACCGTATTTCAATTCACATCACTCCACGTGAAGGATTCTGTTTCGTGATTAATTCGAAAGCCGTTGGAAATACCATCGCGCTTCAAACAAGTCACTTGGAGAAAATCTTTGATGAGAACTTCGCAATGAGCAGTCCTGAAGCGTATGAGCGCTTAATTCTTGACTGTATCGAAGGTGACATGACAAACTTCACGCATTGGGAAGAAGTAGCTGCTTCTTGGAAATATGTGGATAGTATTCGCCAAACATGGGATAGCGAAATTGCAGCTGATTTTCCAAACTACGCTGCTGGAAGCAAAGGACCACAATCAGGTTACGATTTAATCGAACGTGATGGACGCAAGTGGGTTGACCGCGACTAATCAAATATAGTAAAGACTAGGTTTTTACCTAGTCTTTTTTGTTCTAAGAAAGTGGAAGAAAGCATACTTTTCCCTCCTTAAAAAGCGAAGAAAAGATTCCAAAGGGATTCCTAAAAAGCCGAGGATTTCTTATAGTAGCAGTAACGTGAAAAACATCGAAAGTGAAATATGCGGAGTAGGGATTTATCCTGTACTCCGCATTTGAATCTTCGAAGGAGAGAGACGGAACGGCTCGAACCGGTGTAACGTTACCGCTACTATAAAAGAAATCCGTAAGGATTTTTAGGAATAAATATTTTACTCATTATATTAATCATTTCCTTCGCGCGACCCCGTTTTCTTGAAAAGGTCGCTCTTTTTCTGTAAACTGTTCTCTATATAGGAGGCGCGCATGACGATTAGAGAGTTTATTCAATTGAGTATTTTAAAACCTAATAAAATTTGGACGATTTTACAAAATCCACTGAAGAAAATCAAAGGAATCTTTTTCCTACTCGTATTACTTGTATCGATTCCTGGCTTTATTCGTGCCGGAAAAGATATCGCAAGCATGAATACGAATTTAGGAATCGTAGCGAAACAGTTCCCAGACCTTTTGATTCAAGATGGGAAGTTATCGGCGGGCGACAATTCAGGATTTGTTTATCGTTCAGATGTTTTCAATATTGTATTTGACCCAAGTGGAAAGTCAACGGATAATGATGTGACGTCTGAGTCAAGTCAAGGGATTCCATCTATCGGTATTTTACAAGACCATATTGTTGTAGACACCATCATTAATACCTCAAAATTTTCTTATGAAGGCTTAAACGGCTTTAATAAAGCAAATGTAGAGCAGTTTATTCAAGAGTTCCAATCAAAATTGTGGATGGTATTTATCGGTGTCATGTTATTCGGATTTGTTTATAATACGATTGCCGTTTATATTTTAATGATTATCATCAGCTTCGTCGTACGATTATTAACGGCGTTGTTTATGAGAGCCTACATTCAAATGCATCCAACCGTATCGAAACAGTTAACGATTGCTGCTATGTTCCTACCAGCAACCATCTATATGGTGATTGGCGTGTTAGGTATCGGCGGTGGAGTAGGGATGTTTATGTATCTACTAGTAACATCGACATTTAACTGGCTCCTTGGAATGCGAGAATTCATCGCTCAGCAAAATAAAAACCAATAAAATAACTCTTAGAAACGAAAAAAGTTTCTAAGAGTTTTTCTTTAGCCAAAATCCACAAAAAATAAATAGCAGAGATTAAATTTCTAAACTGAGATTACGAAGAAATATACGAATTCTATAGTAATAGTGACGGGAAGTTGCATTAAAACGAGGGAGAAAGACAGAAATGGCCAAAATAGAAGACTCTATTTTGGCCATTTCGTTTTCTTTCCCCCACAAAGTTGAATAGGAACGAGTGAGTTACATGTAGCGAAGCTCGTTCCATTCAACCACTGTGCAAAGGGGACGTAGGAATCTAATTCCGTACGTCCCCTTTGAGGCTTTAAAGGCGAGAGAACCTAGGCTCGAGCTGGTGCCTCGTCACTATTACTATGAAGATATCCGTAAGTATTCTTCGTAATCGTCTAAATTAAAAATATTCTGTACTATTTATTTTTTGTACGATTTTGTCTACGCTGTTTCTGACGAATCTCTTGGCCAAGTTTTTTCTTGTAGCCAGGTTTTACTTTTTTCTTCGCCTTCTTAATCATCCCTTTAAGTCGAGGATCCAAGTCTTTCGATTGCGTATTTTTACGTTTCTCACGACGAGAGCGGTCATAACTTTCGACCAGCTCGCCATTTTTCAATTCAACTGTTTCAAAAGAAATGCCTTTTCCTTCTAAGGTTTGAATGGCTTGTTCTTGGTCTGGTGTGTAGAAGGTGATGGCTGTTCCTTCAAGGCCATTACGTCCAGTACGACCCACACGGTGGATGAAGAATTCCAATTCGCCAGGAATTTCTAAGTTGATGACATGAGAAACTCCTTCGATATCAATTCCACGTGCAGCAAGGTCAGTGGCCACAACGAATTGATAATCCATTTGTTGAATCTGTTTCATCACGCGACGACGTTCTCTTGAAGGGATATCTCCGTGAATCGTTGCTACTTTGAAGTTATGGCTGCGAAGGTCTTTTGTCACTTCATCTGCTTTTTGTTTTGTGTTTACGAAAATAAGGACGAGGTAAGGATGTCCCATTACAAGTAACTGACGAAGAACGTCCATTGGATTTTGAGCCTTTGTCACAAGCAATTGATTTTTAATCGTCGGTGAAACGAGTTGTGTATTCTCGATCTGAATCACCTTTGGATTGCCCAAGTATTTCTTCAAGAATGGTTTAATCTTATCTGGAATTGTTGCGGAGAAAACAGACATTTGTAAGTTTTCTGGCATACGAGACGCGATTTCATCGACAGTTTCTAAGAACCCTAAGTCAAATGTCATATCGGCTTCGTCGACGACCATCATTTGAACGGTTTGAACGAAGAGAGCATTCTCTTGCATTAAATCGAAAATACGACCAGGAGTCCCAATCACGATATGAGGTTGTGTTTGCGTGAGTTTTGCCACTTGGCGTTTTTTATCTGTACCACCAATACATTTTTCTAATAAGATTTCTGTATCACTAAATGAAATAAGTTGAGCTGCAACAGCGGTTAATTGTTCTGCGAGTTCACGACTTGGAACAGTAATCACTAGTTGCAATTCTTGACGGCTAGGGTCAATTTTGTTGATGAGTGGTAATAGGAAACTATGGCTTTTTCCGCTCCCAGTTTGCGATTGACCAATCACAGATTCTCCTTTTAATAAAAGAGGAATGATGCGTTCTTGAATAGGTGTTGGTTGTGTAAAATTTAAGTCAGCCAATGCTTTTTGCAAATAAGGCTGTATTGCGTAATCTGTAAATTTCATGTTTTCATCTCTTTTCTTTCTCTATGTAGCGGGATTATTATACCATAAATTAACACGCTTGGGGGATTTGGGAGTGTGGGCATAATTTTTGCGTATCGTGTTTGGTGGGTGGTATGATGAATGAAGAAAGAAACAGTTTTCATAACTGTATTTAATTTTAGGAGGAATTTAGTAATGACTTATGAATTACCAAAATTAGAATATGCGTTTGACGCATTAGAACCACATTTTGATGCACGTACAATGGAAATCCACCATGACAAACATCACAATGCATATGTTACAAATTTAAACGCAGCGGTAGAAAAACACCCTGAATTATTCGAAAAAACAGTTGAAGAATTAATTAGCGATTTAAACGCTGTTCCTGAAGATATCCGTGTAGCTGTTCGCAACAACGGTGGCGGACATGCAAACCACAGCTTATTCTGGACTCAATTATCTCTTGATGGTGCAAAAGCTCCAGAAGGGGCTTTATTAGCAGCCATCAACGAAGCATTCGGAAGCTTCGACGAATTCAAAGCAGCATTCGCGCAAGCAGCAGCAACTCGCTTTGGTTCAGGTTGGGCTTGGTTAGTCCTTTCTAACGGAAAATTAGAAGTTGTTTCTACACCAAACCAAGATAGCCCTCTATCAGAAGGTAAAACTCCATTATTAGGATTAGATGTATGGGAACATGCATACTACCTAAACTACCAAAACCGTCGTCCAGACTACATTTCAGCATTCTGGAATGTTGTAAACTGGGATGAAGTAGCTCGTCGTTTTGAAGCTGCTAAATAATTTATAAATAACGAAGACCGATGTTTCCTAAGAAGCATCGGTCTTTTTGCGTTTATATAGAATCAAGATTAGTAGTAGAAGAGAAGCAAGGCTCACCAGGCTGCCTTCAAGTAAGAATGGAGTCGTATAACGATATTCGATTCGGTGAGTCCCTTTGGAGATAGTAAATCCAAGAAGGCTATCCAAAATCTTGTACGTATCTACTTCTTGGCCGTCTACCCATACTTTCCATCCAGTTGAATATGGAATCGTTGTGAGAACAGTCGAGTCTTCGAAGACCTCCATTGTTCCTGCAAAATGAGCAGCAGAGAAAGTTTCGAGTTTTAGCTCTTGTGCTTTTGTCTTCTCTAATCGCTCGTTTAAGAGAGTAGTGTTTAATGAATAAAGATTGAGTTTAGAAAACTCAAAGCCATCATCTTTAACGGTAATTCGAAGGGTTTGCGGTTGTCCTTTTTGGTTCTTGGCGACGCTAAGAAGCACGGGTTTTGATTGAACCGGATAAAAGGCATATGGTTCACCGTTTAGCGTCATTTCCAAATCTTCTTCTCCCATTGTTCCCGCCATTTCTAAGTAAATCGGATCATCGGTTTCAGGAGTGAAGGTGAGTGTAATCGTACCATATTGAGTCTTGTCCTCAACTTGAATTCGTTGATAGACGACAGGGGAACCGATGATATTTTCGAAAGTCGTCTCATAAGAAACTCTTGTGAAAATATTTTTGGGACTCGTTGTTCCGCTAAGTGCATTCGCTAATTGGTTTTGCATCGTAATCGGATGGTTTGTTGGTACCTTCATCGATTTCAGGATAGCTTTCATCGGATAAGCAATCGAGAGCGCGTTTGGATTTGTGACAACGTGTCCTTCGTTAAAGGTTTCGATTGTTGGTAAATCTTCCAAGTCTTTTCGTTCCCAGCGCTCGTTGTAAGTAGCGCCTGTGGCTTCAATAAACGTATTCTTAATCCCCAGTAATGCATCCGTTAATAGCGTACCATTGCTGTAGTTGACATAGGCGGTTCCTTGGCGAACACCGATTGCATCAAAGAACTTTTCTGTTTCCTTTTCAAACGTTGATGAAAAATGGGAAACGCCATAAGTTGGAACTTGAAGGCTATCATTTTTCGAACGAAGAATGGTTTTCTCACTGCGATAAAATTCATTTTCTGCAGGGCGTAATATGGTAGACCAGTTTGTTAATGACGATTGATAAGCCGTGAATTCAGTATTCATGACATACCCAAGTCTGGATAAGGTGATGATGCTGTTTAAGAGCAGTTCGATCACTACAAATGAAATTAGGAATTTTTGATGTGTTCTTTTGCCGCGCCCGATTAAAATGAGACCATACAAGATTCCCATTGAAAGCCCGAAGCCAAGAGCAATCTGCCAGCCTTGTAGGTAGTCTTGAGGGAAGAGGATAAAACCAATGCTTGCTGCTAATACAAGGAAGAAATACACAAATGTTTCATGAATGCCAACCGCTGTTTTCTTCAGTGCCCATTGATAGCCAAGAAAGACCATCCAGAAGCTAAAGAGGAATGAGAAGCGATAGGAATACCAATTTGGTAGTTGTCCGGCATGCCACAGTTTATCAAACATCTCAATATTGAAACTAATGAGTAGGACAATCGCAATGAATAGCGCGTAAAGGCGTTGGGATAGTGCAATCTTTTTCTCTTTGAAGTAGCAAAGGAAACTAAACATTGCCAGACTGCCAACGAAAATATTTGGATATCCTTTTTGCATTTCATGGAAGTCGAAACTACCGATAAAGAGCTTAGAAGCCATGAGCAGTGGATTATATTCAGACTTTAGACTCCAAGCGATGGTAGTCGCTGTCCCTTTACTTCCAAGTAGGCTATAAAACGTTGGAAGAAGAATGACCATTATAAGTCCAACAGCAAGGAGGCTATAAAAGATAAAACGTCCAAACTGTTTTATAAAATTCTTCCATGAGAAGGAATCATTTATCATTAAATAGGCATATGGGAAATAGAGACCTAAGAATAGGCAAATCATATATCCCGTATAGTAGTTACTCAAAATAGTGAGCGATAAAGGAAGTACATAATATAATGGATTTCGTTTTTGTAAGAGTGCATCCACGCCAAGAATGATGAGTGGAAGGCCAATGAGGGCATCTAACCACATCACATTAAATTGATTGGCTGAAAGATAACTCATAAATCCGTATGAGAGTGCAAAGAGAAGTGTCGTCCAATTTCTTTGTTTGAATTTCACATCCAGCAACACTGCGAAACTAACTGTACAAGAGAAGAGTTTTAAGAAAATAAGGAGAGTCACTCCCGTGGCTATTGACGAACGAGGGATGAGCAAAAAGAGTAGATTAAACGGGCTTAGTAAATAGTATGCCCATAGACTCACCATTTCTCCGCCAATAGACTTCGAGAAGCTATAGAAGAATTGCTCTGGGTGATGCAAGAGAGTGTCTTGGTAGTAACTAAAGAAGTCGACATATTGCTGGCCAAGGTCGATTGTTAGCCATGTTCGATTTCCAAATGGGGTGATTGTAAAGAGTAGAAAAATCGCTAAAATCATCACAGCTGGAATCAAAATACTGAGCGTATAGTATCTCTTCTTGGTCATCGTCTTTTCCATGGTAGTCCTCCTTTCTAGTCGTTACTGTTAGCATAGCATGGAAACGAGTAGCCTGCACGAAAAATTAGTCTTGAACGCAAAAAAATCTTAATCACTTATTTACCCTTTTTATACAGATTAGGGGGAGATTTATGGTATACTGTTATGAGTTACTAGATGTTATATGGAGTGTATTATGCTTACTAAAAGAAAATTAAAAAAGAAAAAGAAAAAATCACATATTCCATTTCGCTTGAATTTATTATTTTTAATTGTATTCTTTTCATTTATTGCTTTAATTAGCCGTTTGGCGTATATCCAATTAGTCAAAGGAGACGAGTTTGTTGCGCTTGTACAACGTACAGAGACAACCACTGCTAAAAAATCAGTTCCGCGTGGGTCGATTTACGATAGCCAAGGACGTATTTTAGTGGGAAACAAACCAAAGCTCGCTATTAACTATACAAGACCTGCAGATGTTAAAGCGTCAACGATGTTAGAAATCGCTAAGAAATTAACAACATTGATTTCTGTGGATGCTTCCGAGTTAAAAGAACGTGACTTGAAAGACTATTGGGTAGCGACAAACCCTGACAAAGTCGATAGCCTTCTAACAGCAGAAGAGAAGAAGAGAATCGCGAAAGAGAATCTCTCGACGAGTAAAACGTATGAAATGCAATTGGAACATATTCCTGCCGACGAATTAAATTATAGCGATGCCGAAAAACAAGTGATTGCTATTTTCACGAAAATGAATAGTGCGTATGCCTTATCAACAGTGACACTTAAAAATGAAGGGGTCACAGAACAAGAAGTCGCTAAAATTAGTGAACGACTTGGAGAGCTTCGCGGGGTCGATGTCGATTCTGACTGGGACCGTGAATATCCAATGGGCGATATGTTGAAGACGATTCTTGGAACGGTATCTTCTGAAAAGACGGGGCTTCCTTCAGATAAAGTGAAGTCACTTCTAGCGCAAGGCTACTCACTCAATGACCGTGTGGGAACAAGCTATTTAGAAGAACAATATGAAACAGTGCTTAGCGGAACGAAGACAGTTGTAAAATCACAAACCAATACAAAGGGTGAAGTGGTGAATACGACTGAAACGTATCCAGGTAAAGGTGGCTCAAACCTTGTCTTAACAATTGATACTGAATTCCAAAAGAAAATTGAAGAGATTGCAACGAAGTCTGTCGAAGCGATGACGGATCCTGCCGCTGATCGTGTGTATATCGTTGTGATGAATCCAAAGAATGGTGACGTTCTTGGGATTACAGGGAAGAAAAAGAAATTCGATGAAAACTTTCATTCAACGGGTGTCGAAGACGATGCGCTTGGTGCCATCAATAACTCGTTTGGAATGGGGTCTGTTGTAAAACCAGCAACCGTCCTATCAGGGTATATGGATGGAGCCATCACGCTTGACGATAATACAATTGTCGATGAACCGATTGAATTCGAGGCGTCTAAACCAAAGAGTTCATGGTTTAACCGTAATGGTAAAATGGAATTAACAGACTTAGATGCTTTAGAACGTTCATCCAACGTTTATATGATTAAACTGGCGATGAAGATGGGTGGACAAACAACATACGAAAAAGGCGGACGTTTAAATATTAATCTAAGCCTATTTGACAAACTCCGTGAGTATTA
>CAKAPS010000044.1:0-12471 GCA_916719965.1 uncultured Streptococcus sp.
TTCCATCATACCGCCATCTTTTTTGATGCGTTGGTTTTCATCGTATTCGAATAAGGATGCATATGCAAAATCTTCTAATGCTCCGTCACTTGCATCCACCGATAGTAATGGGTTGATTAACCCTTTAAATGGTGAATCTGATACAATCGCGTAGTTAATTGTACCGCCTTTTACGACTGTCCCTTCATTTGTTACTTCAGTTGGGAATTTACGTTCTGATGTTTTCGCAGCAGATTCCCCACCCGCGTTATTCGCTTTGTTGTTATTACATGCAGCTAATGTTACTAATGAAGCAGCACCTAATAAACCAGCAATTGCTTTTTTGTTCATGTGTTTCCCTCCAAGTTGGATTTGTTTTAGAATAACTTAAATAATACTCCCATTCCCATCTTACTGCAACCTTTATTTCGCTTTCTCACCATTTTTTTACCGAACTCTCATTTATTCTTAATCACAAAATTCGCTTCATCATCGCATTTCAAGCACATTATACGACATCTGTCTATAATCAAAGGACAATTGATTCTTCTTATTTCTTAACATCCCCATCCTATCAACATTTCTAGGAGAACGACAAAAAAAGCCGGAAGTTTTTACTTCCGGCTTTCCCATTTTCTTATTGATGAGCTGCAATATAATTAACCGCGTCTCCAATTGTTGTAATGTTTTCTGCATCTTCGTCAGAAATTTGAACACCAAATTCGTCTTCTAATTCCATAACTAATTCCACAACATCTAGTGAATCTGCACCTAAGTCTTGTTGGAATGTCATGCCTTCCGTTACTGTTTCTACGTCAACGCTAAAGCGGTTCGCAATTAGTTGAGCTACTTTATCAAAAACTTCTTGATTTGACATAACTCTCTCTCCCTTCTCATTAAGGTTCTATATTCGGTACTGCACCATTTCGGGCAGATCCTCTTCTCCGCAACCATATGCGGGCTATCCTCTAAATGGATAGTACTGTTATTTTACAGAATTCTTGTGAAAATGTCTATACCTTCAATAAAAAGTACGATTTTCTTAGCGATTTCTTATTACTTAACGAAGAACAAAATGCCCAGGTTCCACCTCTTGTAGGCTTGCTTTTTCGCTAAACTCTTCCCCTTTATACACCAAACGTTTGCGATTCTTTTCTTCGCGCGGATCTGGAAGAGGAATGGCTGAAAGCAGACTTTTCGTATACGGATGCTGTGGGTTATTATACACACATTCTGCAGAGCCTATTTCCACAATGCGACCACGATACATCACTGCGATACGGTCGCTAATGTATTTCACCATTGATAAGTCATGGGCGATAAATAAATACGTTAGTCCGATTTCTTTTTGTAATCTCTTGAGTAAGTTCACGATTTGCGCTTGAATCGATACGTCTAGCGCTGAAATGGCTTCATCACAGACGATGAATTTTGGATTCACGGCTAAAGCACGTGCAATCCCAATCCGTTGACGTTGACCGCCTGAGAATTCATGTGGATAACGATTCGCATGTTCTTTATTCAATCCTACTGTTTCAAGCAGTTCATCCACCATCGCATCACGCTCTTCTGCCGTTTTCGCAAGGCCATGAATATCAATGCCTTCTGCAATAATATCACGCACTTTCATACGACCATCAAGGGATGCATATGGATCTTGGAAAATCATTTGCGCTTCTTTACGAAACTCGAGCAATTCTTTTCCTTTTTTCAAATTCGCGATTTCTTTTCCTTCGAAGAGAATTTCGCCTTCAGTTGGTTTATATAAACGAAGCAAGGCACGTCCAGTCGTCGATTTTCCTGAACCAGACTCTCCAACGAGACCGAATGTTTCGCCTTCATAAATCTCAAAGGAAATATCATCGATAGCTTTCACCACATTTTTCTTCGAACCAAAATACTGTTTTAAGTGTTTTACTTCTACCAGTCTTTTTCTATTTTCTGTATTAGTCATGAGCCTGTCCTCCTTCTGTAAAGAAGAGGTTTCGTCTTCTTACGATTTCTTCTGGAACAGGTACTTTTGGAGCACGCGGATCCAAAAGCCATGTTGCTGCAAAGTGTGTCGGACTCACTTCAAACATCGGTGGTTCCTTCACACGGTCAATCTCGAGCGCCACATCACTACGAAGTGCAAAGGCATCTCCTACTGGTGGGTCGAGTAAGTCTGGTGGACTTCCAGGAATCGCATAGAGCGTATCTCCTGTATGCAATGTTGGCATTGAACGAAGCAATCCCCAAGTATAAGGATGTTGCGGATTGTAAAATACTTCATCCGCTGTTCCTACTTCAACGACTTTTCCGGCATACATCACGGCTACACGGTCTGCGACATTGGCCACCACACCGAGGTCATGCGTGATAAAGATAATTGCCATTTGGAATTGTTGTTGCAGTTCTTTTAAAAGCTCTAAAATTTGTGCTTGAATCGTTACGTCAAGCGCTGTTGTCGGTTCATCAGCAATCAGCACATCTGGATTACATGCTAAGGCAATAGCGATGACAATCCGTTGACGTTGCCCTCCAGAGAATTGGTGAGGATATTGTTTCATACGCTCTTTGGCATTTGGAATCCCTACAAGTTCTAGTAATTCTTCAGCACGTTTATTGGCTTCTTCTTTAGAGGCTTTCTCGTGCTTAATAATCACTTCTGTAATTTGTTTTCCAATCTTCATCGTAGGGTCGAGTGACGTCATTGGATCTTGGAAAACCATGGCGATTTTCTTCCCACGAATCGATTGCATATCACGTTCGCTCTTTTCGAGGATGTTTTCACCTTTAAAAGTGATAGTTCCCTCTTTAACGACCGCGTTATTCGATAATAGTTTCATGATACTTTTGGCAGTCACACTTTTCCCTGAACCGGACTCACCGACAAGAGCAAGTGTTTCGCCTTTTTCTAACTTCAGATTCACTCCACGAATCGCTTGTACTTCTCCCGCAAAAGTCTCAAAGTGGATTCGTAAGTTTTCAATCGATAAAATAGTTTCGCTCATTCGAATCCTCCTAGTCTTTCATTTTCGGGTCAAAGGCATCACGTAAACCGTCTGCCAATAAGTTAAAGCTAATCATTAGAACACAGAGCACTCCTGAAGGGAACCACATCAAGTGAGGATATAAACGGAATGTTTTGTACCCTCCATTAATAAGAGCTCCAAGAGACGCATCCGGACTTGGGATCCCGATTCCAAGGAAGCTTAAGAAGGCTTCGAAGAAAATCGCTGATGGGATAGAGAACATTGTCTGAATGATGATTAAACCTGCCATATTTGGCAATAAGTGTTTAAAAGCAATCTTCCAGAAACTTTGCCCTAACGCACGAGACGCTAAAATGTATTCTAAATTCTTTTGTTTCAAGGTTTGTGCACGTACGACACGCGCCATCGTTACCCAGCTTGTAAAACCAATCGCGATAATAATCGACACGAGACCTGGTTTTAATACGAGTAACATTAATACAAGGATGATTAAGTTTGGAATCGCTGAGATGATTTCTAAGAAACGTTGCATCACAGTATCCACACGTCCGCCGAACCATCCAGAAATAATTCCGTATGTCACACCAATCGTAATATCAAACAACGCTGCCACAAAGGCAATAATCAGCGATGTTTGCGTTCCGTATAGCACACGTGAGAATAAGTCACGACCAAGGTTATCCGTTCCAAAGAAGAAGTTCACGCCTTCTGGAACCCCTTGTTGCGCATACACATCGACGCCGTTACGGTATCCGTTGAAGAGACCTGGAATACGCGCTGGTAAGTTCGCAAATTCAGTGTTTTGTTCCAATGGATCAAATGGTGCAATGACCGGCGCTAAGAACGCTAGTAATACAATCACTAGAATAATAAAGAGCGATACTAAGGCTCCTTTATTTTTCGTCAATCGTCTCCATGAATCTTGTAAGAAGTTAAGAGAAGGTGCAGCGATCTTTTCACGGTCAGCACTATGCGTTAAATCCACACGTTGGAATAACTCTTTTTCTGTTAATTCTGCCATTACGCTTCCCCTCCTTCATCAGTAATACGAATACGAGGATCAATCCATCCGTATAGCAAGTCTACAATTAAAATCACAAATACGAGTAATGCCGAATAAAGCATTGTTACTCCCATAATCGTTGGGTAATCATTCGTTAAAATTGATTTTACAAACTGTTCCCCAATCCCAGGAATCGCGAAGATGTTTTCGATGACCATCGACCCTGTCATGAGTCCAACGAGCATTGGTCCAAGGATAGTCACCAGTGGAATAATCGCATTTCTAAATCCATGCTTGAACGCGACTTCGAAACGGCTTAAGCCCTTCGCACGCGCCAATTCAATATAGTCGGATTGCAATACTTCTACCATTTCTGTTCTGACAAAACGCGCCGAATCGGCAATCGGTGAAATCGCAAGCGCCATTGTTGGAAGAATCGAAGAGACAAACCCTTGATTCCATAGCGCAATTGGTAGAATTGGGAAAATCACTCCAAAGACTAATTGAAGTACAACGGCAAACACGAAACTTGGAACAGAGCGTCCAATAATCGCAAAGAATGTTGCGAGTGTATCTACCCATGTATTTTGTTTCATGGCTGCAATCATCCCGAGTAGTGAACCAACGATTGTTCCGAAGATTAAGGCTTGGAACCCTAATTGGAAACTTGGCCCTACACGCGAGAAAATCAAGTTTGCGACTGTTGAGTTATATTGGAACGATTGTCCAAAGTCTAAACGGAATAATCCAGTAATATAAATCAAATATTGAACAAATACAGGCTTGTCGAGGCCGTACTTGGCATTCATAATTTCTAGTTGAGCCTGCGTTAACTGTTCTTCATTGGCATATGGAGACCCAGGTAATAGTTTCATTAGAAAGAATGTAATTGTAGCAATCAGGAATAAGGTTAGGAACATGTAAAATACACGTTTCCCGATATATTTTAAATAGTTTTTCAACTCTGCACCTCCATCGATAACTTAATTCTGTTTCATCATACTATCTAAAGAATTAAAGTTTCAACTAATTAGTATCAACCTAGTCGTTGCGCATTGCCAAAAGTTCTGCTACAGTGAAAAGAACGACATGAAAAGGAGGAAGTTTATGTCATTCGACTATAAAAAAATAGGACTCATTTCTGGAATCCTACTATTATTATGTATAGGCTATGTAACGCTGATGGGCTCCTTTAGTCTACTTGCCCTTAGCAACGCTCTTTTTATGTGCGCACTGGTTTGTTTAATGATTGGTATTTTTGCGTATTTAAGTCGCACTGACTTCTTCGCCCTTTTCTTGAAGAGCTTCACTCCAAATAAGGAGCATAAGAAGCACACCCTCTTTACCGCATCATCGACAGTCCTCTTTTTAGAGGTAGCCGCACTTCTTGGAATTCTATCCATAGTATTTGGAATCTTCCTATTATAAAATGAAAAGCCGTGTTCTCATTAGAGTTCACGGCTTCTTTTGATTATAGTTCTGCAGCTTTTTTCTCTGCTTTTTCTTTTTCGATTTCCTCGCGTAATTCTGGAAGAATCTGCGTGAAATCCATACGAAGTTCTTGTCGCAACGATGGCTCCACTTTACGAACGAAGTGGAATGTCGATAAGCGTTCCATGACACTTTCGGCTTCATCTTTAGCAACATATAAATAGATGTATTTCAAGCGTTTTGAAATATAGTGAATATTCCCAAACTTCTTCAACTGTTTAATTGGTTTCAATGTATACAACCAAACAACGAGTGCTTGTCTTTCTTGTTGCTCCATTGTTTCTCCCTTCTACATAGCTTTTAATTCGATAATTTTTTCTTCTTCCTCTTCTGGAAGACCTTCTCTTGTTGGTGGCGGCGTTTGTTCGCGGCTTTCTTTATCGCGTCGGATAGCCCATAGTACTAGACCAATTCCGGCACTGGAAGCAAAGAAGCTCGATCCACCATAACTGATAAGCGGCAATGGTACCCCTGTTAAAGGCGCTACCCCAACGAGCGCTCCGATATTAATTCCTGATTGAATCAAGAATAAAATCGCCACACCGTAACATAAATATTTTCCAAAAAGATTACGACATTTATTTCCTTTATGGATAATCGCGATGATTAAGCCAAATATCGCAAGAAGTAGAATAAAGATTGTAATAAATCCTAACTCTTCTCCGACAATCGCTAAAATAAAGTCCGTATGGGCTTCTGGTAGGAACCCCGTTTTTTGAACAGAATTCGATAACCCTGTTCCAATCCAGCTACCTCTTGATAAACCAAGATAGCCTTGAATCGATTGATAACCAGCACCTGTTGGATCACTCCATGGATTATGGAACGATGTAAAACGACTTAATTGATACGCCTTTAATCCGAATTTCTCAAAAATCGAAGCGTCTAAATAAGTGAGGCTATATAGTCCAGCAAAGACTACACCCCAAATCGCTAGTGCGCGGTTCGAGACACCGGTCATAAGGCCAAGTAGGACAGCAACTCCAGCAATAATAATGGACGTTCCTAAGTCCGGTTGTAGCATGACCATTCCGATGAAGAAAGCTGTAATTCCAGCAGGAATGAGATAGAATCTCCAATCGCGTTTACTACGTTCATTCTTACTATAAATATAAGCCGATGTCCAAATCACAAATAGTTTTACTAATTCGGATGGTTGTAAGCTAAAGAGTTTTAAGTTAATCCAACTCTTCGCACCGTTTACACCGGTTGTAAATAATACAATCACTAGCAGGATAAAGATAACTCCTGCGACTCCCATCATGACTTTTTGATCCTTCAAGAATTTCTCAGGAAGAACGGAAATCCCTAGTGCCATCACAATTCCGATGACGATAAAGAGAAACTGCTTCACCATAAACGCTTCTGAGTTCCCTTGATTGGCAAGAGCATAATAACTACTTGCACTATAAATCATGACGAGTCCGAAAATTGAAAGTACCGAATACAACCCCATAATGAGCGGGTCCACATTGAGAAGGTGCTTCATTTTTTCATGAAAGTTTAACACGTCAAGCCTCCTCTAATTTTGGCGCGACTCTTCGTACACTTGCGTATACATGTCGTTTAATGCGTATTCTAAATCAGCCATAATTTTGTGGCCTTCGTTCGCGTGAATTAATCCAAGTGAAACTGCGAAATCCACTTGTTTCGATAAACCGAATAATTGTGTATCGATAATTTCTTCGAATGCTGGGCATTTTGCCAAGCAAAGATGTGTTTTTTGTTTTGAAATGAGTTGATAAATTTGGTTGGCATTTTCTGTCAACTGAACTAAAGCAGGATTTTGAGTCATCTCACACTCCCCTTTCTATATTCCATGCTCAAAGCATATACTCTTTTAGTATACTTGCATCCACAAAAAAATACCACTAATGCAAGTGGAATTTACTGAAAATTTAGAGTTCGCTTTAGTGCGTGTTCTTTATAAAAGAAATGATTCCGCCTTTCCTAACGGATGTCTTCATAATCACTGTAACGTTGCACCGGTTCGAGCCGTTCCGTCTCTCACCTTTAAAGCCTCAAACAAGGCGTACGAAATAAATTTCTACGCCTTATAATTCGTTTTAATGCGTATCACGTTACTGTGATTATAGAATCCGTTAGTCTTTGCGGAATCATCTTTATGCAGCAACTTATTTTTTACATTCCACTTTATTAATAATTTTCTGTGCATGCAACTAAAAGAAAATGCTACATTTCAACTAGCAAAGCCGTGCACTCACCAATCCTGCTTTATGAGTTTGCAAAAAATGCAGTGAGACACTAGCCTCACCTCGTTACAGCTGTTATCACTATTAGAAAGACTTTCTACTGGGAACTGCCATACACGCTTTCTTTCCACTAAGGCATCTTTATGATTGAAAAAAAGCTATTACGGAGTTCTGCACGGAATCTATAGTAGCGATAATAGCGAGTGTAACTGAGGCTCACACCGGTACAGCTATTTTCGCTACTATAAAGAGTTCCGTCAGAACAGAGTAATAGCGTTTCTACCTATTTATTTTCCGGTCCAATCATAGAGAGTCCGACACGACCTTTTTTAAGGTCAAGCTCCGTCACCCACACTGTTACGATATCCCCAACCGCAACGACATCACTTGGATGTTTTACGAAGCCTTTTTTCAATTTCGAAATATGCACGAGGCCATCTTGTTTCACACCGATATCGACGAAGGCACCGAAGTCTACTACGTTACGAACGGTTCCTTCGAGTTCCATTCCCACTTGTAAGTCTTCCATCTTCAAGACATCGCTACGTAAGATTGGGCCTGCCACTTCTTCACGTGGATCACGTCCTGGTTTCAACAATCCATCTAGCACTAATTCCAGCGTTTCTTGTCCGATACCAAATTCTTCTTTTAACTCTTTCGTATTCAGTCCTTTAAGGGCTTCTTCCAACTCTGGTGAACCAAGCGCTAATTTTTCAGCATTGGCTTTTTTCAAAATGGCTTTAGCAACATCATAAGACTCTGGGTGAATGTCGGTACCGTCAAATGGGTTTGTTCCATCGATGATTCGTAAGAACCCAACGGCTTGCTCGTAAGCTTTTGGCCCTAAGCGAGGTACTTTCTTCAATTGCGTACGGTTTGTGAACTTACCGTTTTCGTCACGGAAAGCGACCACGTTGGCTGCTGTTGTTTTCGTTAATCCTGCAATGTGCTCCAAGAGAGCGGCACTCGCAGTATTCACGTTTACCCCAACCTTGTTTACGGCTGTTTCAACAACAAAGTCTAACTGCTCATCTAATTGTTTTTCTGGCACATCGTGTTGATATTGTCCAACCCCAACGGCTTTTGGATCGATTTTAACCAATTCTGCTAATGGGTCTTGCAAGCGACGAGCGATGCTAACTGCCGAACGCTCTTCGACTTGGTAATCTGGAAATTCCTGACGTGCAATATCGCTGGCAGAATACACAGAAGCTCCTGCTTCGCTGACGATAGTATAAACAACCTTACGAGGGATTTGTCGTAATTGTTCTGCCACGAATTGTTCAGACTCACGGCTAGCCGTTCCGTTTCCAATCGCCACAAGTGTCACTCCGTATTGTTCCACGATGCGACGGAATTGTCCGCCTGCTTGAGCGCGTTTGGCTTCTGAAGCTCCTACGTGAGGGTAAATCACAGACTTCCCTAGCACTTTCCCTGTCTCATCGATAACCGCTAATTTACAACCTGTACGATACGCAGGGTCTAGTCCTAAGATGACTTGGCCTTTCATTGGCGCTTGTAATAATAAGTTCTTCAAATTTTCCCCGAAAATCGCAATCGCTTGTGTTTGCGCCTTTTCACTTAATTCATTACGGATTTCGCGTTCAATCGCTGGTCCGATGAATCGCTTGTAGCTTTCTTCAATCGCGCCTTCGACAATCGGTGCAGATGGTGACGACGGATTTTTGATTTTCTCTTCTTTAATCTTTGTAAGAGGGTTCGTCACGTCGACTTCAATCGTCACACGCACTACGTCTTCTTTTTCTGCACGGTTTAAGGCTAGCACGCGGTGAGGAACAATCGATTTCACTGGCTCTTCGTAGTCATAGTACATTTCATAGACTTTCTTCTCGTCGAGCTCTTCTTTCTTCACAACAGACTTCACGATACCATTCTTTTGCGTAAATTGACGCAATTGTTTACGGTATTTTGCTTCATCGGAAATCCATTCAGCGATAATTTCTACAGCGCCGTTAATCGCATCTTCAACAGTTAGAATCGCTTTTTCTTCATTGATAAACGTTGCCGCTTTTTCCTCTACTGAATCCTTTGTCGTCATGAGTAACCATAATGCAAACGGTTCTAGTCCTGCTTCTTTAGCGATTGTTGCCTTCGTGCGACGTTTTTGTTTATACGGACGATAAATATCTTCTAATGCCGTTAAAGTTGTCGCCTTGCTTAATGCAGCCGTAATCTCTGGTGTGAGTTTGCCTTGTTCGTCAATAAGACGGCTAATTTCTTCTTTTCGTTTTTCGAAGTTTTCCAAATAACGTTGGCGCTCTTCGATTTCACGAATTTGCACCTCATCTAAAGAACCAGTTTGGTCTTTACGATAACGCGCAATAAACGGTACCGTATTGCCATCTTGCAAGAGGCCTAATACCGTATCGATTTGTTTTGGTTTATATTGAGTGAGTTCTGCCTTCACAAGCGCTACGGAACGCTCGTATGCAGTAATTTCAGTTGTTTGTTCTGTCATAGTCAACTCCCTTTCTGTCTCCTCTATCCTATCATGAAATAAAAGGAAAAGCACCTAAGCAAAAATACTTAGGTGCCCTATTACGGCTAAAGTTCAAAAAATTGTTCAATATCAGCTGATGTTTACTCTTATAGAAGAGCTAAGATAATGAAGTTAAGGATGAATAATCCTGTCGCTACCCATAAAATTGGATGAATGTCTTTTGCTTTACCAGTAATGACTTTCACTAAGCAGTAGAAGATGAATCCTGCTGCGATACCGTAAGAGATACTGTAGCAAAGTGCCATGAAGATGCCGGCAAAGAACGCTGGGATTGCTTCGTCTAATTCGTCCCATTTCACATCAGCGAATGAAGAAAGCATCATCACCCCAACGATAATTAACGCTGGCGCTGTTGCTTCTGCAGGAACGATTCCCACGAATGGTGCTAATAATGTTGATAATAGGAAGAGCCCTGCTGTAACGACTGCTGTTAACCCAGTACGTCCACCCGCACCGATTCCTGCTGCACTTTCAACATAGGTTGTAGTGTTCGAAGTACCGAAAATTGCCCCGATTGAAGTCCCGATGGCATCTGCGAATAAGGCTTTGTCCATCTTAGAAGAGAAACCAGATCCGTTTTCAAGTTGACGTTCATCTTCTTCAGAGAAGATCCCTGTTTTACGACCTGTACCGATGAAGGTTCCAAGAGTGTCAAATGTATCCGATAAGCTGAATGCAAAAATCGTCATTAATACTAAAGGTAAGCGTGCTGGGTCAGAGAAGAGTTTTACGATTCCTTCCGAACCAAAAGCGGCCAAGAATGTTGTGCCTAAGTCGTTGAACGCTGCTCCAAGAGAGTTACTTTCAAAGCTTACTTTTGATAAATCGACAACGCCCATTGGAATCGCTAAAAGTGTTGTTAAAACAATCCCAAGCAAAATAGCTCCACGAACTTTTTTCAATAATAAGACTACAGTAATGACTAAACCAATCACTGCAAGAAGGGCTCCTGGAGACGTGAAGTTTACAAGAGATGGAACGATTCCACCATTTGAGTTCACGCTGAAGACGCCGCCTTTATACGCTTCTGTAGCGACATTATACGCAGCACCATTTACTTGAGTAATCGTTTTTGAATCAGAAAGAAATTCTAATAGGTTGGCATTTTTTAAACCGATATAAGCGATGAAAATCCCAATCCCGCCCCCGATGGCATGTTGCATACTGACCGGAATGGCTTTAATAATCATCTTACGAACTTTTGTTACAGTAATAAAAATGTTGAATAAACCACAAATGAATACCATTGCTAATGCTTCTTGCCAAGTGAATCCAAGGCCGAATACAACTGTAAATGTAAAGAACGCGTTTAACCCCATCCCTGGTGCTAATGCGTAAGGTACGTTTGCGAAAAGACCCATCACTAATGTACTGACAACTGTTGCGATAATCGTTGATAAGAAGACTGCTTGGAATGGCATCCCTGTTTTACTAAGAATGTTCGGATTGACAAAAATGATGTATGACATTGCGAAGAATGTCGTTAACCCAGCCAAAAACTCCGTTGAAACGTTCGTGCCGTTCTCTTTCAGTTTAAAAAACTTATCCATTGAAATGATAACTCCTTTTTTCATTTATTTGACGACTATAGTATACAAGAACTATTTTTATTTTACAATACAAAATACGTACATTTTAACTCTTAAAATTATTTTTTGTTCGCTATATTTAGTTTTGTTTTAATCTCATTTTATTTCACGAGCAATTTTCGTTTATAAACACGAATAATAGCAACAAAAAAAGAAGTGACGTTCGCCACTCCTTTTTCTTTTAGTTATTCTTCTATTATTTTGATTCCTTTACGATCTTTTTCCACCGGTGTCATAAAGTCATGATAATCCCCAGGTTCATCCTCTTCTAGCCCTGCTTCTGTGAGCCCTACATAATAAGAACCTTTGACTTCTCCTGCATTTGAAGCAAAGAATCCTTCTCTCAAATATTTTTGAACCCTTACATTTAGATACTCCATGGACTCTTTAGAAAGTTCTTGTACCTCAAATCTTAGAATCAGTTGTGTTTTATTTTTATTATACTCGTCTTTGTCGTAAGTACCAAAGGAGTAGTCGACTGGCGAAGGCTTTGGGCTTTCGTATTCCGCAAAATCTACTTCATTGAATTGTTCTTGTAAGTCTTTAATCTTTTCGTCTATCTTTTTCAATTTTTCTCGGACTTCCTTAGATTTTTCCTCCCACGATACTTTAATACCTTCCTTTCTCAGTGCCTTTAATTGAACTTCCAACTTTTCTCGGAGTTGTTGCTTATGGCGATAGAAATTGCGTTCAAATTGTT
>CAKAPS010000045.1:0-12418 GCA_916719965.1 uncultured Streptococcus sp.
CCCATGTATGGTACAAGTACTTCAGGGATTGTCACGCTACCGTCTTCGTTTTGATAGTTCTCTAGGATAGCTGCCACAGTACGTCCTACTGCCAATCCTGAACCATTTAATGTATGCACCAATTCAATCTTGCCGCTGTCTTCACGACGGAAACGAATTTTCGCACGACGCGCTTGGAAGTCCACACAGTTTGAGCAAGAACTGATTTCGCGGTAAGTATCTTGCGCTGGAATCCACACTTCAACGTCATAAGTCTTCGCTGCTGAGAATCCCATGTCGCCAGTACATAACACGATTGTACGGAATGGTAAGCCTAATCCGCGTAATACGTCTTCTGCGTTATCTGTCATTTTTTCTAATTCATCGAATGAATCTTCTGGTTTTGCAAATTTCACCATTTCTACTTTATTAAATTGGTGAAGACGGATTAATCCACGAGTGTCGCGGCCCGCACTACCAGCTTCAGAACGGAATGATGGGCTAAGCGCTGTGAAGTAGATTGGTAATTGCGCTTCGTCTAAGATTTCGTTTGCGTAGTAGTTTGTTAATGGAACTTCTGCTGTTGGGATTAATGTTAAGTTGCGTTCGTCTGTTAATTGGAACACATCTTCTTTGAATTTAGGGAATTGACCAGTACCGTACATTGATTGTTCGTTTACCATGTATGGTGTGATCATTTCAGTGTAGCCATGTTTTTCAACGTGTAAATCAAGCATGTAGTTGTAGATTGCACGTTCTAGGCGAGCTCCAAGACCTTTATAGTATAAGAAACGGCTTCCTGATACTTTAGCTCCGCGTTCGAAGTCTAAAATATCTAAAGCTTCTGCCACTTCCCAGTGAGGTTTTGGTTCGAAGTCAAATACGCGAGGAGTTCCTTCACGGCGAACTTCTACGTTTTCTGTTTCATCTGCTCCTACTGGAACGCCTTCTGCAGCTGTGTTTGGTAAGCGAGATGCGATGTATTCTACTTTTTCTTCCACTTCGGCTAAATGAGCGTCCGTTGCTTTGATGTCTTCGCCGACTTGTTTCATTTCAGCGATTTTCTCTGTTGCGTCTTCCTTGTTACGTTTTAGAAGAGAGATTTCCTCTGTCACCGTATTACGGTATTGTTTTAATTGTTCTGTTTTAGTGATGAGTGCGCGACGTTCTTCATCTAAGTCACGTAACTCTTCCACTGTTGCGCGGTCAACTCCACGGTTTCCTAGAGCTGTAGCCACTTCTTCAAAATTTTCACGAATGCGTTTGATATCTAGCATAGTTTTCCCTCCATTTTGTGTTTTCAGTATAAAAAAATACTCCGTCCCAGACAATTGTCTAAGGGACGAAGTAGAGTAATTTTCTTCGCGGTACCACCCGGTTTCAATGTTTCCATTGCGCTCATTTGTGGGATAACGGTTTTCTCCGGATAGCTTAATCAATGTTTTCGCTCTCGCACCGTATGTGGATTCGCTGGTCTCTCTTTACTAGTTTTCACCAACCACTAGCTCTCTACAAAAGGATCGCAGTTACTATTCATACTGTATCATTTGTCTAAAATTGTACACGTCTCTAGTGAAAAGTGCAAGCCTTTTAGCAAAAATTCCTAGTTCGAACTTTCTGGTGAGAAGACACTTTGGATTTTGCTCCAGATACCACCAAAGAAGTCTTGAACTTTTTGAACCATCTGGTCGATAAATCCTTTCGCTCCGCGCATGCTTTCTGTCACGACGTTCGAAGTTTCCACATCGAATGCGGCTAAGGCTTCCACCGTTCCGTGGTCTTTCCCATCGACATAGCCAAGGTTTTCTCCTGGCATCTCAAAATTCAATGTTCCAACCGTCTGCCCTGCCTTCACAGGAGCCTTCACTTTGCCATCTTCTGTCTTCACATCATCAGAAGGCGTAAATGAAATCTTGATCTGGCTTAGTGCTGTTCCTTTTGGTACAGCCGCAATAAAGGTTTTCCCGTAATCCACGCCAAGCGTTTCTTCCGTTCCACCTTCTAATTGGATAGGCGCCAAATTTTGTACGGATTTTCCAGGCGCGCCGACAAGAAGGCCTTCATATTTCTTGAACACTTCATCTAATAGATGTCTTGTTACTTTGAAACGATTAAGCGGTTCTTTAGACCCCATCGATACGACAATCACCGAGAAGCCGTTGCGAGTAGCAGTCGTTGTAATCGACGCCCCGCTGGCATCACTCGTTCCTGTCTTCAACCCTGTTACCCCTTCGTATTCGAAAAGCAACCCTGGAAGCAGGTAGTTAAAGTTATCCATCTTTGTTGTTCCTGAACTATTTGGTCGGAATGTTTGTGTGGAAATCGATGATACTTTTAAAATCTCAGGGAAATCATTCACCAAGTTCTTCGCGATAATCGCCACCGAACGCGCTGACATGCTATTTTCATCTTCATCACCGTATGACGGATTCTTATCAGCGCCACCGTATTTATTCGGTAGACCTGTTACGTTGATGATTGTTGCGTCTTTAATGCCCCACTCATCGAGTTTGGCTTTCATCCGTTCAATCCAGTTGGCTTCAGATCCTCCGATATACTCGGCCACTGCTAATGTTGCGGCGTTGGCTGAATAGATGGAAATCGCGTCGAATAATTCTTTAATCGTGTATTTTTCACTTGGTAAAAGCGGTACGTTGGATAAGCTATAGTTCGCACTCAATTGGTGAACGCGGTCGCTTACTGGGATTTGTGTTTCCCAAGTCACTTCTCCATTTTTAATCGCTTCTAAAATTAAATATTGTGAAATCATTTTACTCATGGAAGCAATCCCGCGAACTTCATCTTGATTGTTTTGCATCAAAATTTTTCCGCTCGTTTGCTCGATTGCGATGTAGCTTTGTACATCTTGAATCGCAGCTGCTTCCTCTTTTGCTTTTGCGTCATCTTGCGCATAAATTGCTGGTGTCACCGTCGTTGCTCCTACAGCAAAAATGCTGAGTGCACAGACGATTTTCTTCACCCATGTACGAGGACTTTTCATTATGTATATCTCCTAATTTCTCTCAAATCTGCTTATTAATGTTACCGAAAATCGAGGGGAAAAACAATGGTAAACTGATTAATCTTTTATTACAAAATAGGAAGGATTTTTTAATCTCATATTCGGTTTTTGTTCGAGCGTTTTTGCACATTCCCACCCCTATGCGATTCGTCATTTTTTTGTGTATTACAACGTTGTAATATTCGAAAAAATCACCCGGACAGAATGAAACTGACACTATTCCGTTTTATTTTTTTCAACTTCATAGTTTTTCCTATTTTTCGCAACAGTTTTAATTGTAAGCGCTTGATATAATGGTTTTACAACAATAAGGAGGGATGAAAATGAAAGTAGTCGTTGCTATCGATTCACTGAAAGGTAGCTTGTCTTCACTAGAAGCGGGTCAGGCCATCAAGGAAGGTGTTCAGGTCGTATACCCTGAAGCCGATGTGATTGTTCGCCCACTCGCAGACGGTGGTGAAGGAACGGTCGAAGCATTAGCCATCGGGATGGGAGGTGAACTTGTTCATGTGAGCGTCACTGGACCATTAGGAGAACCAGTAACTGCCGAATACGGAATCTTAAAAGCGGACGGTACGCGTCCAAAAACAGCAATTATCGAAATGTCTGCAGCCGCAGGGATTACGCTAGTTCCTGATGAAAAACGCAATCCAATGCATACTACAACATTCGGTGTCGGCGAATTAATTAAAGATGCCATCGATAATGGTTGTCGTCATTTTATCGTGGGAATCGGAGGAAGTGCCACAAACGATGGTGGTATCGGGATGCTGCAAGCGCTCGGATATGATTTCCTAGATAAAGACGGTGCTCCTGTCGGATACGGAGGTGCGGGTCTTCAATCGATTGCGCGCATCAAGGCTGAAAATGTCTTGCCAGAATTAAAAGAGTGTACTTTCCGCGTGGCGTGTGACGTAACTAATCCGCTCTGTGGTCCAATGGGCTCGAGTGCGATTTACGGCCCACAAAAAGGAGCAACTCCAGAAATGGTGAAGGAACTCGACGAGGCGCTTCTCCACTACGCCGAATTATCGAAAGAAACCTTTGACCATGCCGACCGCCTCTACCCAGGTACGGGTGCAGCCGGAGGAATGGGATTTGCGTTTCTCACTTACACAAATGCGGTTCTTGAGAGCGGCATTAAGATTGTCCTTGAAGAAACAGGTCTCGAAGACGAAATGAAGGATGCCGACTTTGTCATCACCGGTGAAGGACGCTTAGATAGTCAAACAGCCCTTGGAAAAGCTCCAATCGGCGTTGCTCATCTTGCGAAAAAACACGGCAAGAAAGTTCTCGCATTTGCAGGATGCCTCACACCAGACGCTGGGGTATGTAACGAAAACGGAATCGATGCCTTCTTCCCAATTTTGCGAAGAGTCATCACCGTTCAAGATGCAATGGAAAAAGAAAATGCGCGCGAAAATATGATTCGCAGCGTGGAACAAGTATTTCGTTTAATCAAAGCAGTTCAATAGGAGGAAACTAAAATGACAGCACCAACCTTTTCAACATTAGGGGCCTTAGTCGGTCTCGTACTTGCTATTATTTTGATTGTTAAAAAAGTTCATCCAGCCTACAGTTTAATCTTCGGCGCTCTGATTGGGGGAATTATCGGAGGCGGCGGTCTTGCCGAAACGGTAAAAGCCATGGTCGGCGGAGCTCAAAGCATGATGTCTCCAGTTCTTCGTATCATGACGAGTGGGATTTTAGCCGGAGCATTAATTAAGACAGGCTCGGCTGAAACGATTGCCGATACGATTGTAAAGAAACTCGGCCAAAAACGTGCGATTGCCGCGATTGCGATTGCGACAATGATTATTTGTGCCGTCGGGGTCTTCATCGATATCGCCGTTATCACAGTAGCTCCAATTGCCATTGCCATTGCGAAAAAAGCAAACCTTTCTAAAGCTGGTATTTTACTTGCGATGATCGGTGGTGGTAAAGCCGGAAACATCATTTCACCAAACCCAAACACGATTGCGGCATCCGAAGCATTCGGAATCGACCTTACAGCATTAATGGTGAAAAACTTAATCCCTGCCTTTGTAGCGCTATTCGTGGCCATTATCCTTTCTGGATTACTTGCTAAAAAAGGCGGCGCACATGAATTTGACGGTATTGACGAAGCAGGAACAAGCGGCGTGTCACTCTCTTTCTTCAAAGCCATGCTTGGACCAATCGTTGTAATCGCCCTTCTTGCCCTTCGCTCAATTGCTGGAATCAGCGTGGACCCATTAATCGCACTTCCTCTAGGTGGTTTAGTGACGATTGTTGTAACGGGTAATGCGAAAAACACGGTTGAATTTACTGAATTTGGGCTTAGCAAAGTTATCGGCGTATCAATTCTTTTAATCGGTACTGGTACGATTGCCGGAATCATCAAAGCTTCCGCATTGCAAGTCGATATGATTGCTCTTCTTGAAGCGATGAACATGCCAGCCTTCGTCTTAGCTCCTCTTTCTGGTATTTTAATGGGGGCTGCGACAGCTTCTACAACTGCCGGTTCAACGATTGCGTCTCAAACCTTCTCAGGTCCATTGACAGCAGCAGGCGTTCCAGCCGTATCTGCAGCAGCGATGATTCACGCAGGGGCAACTGTGCTCGACTCACTTCCACATGGTTCATTCTTCCATGCAACAGGCGGTTCTGTCTTCATGGCGATTGAAGATCGTATGAAATTAATCCCTTATGAAGCCATCGTCGGTTTATCAAGCACAATCGTCGCAACAATCCTTTACTTAATCGGATTCTAAAAGAGACGAGACTCGGTATAAATGATTCCTACGAATTCTCACGGATTTCTTTATAGTAGCTGTAACGTTGTACCGGTTCGAGCTAGAAATATAACAAATGAAAAACTGGACTCACACTGTGAGTCCAGTTTATTTTTATGAGTGATTATTCGGGCAATAAAAAAGAGCCCTAAGACTCTTTTGTTTAAAATCCTGGATGTTCTTGTAAGAAGGCTTCTTCTTCAGGAGTTGAAGTTCTTCCAAGCACACGATTTCTGTGTGGGTATCGTCCGAAGCGCTCAATAATTTCACTGTGCAGGAGTTCGTATTTCTTCCGACGCTCAAGTCCTGGTTCGTCAAACCATTTTGCCGCCCAATCATGCACGGCTAATGACTCCGAATGCATGAACGGCATCACGACAAAGCTACGTTCTTGAACAGAAAACTCATCCCAATCAGACAATGCCTCTTTGGCCAGTTCGACTGCTAATGCATCTGAAGCAAACGCCTTAGCATCATCCCTAAACATATTTCTAGAAAATTGGTCTAGCACGATGATTTCTGCCAGGCGGCCTTTTGCACTACGACGCCAATCGGCAGTTTCCCCGTTCACAATCGCTTCGTAAGTCTCAAGAAAGCGCGAGCGAATTTCGTTATCGAATTCCTCTGATTTCTTAAACCAATCGGCAGGCTCACATTCCACAAACCAGAAATCGAGAACCTCTTGTGGAGTTGCAATCATTATTCTACCGCTGCTTTCTTTGTCTTTTCGTCGAGTTGGTCGTTCATACGACCGTATTTATATCCTTGAAGATCGACCGTTACAAATAAGAACCCTAAATCTTGCATCATCTTGTTAATTTCTTCGTGATTCTTCACGAGTTTTTCGATTTGGTCTGCGCCAACCTCGATACGCGCTAAGTCTTGATGCACGCGAACACGTACTGGTTCAAACCCACGCTTCGTGAAGTATTCTTCCGCCTTGAAGACTGCTTCTACTTTTTCAGGAGTGATACGTGTTCCGTATGGGAAACGAGATGCTAAGCTGCATGAAGGAGTTTTATTCCAATTCGTAACACCTGCGCGTTTGGCTAATTCACGAATTTCTGATTTATATAATCCCGCTTCTTGCAAGAGACTACGCACACCTTCTTCATTACGCGCCTTCACACCTGGGCGATAATCATTGATGTCATCCATAATCAACCCATCTGAAAGCACGGTAAATCCTTCGCCCTCCACATTCTTTTTAATCGTTTGATAGAGCATTTTCTTACTATAGTACCAGCTGTTTGGTGTGTTTGAGGCGATATGTGGATCAGAGAGTTCTTCCATTTCAAGCCCTATCACACGCGCGCCCATTTCCGTTCCAAGGTCAATCGCTTCACTAAATTCACGGTCTGAGAACAACTCAGAGTTCACTACTGCTGCGATGACATTATCACGGCCAAGTGTATCCACGGCGATTTTTAATAGGTAACTACTATCAATCCCGCCAGAATATGGGACAACAATTCTCCCCACTTCCTTCAGCAATTCGCGTAATCGTGCTTCTTTTTCATCCATTCTCGATTCCTTCTTTCTTTATTAAAAGCTTTCGCGTCCTGTAAATTCTTCTAAATAAGCTTTATCTAATACCACTAGTTTTTGGTTGTGAATTTTAACAACGCCTTCTTCTTTAAGATCATGAATAATGCGGTTAACACTATTACGAGTAGAGATTCCGCAAAATCCTGCGATATCCTCATTCGTAACACTGAAATCAATGAGGATTCCACCTTCAGTTTCTACCCCAAATTGATTCATTAATTTATATAGGAAGGAACACACTGCTCCTTTTTTCCCATTCATCGTCATATATTGCAACGACTCGATGGTTTCAGATAATTTATCACGGTAATATTCACGCACATAATCTTGCAACTGTTGATCGTTTTTCACGTATTCCCAAAACTTAATACGTGGAATACGGTAGAACGTTGCTTCATCACTTTCGATACGGACATTAAATGGTGCTGAGGTATAGTTAGATACTTCGTCACGCACTAATGAAACGATATCGACCGGTGTCACATACTCTAAATTAAACTCGCGACCATCCTTCATAATGATACTTGTCTTTACAACCCCATCGATTAACACATACGTATACGCTTGTTCTAACCCACGATAAGCAAGATACATATGTTTTTTCTTCTTTATAATAGGGGTATTTTCTTTTTCTAAAAATTGAATTAAATATTCTTCGCTGTTCAAACTGAACACTCCCTTAAGCAAATTCCTATACACACTATTATCATCTTATCACAGAAAATGACGTTAACAAATGTTACTAACGTTTGGGATTTACAAGTGCGCTTTTTTATGTATACTTATAATCGTATTAAAAATTTAAGGAGATGTTATCATGGTTGAAATTAAACTACCTTATGACAAAAAATCTATTACTGCTGTAATTCCTGACAAAAACTTTGCTGGATTACTTGAATCAAAAGCTGAAAACTATCACAACCCACTTTCTGAACAAGAAACAGTGGAAAAATCAATGGATAATCCAATTGGTAGCCAAACATTAGAAGAATTAGCAAAAGGCAAAAAAGATATCGTGTTAATCAGTTCTGACCATACACGTCCAGTTCCTTCACATATCATCACACCAATCATTTTACGTCGTATCCGTAGCGTAAACCCAGACGCTCGTATCCGTATTTTAGTTGCGACTGGTTTCCACCGTCCTTCAACTCGCGAAGAGTTAATTAACAAATACGGTCAAGAAATCGTGGACAACGAAGAAATCGTAATGCACATTTCAACAAACGACGAAGACATGGTTAAAATCGGTCAATTACCTTCAGGTGGTGACTGCATCATCAACCGTATCGCTGCTGAAGCAGACTTACTAATCGCTGAAGGATTTATCGAAAGCCACTTCTTCGCTGGATTCTCTGGCGGACGTAAATCAGTTCTTCCTGGGGTTGCTTCATATAAAACAATTATGGCAAACCACAGTGGTGACTTTATCGATTCAGAAAAATCACGTACTGGTAACTTAGACCACAACCCAATCCACGAAGATATGTTATACGCAGCACGTACTGCAAACTTAGCCTTCATCGTAAACGTTGTATTAGACGGTGAAAAACATATCATCGGTTCATTTGCCGGAGACATGGTTGAAGCGCATAAAGTAGGTTGCGAATTCGTTCGTGAATTAGCTCATGTAACTAAAATCCCTTGCGACATCGCCGTTTCTACAAATGGTGGTTTCCCATTAGACCAAAACATCTACCAAGCTGTTAAAGGAATGACTGCTGCTGAAGCGACAAACAAAGAAGGCGGCGTAATCATCATGGTTGCTGGATGTCAAGATGGTCACGGTGGTGAAGGTTTCTACCGTAACTTAGCAGACGTTAAAGATCCTAAAGACTTCTTAGACCAAGCGATTAACACTCCAAGACTTGAAACAGTTCCAGACCAATGGACTTCACAAATCTTAGCGCGTATCCTCGTGCACCACCATGTAATCTTCGTTTCTGATTTAGTCGAAGAATCATTAATTACAAATATGCATATGGAATTAGCGAAAACATTTGACGAAGCTCTTGCACGTGCCTTCGAACTTCAAGGAGCAGACGCAAAAGTAACAGTTATCCGCGATGGATTATCTGTTATCGTTGAAGATAAATAATATGAAACAAGAAGAAATCCTACAACAAGTTAAAGATGGACGCCTCTCAATTGAAGAAGCGTCCACCCTTCTGAAAGGGATTGAAGACATTGGTTACGCGGCCATTGATCTTTCTCGCCAAAAGCGCAATGGATTTCCAGAAATCATCTATGGTGAAGGGAAAAACATTGAGCAATTAATTGGCATCATCACGGCAATGAATGAGCATAAAACAGCTATTCTTGCAACACGCGTGAACGCTGAAAAAGGGGAAGCTCTCTCCCTTGCTTTCCCTGAAGGGGTCTACGAACCGCTCGGACGTACCTTCGTCTTGAACCCAATCGCCCCAAAACATGAACACTACATCGCAGTTGTCACAGCTGGCACAAGCGACATTCCTGTTGCCGAAGAAGCGGCTGTCACTGCTGAGACTTTCGGAAATCGCGTGAAACGCATTTACGATGTTGGAGTTGCGGGGATTCACCGCCTCTTCAATCGTCTCGAAGACATCCAAGGCGCTAGCGTCGTGATTGTCATCGCCGGTATGGAAGGTGCTCTTGTCAGTGTCGTTGGCGGGTTAGTAGATGTTCCTGTGATTGCCGTTCCAACCAGCATCGGATATGGAACGAATCTTCAAGGCGTGACGACTCTTCTTAGCATGCTGACTTCTTGCGCAAGCGGCGTTACTGTCGTCAATATCGACAACGGTTTTGGTGCAGCGTACTCTGCTAGCATGATTAACAACATTCGAGGAGGACTCGCATGAGCACATTATTTTTAGAACCATTTTCTGGGCTGAGCGGTGATATGCTAAATGCTCTTCTACTCGATTTAGGAGCCGACCGCAAGCATCTTGAAAAAGCCCTTAAGACGATTTCGCTCGACGGTTATCATCTTCATGTAGACCGCATCGCGAAAAGCAGTATTTGGGGAACAGACTTCGATGTGCATATGGAACACGGTGAAAAAGACCATGGCATCGCTGGTGACTTTGATCATCACCATCACGATCATGACCACCACCACGAACACGAGCACGAACATCATCATCATCATGAACATGCTCATTCACACGCGCACGAAGAACACACGCATTCTCATGAGCACACGCATGAACATTCACACTCACACGATCATCATCATGAGCACGAACATACTCACAACGGTCATTCTCATGAACATACACATAGTCATCATCACCATCACGGAGAAGTTCGTGGGTTGAAAGAAATCGAAACGATTATTCTTTCAAGTGGCACAAGTGACTTTGTAAAAGATAAAAGTTTGGAAGTATTCCGTGACATCGCACAAGCGGAAGCGAACGTACACCAAATGCCTGTGGAAGAAATTCATTTCCACGAGGTTGGCGCAACAGACTCTATCATCGACATCATGAGCTTCTTCATTTTGTGGGAAACACTCGACATCGATGCGGTATACAGCACTGCTGTCACTGAAGGTAGCGGTACGATTACCGTTGCACATGGAGTCATGCCTGTACCGGTTCCTGCTGTAATGCAATTAAGACTCGGAACAAGCATTCCATTCTCACAAGACTTTGACATTCATACAGAGCTTGTGACACCAACCGGTCTTGCTCTCTTTAAGGCCATTCACCCAGTATTTGCAGAACCTTCAAACCTAACCGCTACTAAAGTGGGTTACGGTTTTGGAAAACGTGACACTGGTAAATTCAATGCGTTACGCGGAACACTCTTAGAGAAAACGACTCATTCTCATCAAGTCGTGACTTCCCATAACGATGCAATCATTCAAATCGATACAACTATCGATGACCAAAGTGGTGAAGAGCTTGGCTACATCATGAGCCTTTTATTAGAAGAAGGCGCGCTTGATGTGCATTACACTCCCGTTTACACAAAGAAAAACCGTCCAGCAACCCATCTCACACTTCTCATTCAAGAAGGAGACCTCGAACGGTTTACAGCCATTTTATTCGAACAAACGTCAACCATTGGCTTTCGTTATCAAAACGTCCAACGTAAAGTCATGACGCGCACTTTCGAGACGAAACTAACGAGCCTTGGAGCCGTGAAAGTAAAGAAAAACCAATATGGAACTGTTACAAAATCAACATTAGAATATGAAGACTGCGCGAGAATCGCCAAGGAAACAGGATTATCGATTCAAGCCGTCTATCAACAATTGACAAAAGAATTACATTAAGGAGAATCAACCAATGGACCAAACATTTATGCATTTATTATTATCAGAATTTATGGGAACAGCCCTCATGATTATCTTCGGGGTCGGCGTACACTGTGATGACGTCTTGAAGAAAACAAAATACGCTGGAACAGGTCACTTATTTGCCATCACAACATGGGCATTCGGTATCACTGTTACTTTATTCATCTTCGGTGGTGTAAGTATCAACCCTGCTATGGCGCTTGCTAAAGTAGTTTTAGGAGTACTTCCTGCAGCACAATTCATCCCTATTGCTATCGCTGAATTCTTAGGCGCATTTGCTGGTGCAGTGATCGTATGGTTTATGTACGCAGACCACTTCACAGCTTCTGAAGGCCAAGTAGACGGAATCGCAATCCGTAACATCTTCTCAACAAACCCTAACTTACGTAACTTACCACGTAACTACTTCGTCGAAGCATTCGCAACTTTCATTTTCTTAACAGCTATCTTAGCAACTGAAAATGTAAACAAAGAATTATTACCAATCGTGGTTGGATTAATCGTATGGGCTGTCGGTATGGGTCTTGGAGGTACAACTGGATTCGCAATGAACCAAGCTCGTGACTTAGGACCTCGTCTTGCTTACCAATTATTACCAATCAAAAACAAAGTGAATAACGACTGGCAATATGGATTATTAGTACCTGGTACTGCTCCATTCATCGGCGCTGTATGTGCTGCATTCTTCGTTCGTTACTACTTAGGTTACTTTATCTAAAATTACTTTCAATAAAACAGAAAAGGTACAAGAGAAATGGGACTGACCCCAAAAAGTGAGAATTTAATAAAAACACCCTAGGGCTACCG
>CAKAPS010000046.1:0-12402 GCA_916719965.1 uncultured Streptococcus sp.
GCTCCAGTAGTAACGACTTCAGCACCAGTAGTAACAGAGGCACCAGTAGTAACAACTTCTGCACCAGTAGTAACAACTTCTGCACCAGTGGTCACAGAGGCACCAGTAGTAACAACTTCTGCACCAGTGGTCACAGAGGCTCCGGTAGTAACAACTTCTGCACCAGTAGTAACAGAAGCACCGACAACGACAACAACGACGACAGAGGCTCCAACAACTACTACAGCAACAACTGTGACAGAGGCTCCAACAACCTCAACAGAAGCACCAAGAAGTCGTGTTCGTAGAAGAAGAGCACTTCTAGATACAACTGAACAACCAACACCAACTCCTGAGGCAGAGTTACGTACTACAGTTACAGAAACGGTAGCAACAACTGAAACTCCAGCGACAACAGCTGTTTTAACAAATGCCGTTGGAGACAAAGTTGTAACACCTGAAACAAATGCCGAAGCAACTGAGACACGTGTGTTAGCAACACCTCTTGCTGCTACATCAGAACAAGTAGCCAACAAAGATGCAAAAGAAGCTAAAGATCCATCTCCAGCGCCTGTTGCACAAGCAGCACCTGCAAAAGCGGGAGAAGACGAATTACCAAATACAGGTACTTCGATGGGAACTTTATATATGATTCTATCAGCAGTGTTCTTAACAGGTGGCGCATTCGTATTTGCTAAAAGCAAAAAATAAAACATTTCAATAAAACGAGAAGGAATTAGACAGTGAAGGCTGTTTAATTCCTTTTTTGCGTTATTTGATTCAGCCTCAAGTCCCATAGAAATCGGCCTTAAGTACCATGTTCCAAAATAGCCAAATGATACAATAAGTTCATAAGGAGGGAGTACCATGAAACAGTGGAATAGACTTCTCAAATTAGTATTGTTTGTATTCATAACGCGTTACTTTATGAGTCATATTTACGGGTCATCTGTAAGGCTGTTATTTTCACTTCTCGTACTAGCAGGTATCTTTTTCTTCATGCTATTTCCAGAAGAAATGGAAGTGAAATCGGTCTTTGGTAAAACAAAGAAACCGTTAGATAAAACCTCTAGTAAGGTGCAAGAACGATATGAACAATCAGGATTATCTAAACAAGATATCGATTATTTTAGACAAAAAATGGCAGTGGTGAAGACGCAAATTGAGGAAATCGATGAAAAGATTCAAAGTTATACCAAACTACGAATTATTAGTAATCGATACAATACGACTCAAACGATGAAGGAGTATTTCAAAGCGCTAGTCAAACACCCTGAAAAGCTTCCAGATGCAAACTTGTTCGTTCATACATGCGTACCGTCATTAAACGAAATGACGAAAGCGTACAAAGAATTGAGTGAACAACCAGTAAAAGGAAGCGAAACGTATCAAACGTTACAAGAATTAGGAGAAAAAATCGATCTCGTCTGTGCAACGTTGGAAGAGGATTACTTACATTTCCAAGAGGACAAGATTAAAAAATCAGAAGCTGAAATGGAGTACGTGAACCGTACGATAAAGGAGTAGAGAACAATGACTGAAGAAAAATCAATGGTGGATGCACTGATTCAAAACCCATTCGGAGAAGATGTGGTAAAAAATACGACACTGCAAGATGTGGCGAGTGATTTCCCACAAGAACAAGTAGATGCAAAACGTGCGCTAGTAGATACTTTGCCAGAAAAACAGCAAGAACAAGCACGTGCTCTTGCAAAACAAATCGATGAAAAGAATATGCAGGCCATCATTAGTTATGGTGCTGGAGCGCAAAAGCAACTTGGTGAATTCTCTCATTCGATGCTGGCTCATGTGCAAAATAAAGATACAGGAGAAATTGGCGATACACTTAATGAGTTGATGATGCGACTCAATGAGACTAACCCGAACGACCTTGTGGCACAAGATTCGAACATTTTCCGCAAAATATTTGGACGCTTGAAGAAGTCGATTTACGAAATGCAATCTAAATACCAAGAAGTGGGCTCACAAGTCGATAAGATTGCTGTGCGATTGGACCATGAGAAGAATGGCTTATTAAACGACAACTTATCTCTTGAGCAACTGTACCAACGCAATAAGGAATTCTTCGAGGCGTTAAGTATTTATATCGCTGCTGGGGAATTGAAGATTGAAGAGTTGCAACAAAAACTGATTCCTGAAGCGATGCAAAAGGCGCAAGAATCAGGAGACCAAATGGATGTGCAAGTGGTCAACGACTTACATCAATTCTTAGATCGTCTTGAAAAGAGAAATCACGACTTGAAATTGACGCGTCAAATGACCATCCAACAAGCGCCACAAATTCGCTTGATTCAAAATACGAACCAAACATTGGCGGAAAAAATTCAATCCTCTATTACGACAACGATTCCTTTATGGAAGAACCAAATTGCCATTGCGATGACATTGCTTCGTCAAAAGGATGCAGTGACAGCGCAACGCCAAGTGTCTGAAACGACTAATCAGTTGATTCAAAAGAACTCTGAAATGTTGAAGATTTCAACAATCGAAACAGCTCGTGAAAATGAACGCGGTATTATCGATCTTGAAACTCTTCAAAAGACACAACAAGACTTGATTGAAACATTAGAAGAAACGATTCTCATTCAACAAGAAGGCCGTCAAAAACGTAGAAAAGCCGAATACGAATTGACGCAAATGGAACAAGAACTCCGCGAAAACTTACTCGTTTTAAGCCAAAAAGAAAAACGAGTGAAGGAAGAAATGCGAGGTTAATAAGGATAGAAATCTTTACCTTTTACTCCTGAATAAGGACTGGAGGGTAAAGATTTTTTTGTGTTTCAAGAGGTTTGTGTAATGTTTCAATTCGTTAACAAAATGATAAACTTCGCCGTGAACCTTGATATTTTGGCTAACATTATTTAAAATAGGATGAAAGGAAAAAAATAATATTTAATGAGGTGAAAAAATGCACGTATGGGTCGTAGTTCTCGCGTTATTAGCATTAGCAGTATTTTTCTTATTCATTTCACTATTCTTAAAGGATAACCACAATGAAGAAGAAATCGATGAATTAGCTGAAGGTTTATTAGAATTAAACCGTGAAGTATATTCATTAAAGAAAAAAATTCAAGAATTAGAAGGAACAACTGTATACAAAGGACCATCAGTTGAACCAACTTATGAAGAAGTTCGCGCTGCAAAAACAGCAGAAGTTCGTGTAGCTGAAAAACCAGAACCAGTAGCTGAAGAAACAGAAGCAGTGGAAGAAGCAACTGCAGAAGAATCTGGTCGCTTACACAATGTAACGAAACAACAAATCATTACATTATTCAGCCACGGTAATTCAGTAGAATCAATTTCTGAACAATTAAACGTACCTGTTTCAACAGTACAATTGGTAATCGATAATTATTTTGAAGCAGATGCAAATTAAGGAGGAAGAACATGAGTAAAACGAAATTTCGTTCTTTAGGAATGGGCTTCTTATTAGCAGCGTTAATTTTAGCATTGGTTACTGTGATTTGGCCTTTTGTACCACAATCATTAAAGAGCCAATTAGATGCAGTGAATTTGCCAATCGTTTCTGAAGGAGCAAATGAAGCAAGCTATAAAGCCGCTTACGAGTCTTTATTAGCTGAAAAAGAATCTGGTAGCCAAGCGTCTACATCAAGTGCTAAAGCTACTTCACAAGCTTCAACAACTGAAGCAGCAACTACACAATCTTCAAAACCTGTATCTATTACAGTTGAAGAAGGCGAATCATCAAACGATGTTGCCGACAAATTAGAAAAAGCAGGCTTAGTTAAGAGTGCTAAAGAGTTCATAGATTACTTAACAACAAATAACATTGCTGATAAGATCTGGACTGGTACTTTCGAAATTAAACCAGGAAGTTCTAATGAAGAAATCGCTCGTGCAATCGGAGCGTTACAATAATAGACATGAATGAGTGTTACAGTCGAAGGGCTGTAACACTTTTTTTGTTTATCATTAAAGTTTTCTGAAAATTAAATGAAAACTGTGGTACAATGAGAGTACGACTTTAGAAAGTGGAGTGAGAATATGATTGAAAGAAGTCAAGTAGATGTAAATCAAACATGGGACTTATCGCTATTGTTTGAAACAGAAGAAGTGTTTAACGAAGCGTTAGAAGACCTTAAAGGAAAAGTAGAGGCTTTCCAAAAAGAATACGAAGGGAAAATTACAACAGCACCTCAAGTGAATGCTGGTTTAGCAACGTACCGTGCCTTATTAGAACAACGCGGTAAAATTTCTGCGTATTGCAACCTTGCTGTGAGCGCGAATACAAAAGACAAAGAAGCACAAACACGTGCTGCTCAAACACGTACAGTGTTAGCAGGATTAGACGCCAAATTAAGTTTCTTTGAATCTGAATTAAGTCAATTGGATGATGCCGTGTTAGAAGAAGCGCGCGCGAATAAGGAAGATGCCTTATATATCGAACGTCTCTTAGAAGATAAAAAACATTTATTATCAAAAGATGTGGAAGCAACCCTAGCTGCTTTAGGAAATACATTAGATGCTGGTTACCAAGCGTACAACGATATTAAATTCAAAGATATGCATTTTGCAGACGTGGAAGCAGACGGACAAGTGATTCCGATGACATACAACAGCTTTGAAGGCCGTATGCAATCTGAACCAAATACAGCGATTCGTCGTGAAGCGTTCAAAGTATTTAGCGACACATTACGCAAATACCAACATAGCACAGCTTCAGCCTATAACACACAAATTCAAAAAGAAAAAACAATGGCAACATTGCGTGGATTCGATTCAGTGTTTGATTACTTATTAGACCGTCAAAAAGTTTCTCGTGAACTATACGACCGTCAAATCGATGTCATCATGGAAGAATTAGCGCCACATATGCGTAAATTCGCACGTCTCATCAAAGAAATCTATCAATTAGATGAAGTGCGCTATGAAGACTTGAAACTAGAAGTAGATCCAACTTATGCAGCCAAAGTAACGTATGACGAAGCAAAACAATTTATCTTAGAAGGATTAGCACCACTAGGGGAAGATTACCTCAAGATTATGAAAGAAGGCTTCGATAACCGTTGGATTGACTATGCTGAAACAATTGGTAAACGCACGGGTGCGTTCTGTTCATCACCTTATGGAGCAAACTCATTTATTTTAATGTTCTTTACAGAAGATATGAATGACTGTATGACACTAGCGCATGAATTAGGACACGCAGGACACTTCCAGTTAGCGTATAAACACCAAAATATTCTAGATGGTCGTCCAAGTATGTACTTTGTAGAAGCGCCATCAACAACAAACGAATTATTGGTTGAGTTCTACTTGAAGAACAAAGCGGGCGATGATTTACGTATGAAACGTTGGATTTCTTCTCAAATGGTTGCAAAAACTTACTACCATAATTTTGTAACTCACTTATTAGAAGCATACTTCCAACGCGAAGTATACCGCTTAGTGGACGCAGGTAAGAGCTTGGATGCCGATACGTTAAACGATTTATTCAGAGAAACTCTTGCTAAATTCTGGGGACCAGAAGTGGTTCTTACAGAAGGTGCAGAGTTAACATGGATGCGTCAACCGCACTACTACATGGGATTATATTCATACACTTACTCAGCTGGTTTAACAATCGGTACACAAGTGGCGAAAATGATTCAAAAAGATTCAAGTGTCGCAAATACTTGGGTGGAAGTCTTGAAGATGGGCGGAACGAAGAGCGCAGAAGAGCTTGCCAAAGCAGCAGGCGTGGATGTCTCTACAGATGCACCGCTTAAAGATACGATTGCAACAATCGGTGGCTTAATCGACGAAATCGTAGACATTACAAAACAATTGAATGCATAAAAATAAAGGTCAGCATTTTTGCTGACCTTTTTCATGTTTACTGTTATTGGTTTGATTGAGACACAATCAGTTGAACAGATCCGTTAACTTGGAGTGATGGTGTTCCTGAAGGCAGAATAAAGGAATCTGCTTTTTCGATTGGATATGTTGTTCCATCGACCGTGAGCGTTCCTTTTCCGTCTAACACCGTTACAAGGTGATAAGTAGAAGAGAGTGCATCGCTGTAGTCACCATCAATATCGTATTTCCAAACTGTAAAGAACTTGTTTTCCACAAAAGTCGTTCTCGTTCCAGTCTCCGATGTCATTACTTGCTGATTCGTCGTTGGGACACTGTGCGGAATCGTCGTCACATCTTTTGTTTGTTGAATATGCAGTGGACGAGGATTTCCAGTATTGTCAGTGCGGTTGTAGTCATAGACGCGATAAGTGGTATCTGAATTTTGTTGCGTCTCGAGAATCACAATACCGCCTCCAATGGCGTGAATCGTCCCACTTGGAACATCGAAGAAATCACCCGCTTTCACAGGAACTTCGGTAAACAGGTCGCTCCAAGCTTCATTGTCGATTTTCTCTGCAAATTCTTCAGGAGTCATCGCCGTATGTCCGTATACAATTTTTGCGCCTGGCTCTGCTTGTACGACATACCAGCATTCATTTTTCCCATATTCGCCTTCATGTTCTAGCGCATATTCGTCATCGGGATGCACTTGAATTGATAAGTCATCAGAAGCATCTAGCAACTTAATGAGAAGAGGGAAGCTTGCCAATTGTTGTCCATTAAAGAGTTCTGGATGGGTTTTATAGAGTTCATCTAACCCTAGTCCTGCATATTCAGTAGGGCTTTTGATGGTTGAAATCCCATTTGGATGCGCGCTAATAATCCACGCTTCACCGGTCTTGTCAGAAGGGAGAGTGAAGTTAAACAGCGAATGCAATTTTGTCCCACCCCAAATTTTCTCTTGAAGTACGGCATTTAAAAAGATTGGTTTTGTCATAATGTGCCTCCTATTAGTCTTGTTCATTCCCATTATAACAAACGATTTTTTTTTAGGCTAAACATAGATAGAATTAAGAACAAGTTAAGTAATTGCCTATTTTCTTTTAAATACTGTGAATTCAATGATAAAATAAACTGACATCAACCGTGGAGGAACATATGGAAGATAAAAAATTATTAATGAATACATATACAGGGCGCGTATTTAATCCGCTTGAAATGGTTCCAGACAATGTTGCCATTGAGGATATTGCGCATGCGTTAAGTATGATGTGTCGCGGAAACGGACATCTGCGTTTCTTTTATTCAGTAGGATTACATAGCATTAACTGTGCACAAGAAGCTATTGCTAGAGGATACCAAACAGGAACGGTTCTTGCTTGTTTGTTGCATGACGCAACCGAAGCCTATATTGCTGACTTAATTCGTCCGGTGAAGAATCAATTGCCAGAGTACGAAGTCATGGAAAATAACTTGTTCGAAGTCATTAAAGAGAAATTTTTCTTGCAACATTTAGAAGAGAAAGAATGGGCAAAAGTGTGGGCGATTGATCATGAAATGCTCTCTAATGAATTGCCAATTATTTTAACGGATGAACCGATGATGGAAAAGGCACCGTTGTTAAGTCGACCTATTTTGGAAGAAAGAAGCATGCGAGCGGTCGAACTTGAATTCTTGAAGTTATTTAACGAACTGTTCGACATGTATCAAAAAGAAGTTAAAAAGTTGAAGCGTGCGATTCAAAAAAGAGAACTAGAGGCAATGACGCCTGGAAAACGACGTGTAGAAGAAAAACGAGTGGTGGAATGGCTCAAAGGAATGCCGCAATGGATTGAAGCAAAGACAGTTGCGGTAACAATGCCGATGCGACTCGAATTCCAATTAGACTTAATGGTTCAAGAGGCAAGACTTGCTGGAAAACAGTTATTTGTACCTGTGACAATGCCGGATAAGACGTTGGTGTTTGTAGAGTGGAATGAGCAAACAACCTTTAAGCGTTCTGCTTTTGGAGCGCTTGAGCCCGTGATTGATAGCACGCATCCGATTTTTGAAGTCAAAGATTTAGATTTAGTCATCGTTCCGGGACTCCTTTATAGTACGAGAGGAGACCGTATTGGATTTGGTGGCGGCTATTACGATAGAACCTTACAAAAAGTAGACGATTATCGCATCATCTCATTAGCCTATACAACTCAGGTGACGCCTGTTGTTGACTGGCCAGTATTTGACACAGATATCCGAATTCCAACAATCATTACTAGTGAAGGAGTGGTTAGAGATGTTTAAGATTAACCCTTGGAAATTAGAACGAATGAAGAGAAATTTCAATGAGAATTTTAGCTTCACTTATTTATTTCTTGCGATTCAAGCAGCGCTGTTTATCGTGATGACGCTAGCAGGTGGTAGCACGAATGGACAAGTTCTTGTAAATTTTGGTGCGAAATTCAATCCGTACATCATTCATCAACATGAATATTATCGCTTCCTAACACCGATTTTCTTACATATTGGACTGGAACATATCTTGTTTAATAGCGTGTTTTTATACATGATTGGTCGTCAGATGGAGTACGAAATTGGGCACTGGAGATTCCTTTCGGTGTATTTGTTATCAGGAGTTATGGGAAATCTTGCAAGTTTTGCCTTTTCTTCAAGCATTTCAGCAGGAGCAAGTACGGCGCTCTTTGGACTGATGGGTGCTGTGGTTTATCTATCACGCAAACATGGCTACATTCGTTCTTTTAGACAAATGGGAGTGCAATACGCTGGACTTCTCATTATCAACATTGTCCTTGGATTTATTAATTCAGCTGTAGACAACTACGGTCACTTAGGAGGACTCGTTGGTGGGTACTTAGTGATGACGGCGATCAGCTTTAGAGGGGACCGACTCACAAAACCTGCTTCACGCATTGCAGGAATCGTTGCGTATTTTGTTATCGCAATTTTACTTTTTGCACTAGGAATGAAAAGATAATGCTGTTATAATGTAAGCATATACAAAATTCATGGAGTGAATACAATGGAAAAGAAAATTATTGGTATTGATTTAGGTGGGACTTCCATCAAATTTGCGATTATTTCACTTGAAGGTGAAGTTCAACAAAAATGGTCGATTCCTACCAACATTTTAGACGAAGGAAGTCATATTGTGGACGACATTATCGACTCAATTCGTCATCGTTTAGACTTATTAGGACTAACAAATGAAAACTTTGCTGGTATTGGAATGGGGTCTCCAGGGGTAGTTGACAGAGAGAAGGGTACAGTTATTGGTGCTTACAACTTAAACTGGAAAACATTACAACCATTAAAAGAAAAAATCGAAGGAGCACTCGAAATTCCGTTCTTCATTGACAATGATGCTAACGTTGCAGCATTAGGTGAAAAATGGATGGGTGCTGGTGGAGACCAACCAGACGTAACCTTCTTTACACTTGGAACAGGTGTCGGCGGTGGAATTATCGCTGAAAACCGCCTTATTCACGGTGTAGCTGGTGCTGGCGGAGAGCTTGGACATATTACGGTTGATTTCAGTGAACGACCTTTTGCATGTACTTGCGGTAAAAAAGGTTGTCTTGAAACAGTAGCGAGTGCCACAGGGATTGTGAACTTAGCCCGTCGTTATGCCGATGAATATGCTGGGGATTCAGAGTTGAAAGCAAGAATTGACGATGGACAAGACGTGAGTGCAAAAGATGTGTTTGATTTAGCAAAACAAAACGATCCACTCGCATTAATCGTGATTCGTCATTTCTCAAAATACTTAGGAATTGCATGTTCACACGTTGCGAATATGTTAAATCCATCCTTCATCGTTATCGGTGGTGGAGTGAGCGCTGCAGGAGAATTCTTGCTAGAAGGCGTTCGTAAAGAATATGAACAATTAGTATTCCCACAAGTTCGCGAAACAACACACTTACGTTTAGCAGAACTTGGGAACGATGCAGGAGTCATTGGAGCAGCTTCTTTAGTGCTTTTGAAAGATTAGAAGAAACATGATACAATATCTCTTGTCTGATTAAAATTATTTTTGAAGGAGTTTAGTCTCATGTGGAGTATTATTATGGGTCTATTATTGGCCTACGGAATTTACTTATTTGTATTAATTTGGATGCGTCAATCATCTGCTAAAGTGGTTAGCGCTGAAGAATTCGGAAAGGATTTACGTCACGGACAATTAATCGATGTACGTGAAAAAGATGAATTCAAAGCAGCTCATATTTTAGGAGCGCGTAACATTCCTTATTCTCAATTTAAAGAACGTTACATGGAATTACGTAAAGACCAACCAATCTATTTATATGAAGAAGGCGTGTCAATCGCTGGTCGTTGCGCTTATCGTCTAAAGAAAAATGGATATACAAATATTTTCATTTTAAAACATGGCTTCGAAGCATGGAACGGAAAAGTGAAAAAAAGAGAAAACTAATATGAAAAAGAGCTAGTTCAATTTGAACTAGCTCTTTTTTTATTTATTCAGCTTGATGCTTTCTGTAGTCCCCTGGAGAGTAACCTGTCTTTTCCTTAAAGATTTTTGTGAAGTAAGAGTAATTATCATATCCGACTTCAGAAGCGACTTGTGCAATAGGCGTTTTCGTGTCTGATAGTAATTCTTTAGCAGCATGGATGCGTTTATCCGTAATGTATTTGACGAGTGTTTCGCCTGTTTCTTTCTTAAAGATACGTGCGAGGTGGTCCGCACTGAGATACACCATATCGGCTAAAGTCGTTCGGCTCAAGTCTTCTTTGTAGTGATGGTCGATATATTCGATGATGCGTTGAATACTATTCTTTTGGTTTTCAGCATCCGTAACAAAGTTTCTCGCATGTGACCAGTAGTAATTGAAGTATTCCTCAAAAGATTCAATCGAATGGAATTTTCTTTGGAAGAGGAAATCATGATGCGCATTTTGAAATAGTTTATGCGCTGAAATTCCATTTTGATCTAAGTAAATTCCGATTTGTTGCGTCCAATCCAGATGTAACTTTTGTAAGAGGGATCTTGACACCATTCCATTTGAAATATAGTTCAATAGACTCTTTGCTAGGTCAGACTCGTCTAATGAATCCGAGAAGGAGATAGAGTTGGTTGCAACTTCTTTTTCTTGTATAACGGCTACGTCAGAAGATACTGGAATAATGGTATTCCAATAAGGAACTTGTTGCCCAGTTGCTGCATAGAGTTCTTTTACGTCTTGTAAAATATTTGGACATTGGAAGCAACTGGTGAACGTTAAGATTGCATTGCGATGAAACTTGTCTTGAATCTCTTGTTGGACTTTTCTTGCAAATTCATCGCTGTTAATAGAGCTATCGACTCTAAAGTGGCAAACATAACGGTCCACATGTCCTTCCATCTTAAACAGACTCGCTAATTGATAAGTCTCATTTGAGAAAACTTGAAATACCTTTTTCAACTGTGAAGTCCATGAAGGAATTTCTGGGGCGTAATCTGCTTCATTAATATGCAATGTAATCACACCCGTTAGGAAATACTGATGCTCTTTTAAACTCAAATTGCGTCTGCGCATTTCTGCTTGCAGTTCTTCCAGACGGTGAATGCGTGGTTTTCTTAAATATTCGAACCAGAAATTATTCTCTGTTTGGAAAGATGTCTCAAGAGGTGCTACTGGACGTTGCTCTGTAATCTTGTCCAGCGCCTTTTGAATGATGAACTCCAACTTTTCGAAGTTAATCGGTTTTAAGTAGTATTCAAAACTTTGCAATTCAATTGCTTTTTGCGCGTAGTTGAAATCCGCATAGTTTGTTAAAAAGATGGTTTTGATGTCGTAATTTTCGTTTCTCACCCAAGAGAGCAGTTCAAGACCACTTCCTTGAGGCATTTCAATATCGCTAATCATTAGGTGAATCGGATTTTCTTTAATGATGGCTTGCGCCTGGGTGAGGCTATTAGCTGCGTAGACGTTATCGATTTTTAATCGATCCCAACGGATTTTTTCGCGTAACGCTTCGATGATAAAACGGTCGTCATCAACGAGTAGTATATTCATTAGAATCTCCTTTCAACGCTTTATAGGGGAGGAGGGCATAAATTCTTGCGCCACCCGTGTCGTTATTTTCAAAAGTAATCGTATAGTCATTTGGATAGAGAAGACTAAGCCGTTCAATCGCATTGGTAATTCCAATATGATGGCCGTCTTCTGACATTAATGATTCCATATTCTTCAGTTTTTCAAGAATCTCTGTTGTGAAACCTGGACCATTGTCTTTCACGCAAATCTCAATATAAGGTTTCTCTTCTACCATGCGTTTTTGAAGGGAAAGTTCAATGCTAATCCCGTCTTGGAAGGAGAAGCCATGCTTAATGGTATTCTCAACGAATGTTTGTAGTAAGAGGGAAGGAACGAGTGCATCGTGCAGCTCTTCATCGAATGTTAAAGCAAAATCGATATGATTCCCATAACGAATGCGTTGTATCTCCAAATAGTCCTTAATATGTTGGATTTCTTTATCGAGTGGAGAGAAGTCTTGGTCCACCATAAAGAGATATCGTAAGTAATCGGACGTTAAAATCGTTAACTCTTCAATTTCCTTATAGTTCTCCGTTTGAAGCATACTGTGAATCATGGAAAGCATATT
>CAKAPS010000047.1:0-11871 GCA_916719965.1 uncultured Streptococcus sp.
GATTGATTGACCTAAACCATCTGTGTGTAAGTTAATCTTCTTAATTCCATCTAATGTCATTAAGAATGGGTTTTGCGCTTGAGATGCAAAGTTCATCGCAATACGATACGCTACTAAATCTGGAACAGATTCCGCCCCTTTTGGATTGTTCATGATATTACGATATGCAATCGCCCCATCTTGCCAGTCCACCACATTATCTTTGTTTAAGTCTTTTGTAATGACTACTTTAGAACTTGGTAATTCTAATGTGTATTCAGGGAATACTAAGTTCTTATAAGCACGTTGATACCAGTAAGGTGAACTTTGGATACCAATGTAGTTGACGCCATCCACTCTTTGTAGAGCAGTTGTTAATCGTGCAAAGTCATTTCCTTGGTAAGTAAATTGAGAGTTACTCCAAACAGACGCTGCTAATTCATTTGAAGAAACAAAGCCATACATGAAGCCATAAGCGTAATCATTCATTTTGCCTGTCTTCAAGTCTAAATGATAATCCCCTGCTCTATGTGTGTTTGTGGACATTTGTGCTCCGTCAAACTTCGCATTTTGTTTATTAGAACCTACAGAAACTAATGTGTTTCCTGGGAATTCAATAGTTTGGATTAATTTTCGAACATTGTCGACTGGTTTACCCATTTCAACATTGTTTTTGTTGACTACTTTTGTCACATCGAAATGCATTTCGTTGCCGACTAATTGTAATTTCACAGTGATTTCAGCGTTGATGAATTCATCATCGTTTCTCACTGTCATTACATATTCTGCAGTAGTGTCATCAATTTTACGGTATTGAACTTCTGGAGTGACTAACACACCGTTGATTGACATTTTATCTAATTTTTGAACTTGACCTGTTAACGTTTTTCCATCTAATTCATATTCTTTAACACGTGGAAACGCCGTGTCGATGATTGCTTTTAATTGTTCAGATTGTAAAGTTTCGTAATGAACATCTTGATCATTACGACGGAAACCATCATCTACAGCAGGAGTTTCTTCTTCTGGCTTAATGTTTTCTTGGTTATCCGCTTTGATCGATACAGATGTTAATTCTTTATAATATGATCCCGCTTTAAGGTAAACTTTATTAACATCAGCTAAAGCGTTCTTGACAGCTTCTGGAACGACTTCTGTACTAAATAAAGCTTGTCCATTATTTGTAGCGTTTAATTGACCATCTTTCTTGTAAACGATAGATAGATGATTTTCTTCACCAATATTAGGTGCTTCTACACGAGTCTTACTATACCAAGTGTTTACATTTGGTCCTTTATATTGCCAGAACCAACCGCCCTTGTCATACCCAACAAAGATATTGTTGTCATTATCTTTATATTTTAGATATACCCCAAAGCGAGTTTCTGCAGGAGCTGAATTTGCTTTGAACGTTAAGTCAACGCTTACATTTCCTTCCGCATCCGCTTGTAATCCAGCTTTTTCGAATAGAGCTTCGTTTGCTCCATTGTCGTTAGCTGTTGTTGAAGTTAATTTGTTGTAGCGTACTCCGCCTTCTTCAACGACTTCAACATTCCCTTTCACACGGCTTACTGAGTCCCACTCTTTTTTCACTTCGGCTGTTGCTTCACGAGTTTCACCAGTCGCTTCACGAGTTTCACCTGTTGCTGCTTCTGCTGGTTTTTCCTCAGCTGGTTTAGCTTCAGCTGGTTTAGCTTCCGCTGGTTTAGCCTCCGCTGTTTCTGTAGCAGCTGCTTCAGTAGCTTTTTCTTCTACTTTATCAGTTGCCTCCGTGTTTGCAGCTTCATTAGAAACTGCTTCTTTTTCTTCTTTTGGCGTAGCCTCAGTTGCTGTAGCACCAGATTCTACTGCTGGTTTCTCTTCAGCAGTGGCCGCCACCTCACTAGCTGGCGTGTTTTCTACGGCCGTCGCTACTACCTCTGTTGCAGCAGCTTCAGTTGCAGAAACTGGTTGAAGTGTACCAAAAAAGAAAGCCCCAATGATAACTGAACATGTACCAACAGTGAGCTTTCTAATAGAGAAGCGCTGTCTCTTCTCCATATTTTGACGATTATACATAATACCCCTCCTTAATATTATAAAAACGTTTCCATAAATAATTTTAGCACTATCTTTTAGGTGCTACTTGGACTTTTTTGCTCTTTACTAGTACTATTTTGCTATATTTAAAGCGCTTTCATAATTTCTTCAAGGAATTAGCAAAATTAAATCAAAAAGGCTCCTAGCAACCATTGCTAGGAGTCCTCTTTTCATTATTTTTGTCCCATATCTTTCACTTTCATAATACGAGTGATACTTGCTCTCTCGTTTTCTTCCAGCTTCATTTCGATAAAGTAAATCGTTTCTTCTAATTGTGGGATCAATCGATATTCAAGGGCGTTTACACGACGTCTTGTTTTCTCGATTTCATCTGCTAGCAGTTGACAAGTTTTTTCAATCTCCGTCAATTCTAGCAATTCATTTAATACATTTGAGATTTGTTCTACAGAATCATCAATCTCACTGTTTGAGTTTAAGTAACCATATTTAAAGTCACTTTCCTCCGTTTCATCTTTCACAGTGAAATGCATTTCTGGAACGTAAACACTCATAATGTTCTTTTCTTGAAGATCCAAGGATACGCTTTGAGGTGGAATCGCCACAAGTTCTTCGATAAACGCTTCTTCCAACGTTGCTTTTGCAAGAACGAAGCTCTTCATTCCTTCCACAAGACGACCTTCGACCGCCTCACGTAACGCATTGTTTTTTCGAATTAGTTCGATGAACTGACGCATTAACTCATCTTGTTTATCTTTTAGGAGCTTATGCCCACGTTTTGAGACAACGAGACGATGTTTTAATTTTGTCAATTCCATACGAGTTGGTTTGACGTTCAATCGTGCCAAAGGAATCACTCCCCTTTCGGAAGAAATTCATCTAATAACTCGTCCTTGATACGTTTTAATTCCGTACGCGGTAAGATGGATAGTAATTCCCATCCTAAATCAAGTGTTTCTTGAATTGAACGGTTCTTGTAGAAGCCTTGTCCAACATATTCACGTTCGAAACGTTCAGTGAATTCTACATATTTCTTATCTGTTTTTGATAATGCAGATTCCCCTAATACAACTGCAAGTTCTTTAGCTTGTTTACCAGTTGCATATGCCGCGAATAATTGGTTCATCGTTGGCGCGTGGTCCTTACGAGTCTTTCCTTCACCTGAACCTTTATCTTTTAGACGAGATAATGAAGGCAATACGTTAATTGGAGGTTGAATCCCTTGTTTATCAAGAGCACGGTCCAAAATAATTTGTCCTTCTGTAATATATCCTGTTAAGTCAGGGATTGGGTGAGTAATATCATCTTCAGGCATTGAAAGGATCGGAATTTGAGTTACAGATCCAGGTTTGCCAACGATACGTCCTGCACGTTCGTAGATTGTAGAAAGGTTTGTATATAAGTAACCTGGATATCCACGACGTCCAGGAACTTCACGACGAGCCGCTGAAATTTCACGAAGCGCTTCACAGTAGTTTGTCATGTCTGTCATGATAACAAGTACGTGCATTCCTTTTTCAAATGCTAAGTACTCAGCTGTTGTTAATGCGATTTTTGGAGTCGCAATACGTTCAATCGCTGGGTCGCTCGCTAAGTTTAGGAACATCACTGAACGGTCAATCGCTCCTGTGTTACGGAAGTCTTCCATGAAGTATTCCGCTTCGTCGAAGGTAATCCCCATTGCAGCAAATACTACCGCGAATTTTTCGTCGCTATTTAATACAGTCGCTTGACGTGCGATTTGGGCTGCTAACTCTTTGTGAGGAAGCCCTGAACCAGAGAATACTGGTAATTTTTGTCCACGAACAAGAGTGTTCAAGTGGTCAATGGCAGAAATCCCTGTTTGGATAAATTCATCCGGATAGTCACGAGAAACTGGGTTAATCGCTTGTCCGTTTACGTCTAAAGTCGCTTCTGGAAGGATTTCAGGACCATTATCCATCACGTTCCCCATTCCATCAAAAATACGACCAATCATGTCTTCAGATACGTTTAATGATAATGGTTTACCACGGAAACGTACTTTTGTATCACGAATGTTAATGCCGCTTGGCCCTTCAAAAATCTGAACCATCGCTTTATCTTCGTTTACTTCTAGTACTTGTCCATGACGTAATTCACCATTTTGTAATTGGATTTCAACCAACTCATCATATTTAACGCCTTCGACTTGTTCAACCATCATTAAAGGGCCAACAACTTCACTAATCGTACGATACTCTTTAAGCATGTGTCATCCCTCCATGTTGAATTGTTTTTTCGATATCTGCTTTGATTTGAGCTTTAATTTCTTCAAAGCGTGCAATCTCAGCTTCTGGAATATATTTAGAACGAGCAATACGGTCACGTACTTCTTCTGTTCCATCCATAATTTCCGCATAGTAAGAACCAAGTTTCATCGCATTACGCGCTTCTTTTTCGAATGTTAAGATGAGCTCTAACATACGATATTGTTTTTCGCGTGATGTAAATGTATCGACATCGTCAAACGCGTTTTGTTGTAAGAAGTCTTCACGAAGAGATTTCGCAATTGTCATTGTTAGACGGTCACGTTCAGATAATGATTCAAGACCAACTAAACGAACGATTTCTTCTAAGCTTGCTTCTTCTTGTAATGTGTTCATTGCATGTTGAACAAATTCAGACCAGTTCGAATGTACATTCTCATCCATGTATTTACCAACTTCTGGATCATACAATGAGTAAGACGTTAACCAGTTCATAGATGGGAAGTGACGTTTTTGCGCCAATGTTGCATCTAATCCCCAGAATACTTTTGCTACACGTAATGTATTTTGTGTAACTGGTTCTGATGTGTCTCCCCCTGGAGGTGATACGGCACCGATGGCTGTAATGGTCCCTTCACGACCTTCGCTTCCTAATGTTTCAACACGTCCTGCACGTTCGTAGTATTCTGCGATACGGCTTCCTAAGTAAGCTGGGTACCCTTCGTCCCCTGGCATTTCTTCTAGACGTCCAGACATTTCACGAAGCGCTTCTGCCCAACGTGATGTTGAGTCTGCCATGATAGCTACGTTATAGCCCATATCACGGAAGTATTCCGCAATCGTGATTCCTGTATAAATAGACGCTTCACGAGCCGCTACTGGCATGTTAGAAGTGTTTGCAATTAAGATCGTACGTTCCATAATTGATTCTCCAGTTGTTGGGTCAATCAATTCAGGGAATTCGTTCAATACGTCTGTCATTTCGTTTCCACGTTCACCACAACCTACGTACACTACGATATCCACGTCAGCCCATTTTGCGATTTGGTGTTGCACCACTGTTTTACCAGCTCCGAATGGTCCTGGAACAGCTGCTGCTCCCCCTTTTGTTACTGGGAAGAAAGTATCGATAACACGTTGTCCTGTTAACATTGGAACTTCAGTGTTTTTCTTTACTTTATATGGACGACCACGACGTACTGGCCAACGTTGAATTAAGTTGAAATCACGTACGCCTGATTCTGTTTCGACTTGGTACACTGTATCTTCAATTTTGAAGTTTCCAGCTTCCACTTTTACTAATTTACCTTTAACACCGTAAGGCACCATGATTTTATGTTGTACAACTTTTGTTTCTTGTACATAACCAATAATGTCTCCGGCTTCTACTTCTTGACCCACAGTTGTAGTAGGAATGAATTCCCACTCTTTTTCACGGTCAAGTGCATCCACGTTTGTTCCGCGGACTAAGAAGTCACTTTGTGATACTTCTTTAAATTTATTGAGGGGACGTTGAATCCCATCAAACATTTGAGATACAATCCCTGGTGCCAATTCAACAGATAATGCTTCCCCTGTTGTTTCGACGGGTTCTCCTGGTCCAATTCCTGAAGTTTCTTCATATACTTGAATGGATGCAATATCTTTACGCATTTCGATGATTTCACCGATAAGGCCTAGATGACCTACACGACAAATATCTTGAATATTCGCGTCTTCCATTCCTTCAGCAGTCACAAGAGGACCTGATACTTTTACGATTCTTCCGATCTTCACTGAGGTACCTCCCTAAGTTTCGTGTATTGGTTGGTTATAAGATGTTTTGTCCAACCGCTTTTTCAACATTTTCTTGAATTCTTGATTTTCCAATTCCTAAAGACCCTTTATGGTTTGGAATAAGAATGATGGCTGGTGAAATTTCCGCATCATAACGACGAATCGTTTCCGGAATCTGACTAGCAATTGCTTCCGTTACATAAATGATGCCGACTTCCTCTTCACTAAGTTCATCAATCATCCTTCGTGCTGTTTGCGCATCGTGGCAAGGATACACGTTAAATCCTAAAATTTTAAAAGGAAGGATGGAATCTTTGTCGCCAACTACGGCAATTTTATGAGACATAAACTGGTCGCATCCTTTCTCTTAATTGTTCTTCTGTAAACTCATTGTCCACACCGACCAGTAATAGACGGAGGTTTTTGACTTCCATCTCAAGCGCATGAATATACGCTAGACTTGGCAGCGGCCCAAATGGTTCAAAAGTCGCTTCTTCTAGAATTTGATGAATCAATTCTTCTTTTAATAATTCCAATGCAAAGACTGGATGTTCTTCCTGTTCTAAAATCGCAACAAACTTGTCATAGTATGGAACATGACGATAAAGGTCAACAAGAGCCTCTGTGCCCTTTTCATGCACTTCGTCGATTAATAACGTCTTATCTACAGTACCTTCGCTAGACAATACCCCAATTAAGAATGAGCGTGATTGTTTTTGCTTTGTGGCACGAATTAAAGTCGTAATGTTTTCCATATCAATCATAATGTTCACGATTTGATGGATGGCCTCTTGATTCATCGTACGGTCGATGAGTCGAAGATGTTTGAAATAGTAGCGATCCATAAATACATCGGCAGCTTCTAGGCGACCAAAGTTTTCAAAATCGGCATACGCTTCACGAACCCCTTCAATCATGATGTCTGGTACATCCAGTGAATCTTGAGTTTCGACTAATTGATTTAATGTATCGAGAGAATAACGTCCTAACGGTACACATAAATGTTTTAAGTCTTTTCCTGAGAACTTCGATTTCAGAAGAACTTTTAAATTATGGTAAGTGTAACGAATCGAGAATACATCGAGGAGTGATGCATCCGGAATGAGTTCTAACACCTCATCATAGTTGCGCTTCAAATGGGCATCTAGGACTGGGTCGAACTGTCTTGATTCAAGAACTTCTTGTACATCTACCTCATAACTTGTCTTTTGCAAGGCTTCTAATGCTTGTTGTAAGGATTTAGATACGAGAATCCCATTCAATTGTTCCTTGGACAGTAATTGCTGTTCAAGAATACGAACGGTCGTATTCACTCCTGAATAGGCTAAATCATTCATTCCATCCCTCCTTACCCAATGAATGCTTTTCTAGCTAAGATAGGTGAATATTCTTCTTTTAAATCTTCAATTAATGCTTCGAATAAATAGTTATATTCGATACCTTCTTGTTTCAACACAAACCCTGCTTTCTTTGGAAGAGTCGCTGCGTCGATTTGAACGAAGGCAAATTGCGAAGTTAATGCATGTTTATCTTCATCGCTCAAACGAGAAACAGTTTGTTCTCCAAAAGTAAGAGTTGTTTGTTGTTGTTTTGGTAATTTGCGAATAGCTGACTCGATAAAGAGACGTAATGTTTCCCCACTCCAGGTTGACATTACTTGTAGAACGTCCTCAAATATACTCTCAAGAAGTTCACGTTTGACGCGCAAGACTTCTTTTTTACTTGCGTTCAAAATAGTCTGTTGCTCTTTTTCGTATTGTGATTTTGCTTCTTGTTTTAATGCCGTTTTCTTCGCCATTTCTTGTTGCGAATATTGAGCATTCATTTGATTGATGCGTTCTTCTTGTTCTTTAGTAGCAACCTCAATTCGCTGCTTTGATTCTTTTTCTAAATCCGCTAGAATAAGTTGTTTTAGTTGCTCTAAATCTTTCAAGAATACCCCTCCTCTTAACCTTTGTTAATGATAATTAAGATAGAAGCAAGTAATCCTAAGATTGCGTAAGTTTCAACCATTGCGGCAAAAATAATCCCTTTAGTAGATTCTTCAGGTTTTTTCGCTAAGATTTGTACCCCTGCTGCTGCTACTTTACCTTGAGCAATTCCTGAGAATAAACCAGTGAATGCGATTGGTAAAGCTGCCATGAATAAGTATAAACCAGCTGCTAAAGTCATTGAAGCTGACATGTTAATCATGATGAAGAAGGCAACGATGAATCCGTAGATCCCTTGTGTACCAGGTAATAGTTGTAAAATTAATGCTTGAACGAATTTTTCAGGTTGTTCTTTAATTAAGGCAGCAGCTGCTTCACCGGCAATCCCTACCCCTTTTGATGATCCAATCCCTGAGAAGATAATGGCAATTGCCATCCCTAGAGCAGCAAAGATTTGCCCTCCACCATTTTCAGCGAAAAATGTTAACCAGTTTGTCATAATTATATTTCCTCCATTTATTCTGATTTCTGTTGTTTAATATCAACGTATTTTTCATATGTTTTGAACGGTTTTAATGCGTGTCCGCCGCCGTCGTAGAATTTACCAAAGAATTCAACGAACTGTAAACGTAAGCCGTGAACATAAGCCCCAAGGAATGAAAGGAAAATATTCAATCCTTGTAATGCGACGATTAAGAAGATACCAGCTGTAAAGCGTGCAACTGGTGGAAGGAATCCTACCAACATATTGAACGCACTCGCGATACTTCCTCCTGATACAGCTAACGCCATTAAACGCGTATAACTCACGACGTCTGCTACGTATCCACTAATTCCGTACAAGTTATATAGACCGCTTGCCAAACCGCCCCACTTGTTCTCGCTCGATAGGACAGTTACGACTACAATCGCAACGGCTGCGATAATCGCAATCGATGAACCGATTGTCGCAATCCAAGAAATATTGAGTACCATTGACCCTAAGACATAAAGAATGATTCCCGTAATAATCGCTAACCATCCAAGATGACTTGTATAGGCATCGGTATATGCTTTTTTCTTCAGATTTGAGTAAGCCCCTAGTGATAAGCCGACCATAATTTGAATAACCCCGAAGATAATCGATAAAATCATAATCGTGATTAAGTCTTTAGATAAGGATAGCGGCTGGAATGGTAAATCCGCACCGAATGCTGATCCAAATACAATCCCCCAGATCATGACCGGGTAGCTGAGTAAGTGGAAGAACTTCAAGTTGCGGTTCGTTCCTTTATCAAAATGGAAGAACTTCAACATGATGAATGTTCCCAACCAGAGAAGCGCTCCGTATCCTAAGTCCGCTGCCATCATCCCGAAGAAGACGAGATAGAATGGTGCTGTATAAGGCGTTGGGTCTAATTCACCGTATTTTGGTAATCCATACATTTCTGTTAGATTTTCAAATGGTTGTAAGAAGGTATTGTTTTCTAAAACAGTTGGCACTTCTTCGTATTCTTCTTCAGCAATCTCTAGTGGTAAGAAGACATATTCGCCTTCTCCTAATTTATCCTTGAGTTGAACTTCAACAGCATCGACTGCTTTTGTAGTTAACCACCCTTGAAGTACGAATACATGTTGTCCATTCACCAATTCATTTTTGGCTTGTTCTTTTTGCAATTCATTGTAGGTCACTTCCGCAGAAAGCTGTAACTGGCGAAGAAGGTCTTTTTCTTCTTGCAAATCATCTAATACTTTCTTTTTAGCCTCAACTACTGCTTGTTGCGCTTTTAGATTTTTCTCTAATTCAACAGAAGGAGCTTCTTCAAATGCGTACCATACGATACTAAAGTGCGCTTTTGATAACTCTTCTTTCGCAGCTTGTTGTGCTTTTCGTGGATATGTCACCAATAATCCGATTTCTTCACGTGTATGATACACTTCGTGAACAGAAATCAATTCACTCTGTTTTAATCCTTCTAAGTAAGCATTATCTGTTGCTTGAGGAATGGTTCCCATTTTTGTTTTGGTATATGGGTGTTTAAAGATATCTTTTGGATAGAAATCAAGCACACTCCACTTACGGAGTAACGCTTCTTTCTCACGAAGTTCTTTTAATTCCTCGTCTTTCTTACGAAGAGTTGTACGAATACCTTCAACATGTTCCACTAATGCATCAGCGTCCCATGATTGGACTTCCTTTTGTAATTCAGATAATGTGAATTGCTCTTTTGGCGTTTTTAACTTTTGAATTAATGACGGTTGCTTTTGATTTTTTTCCACAAAAGTAATCGCCGCATGAATCCCTTCGAATTTCTGTTGAAGAGCGTTCATTCCCTCTGTATCCACTTCTTGTAAAGCGATGGAATTTTCGTTAAATAGTTCTTTCGCCTGTTCTAGCGAGGTTACTTCTAAAGATTGTAATTCTTGAATAGCATCCAATAGGTCATTTTGTTTGTCCGTTGGGGCAATCAACATCACCTTATTCATTTTAGCTATCGCCATATCTCTTCAACACCTCCTTCACAGTATCCTGAACTAAATCCTGTTTCAGATTATTGAAACGTTCTGTTAGAGTAGCAATCTCCGCTAATTCATCTTCTTTCACTTTCGCTTCGAACTCCGCTTTCTTTTGTTGATTTTTTTCTTTCAACTCAGCTTTATAGACTTCTAACGATTGTTCCATATTCGATTTAGCTTCGTTCACTCGTTGATCTGTTGCTTCATGTGTTTGGGATAATTGTTCTTCAAATTTTTCCTTCAACGCTTTTGCTTCAGACTCAATGGCCAAAACAGAATTTAGAATCTCTTGACTCATGTGACACCTCCAATCCATTCGCTTTCACGAATAGTAAAATGCTTTTCTTAACTATTATAAACTTTATTTTGCTTTCATTCAAACGTTAATTCCCCATATTATCGGCCAAACTCAAACTTTATAAATAGGAAGAAATACAACTTTTTTAGAAAAAATTTTTCTTTTCTATTGCTTTTTAGAACATTTGTTCGTATAATAAATATGCAAACAAATGTTCGGGGGTATCGAAAATGGAACAACGCAAATCAACATTTACATCATTTATCAAACCATTAATCAATAAACTACAAGTCTCTCAAGAGGAATATGAAGAAAGAGATGTGTTCTTTAAACCAACTGTTATGCCACTGATTGACGTGGTTGAACAAATTCACCACAGTTTCTACTTCAAGAAACCAATCGTACTCCACTTCGAGAAATACGATAACGCTGGGAATTTAATTACATTCACGAAGAACGGCATGATTAAGAGCCCTATTCAAATGAATAACCACTTTGTATTTTTAGAAGAAGGATCTAATATCACTCATATCTTGAATGTGGATCAAATCGTTGCTTGCATGGAATTAGATTAAAGCTGCAATTACCATATATGGTAATTTGAAGTGCACCCCAAAAGTTAGACAGAAAATCTAACTTTTGGGGTGCTTTTTAATGAAATTAACTTATGAGGATAAAGTTCAAATTTATGAACTCAGAAAACAAGGAGTTAGCTACGCACGACTTGCAGATACGTTCGGTATAAATGCGAGAAATCTTGTCTATATGATTAAATTGATTGATCGTTATGGTTTAGAGATAGTAAAAAGAGGGAAGAAAATTTATTATCCTCCAGAAATAAAACAAGAAATGATTGATAAAGTCTTAAATGAAGGTTTGAGTATAGAAAAAGTTTCTCTTGAATACGGTCTTCCAGGTCCTGCGATGCTTTATAACTGGCTCGCACAATACAAGAAAAATGAGTATACTATTGTTGAGAAAACAAGAGGGAGACTACTTAAGATGGGCCGTAAGCCAAAGAAAAAATCAGAAGAGATGACAGAACTAGAACGCCTTCAGGCTGAAAATGAATATTTAAGAGCGGAGAATGCCATTCTAAAAAAGTTGAGAGAACTCCGCTTGAAGG
>CAKAPS010000048.1:0-11752 GCA_916719965.1 uncultured Streptococcus sp.
CCTTTACCTTTTACATCTTTCAAGAAAATTACTTTCATGTTTCTTCCTCCTAATTATAAGTTAATTTCACTACCAATTTCTTCAATCACTTGAATTAATTGGCGGATTGCTTCTTCAATCGTGATATCGGATAACTGAGTTGCGGCATTTGATAAATGTCCGCCGCCACCCATTTTTTCCATCACGCGTTGTACGTTCTTGTTTCCTAAACTACGGGCACTAATCCCAACACGACCGTCATTACGTTTTGTAACCACGAATGAAGCATCGATGTTTTCCATCGACAACATCATATCGGCCGTTTGTGCAGCCACGACTGTCGGATATACGGTATTTTCTTCACCGTGAACAATTCCGACATTGTTAGGAAGCATTTCGAGCGAGTTCAGTAGATGTGAACGCATTAAGTACGTATCTACATTTTCTTTTAACAAGCGTTGAATCAGAATTGTATCCGCACCAACGGATTTCAAATAGCTGGCTGTATCAAAGGTACGAGACCCTGTACGAAGCGTGAAATTACGCGTATCTACAATGATACCAGCAAGTAGGGTTGTTGCTTCGATTGGCTGAAGTTTCTCAGCATCTTCAGATTGATATTCTAGCAATTCTGTAATCAATTCACCGACAGATGAAGCATATGGTTCAATATAAACCAAGTCAGGATTTTCAGGGAATTCCTCTCCACGACGGTGATGGTCGATAATCACTAATTTATTGGCCTTTTTAACAATCGATGGAGCAGCACATAGGGAAGGCTTGCTTACATCGACAATAATCACTAATGTATTTTCAGTCAGTAGAGCTTCCGCCATTTCTGGATTTACGATAGAAGAGTAGAGACGTTCATTATCTTTGATTACTTCCATCAATTTCTTGATATCATGCGAATATTGCTCTGGATTTGTGACAATCCATGAGGTTTTACCGTGCATTTTAGCGATTCTTCGAATACCTAAACATCCACCAATGCAGTCCATATCTGGATACTGATGTCCCATAACCATTACTTGATCCGCTTCTGCAATAAGGTTTTCTAATGCTTGAGAAACCATGCGAGAACGTACTCTTGTACGTTTTTCTAACGGGTTGCTCTTACCACCATAGAAGCGTGTTTCTTCGTTTTTAGAACGAACAACGACTTGGTCACCGCCTCGTCCTAAGGCTAAATCAAGGTTATCTTGCGCAAATTTAGCAATTGCACCATAATCCATCTCTTCTTGAGTATCATCCGCATATGAGAACCCCATACTTACGGTTAGTGGGGTATTTTGTTGAGCAGTTGTCTCACGAACACGGTCAATAATCTCAAATTTTGTTTTTTCAAGCTCAGAAAGGATATTTTTATCTAAAAATGCAACAAAACGGTCTGAACTTACACGTTTTAAGTAGATATTATTATGATTTGCCCAGCTAGTAAGCTGATTTGTTACGAAGTTATTCAAGTTAGACTTCTTACGGTCACTGAGGGATTGAGAGACTTCAGCAAAGTTATCAACGAAAATCTGTCCAAATACAGGTCTTTCGTCTAGATAAGTTTCTTTAATCAACGCATATTCCGTAATATCCATCATGTAGAGCATTCCAATATCGTTATGGTAGACTGTTTGGAAGTATTTATCTTTCCAATGGACCACATTATCTTTATCATCATCCAGATTTTTAACGATATTCGCTAATTCTGGATCAATCGCTTCAAGTTTGAATCCTAATAGTTCTTTTCGTTCGAAATACTTTTGTAAATAAGGGTTAATCCATTGAATTTCACCATTATCATCTAACAAAAGCATTCCAATCGGCATTTTAATAGAGGCATCTTGTGAACCTTTATTAATTTTGTACGATAAATTCGTTACATAATGATTCGTTTCTTTAATAATGTAGTTTGCAAACGAATAGAGGAGTGTTCCTAATAAAATAACAAATAAAGTAAGGATAAGTCCCATCCATATATTCATCACGTACGCAATAATCAGCATACAGACAATGATGGCTATAAATGAGATTCCGTATTTCTTCATTGTTTCACTTTTAAGAAATGTCGGTAAAGCCTTAATACGTTCTTTTAGGCTTTTCTTCATTCTTGCACCTTCTTTCTATATACCTTATTTTACCACAGTTTTGGCCCTTCGTCAGTTCTCTAAAATTGTTTCACGTGAAACAATTTAGAGAGAGGGTAGGGTACAAATGTTTCACGTGAAACATTTTAAAGGTTAGTTTCTCAATCGAATGTTTCACGTGAAACATTCTAATTTATGTATTCAAGTTTAGGTTAAAAGATAAATCTCAATCTGTTAATCAATAATCATTATTTTTTATAAATACTCAGTCATGAAAAGAGTAATAAAATAAAAAAGGATTGAGAAATTCTCAATCCTTTTACTTATTATTAGTCAACTGTTGTGAATGGTAATAATCCCATGATACGAGCACGTTTGATTGCAACAGTTAAAGTACGTTGGTGTTTAGCACAAGTACCTGTTACACGGCGTGGTAAGATTTTACCTTTTTCAGAAATGTAACGTTTTAATAATTCTACATCTTTGTAATCAATGTAGTCGATGTGGTTTGCACAGAAGTAGCAAACTTTTTTACGACGGCGTTGACCGCCACCTCTACGTTGTTGAGCCATTATGGTATCCTCCTTTTAAACTTTAGAATGGTAAATCATCATCTGAAATGTTGATTGTCTCTCCATTGCTTAAGAATGGGTCAGACGCACCACCACCGAATGATGAAGTAGGAGTATTAAATTGATTAAAGTTATTCGTTTGATTTTGTTGGAATCCGCCATGAGAGCTTTGATCATTAGCAGGTCGTTGTTCAGTAACATTACGTGATTCTAATAATGAGAAGTTCTCAGCTAGCACTTCAGTTACATAAACTTTTTGGCCTTGTTGGTTATCATAGCTACGTGTTTGAATACGTCCTTCAATTCCTACTAGTGAGCCTTTACGAGTGAAATTCGCAAAGTTTTCTGCAGCTTTACTCCACATTACACAGTTAATGAAATCCGTCTCACGTTCACCGTTTTGGTTTTTGAAACGACGTTCAACTGCAACCGTGAAGGTAGCATAAGCAGTTCCGTTTGAAGTATAACGTAAATCAACGGCACGTGTTAAGCGTCCAACTAATACAACATTATTAATCATTTAATTCTTACTCCTTTCAAGATTTATGTTTACTTATAATAAACAATTATGCTTCTAATTTAACGATCATGTGACGTAAGATGTCATTGTTGATTTTCGCTAAACGGTCGAATTCATCGATTGCAGCAGCATCTTCAGCAGTGATGTTCACTAAGTGATAGATACCTTCTTGGAAATCTTTAATTTCGTATGCAAAACGACGTTTCGCCCAGTCTTTAGATTCAACAACAACTGCTCCGTTGTCTGTTAAAACAGCATCAAATCTTGCAACCAATTCAGCTTTAGCAGCTTCATCGATGTTTGGACGGATGATATATAAAATCTCGTATTTTGATGTTTGACTCATTGACTGTCACCTCCTTATGGACTTTTGGCCTACTGAATTTTCAGTAAGCAAGGAGAGTATCATTTCTAATACTCACGTTCAATCATTATAGCAAACAAAGCTATAGAATGCAACAGAAATCCGCGCTACTGAGGTGCTCAGGAAAATTTGTGAGTAGGAAAAAAAAGTATCATTATATCATATCCGATATGTAGCATATATGTTACAATTGGCTTATAAAGGAATTAGGGGGAGAAAGAGAAAATGGTGGATTATTTAAAGCGGCTTTTCGCCCGTCTTGACGCGAAATATGAGACTTTTAGAGAAGATTTTGAAGCAGAATATTTTTTGCAGAAGAATGCTTTAGCGATGATTAGACTTCGGAGGGAATCTGGACTGACTCAAACCGAATTCGCTAGAAACGCCGGTATGACGCAAGGAAATCTCTCTAGGCTCGAAAAAGGAAATTATAATCCTACGCTCGCGCATCTTCAAAAAATTGCGAGTAAAAATGGGTATGATTTAGACATTCGTTTTAAGAAAAAGAAGCGATAAATACGATGAAATCAACAAAAACAGCTCCTACAGATAAAAACTGTAGGAGCTTTAATTTTTTTAAATTTATCCCCAAACTTCATGAACGATTTCGTCGATAAGTTTTAATTTATCCCATTGGGCTTCAATCGTTAAGATATTACCTTCTTCTGTAGAAGAGAATCCACATTGAGGGCTGAGGCATAATTGTTCAAGAGGAACGTACTGGCTTGCTTCTTTAATACGAGCAATGACTTCATCTTTATCTTCTAAGTCTCCTGATTTAGATGTAATTAAACCAAGAACGACTTTTTGGTCTTTAATATAGCGAAGTGGAGTAAAGTCTCCAGCACGGTCGCTATCATATTCCAAGAAGAATCCATCCACACGGCAATGACCAAATAGGGTCTTCGCCACTGGTTCATAACCACCGCTAGAGAACCATGTTGAGCGGAAGTTCCCGCGGCAAATATGCATGTTCACCACTAAATCTTCTGGTTTCCATTCAATCACACGGTTTAACACATCCACATAGTCACGAGCGATTTTTTCGAGGTCAAATCCACGCGCTTCGTATGCTTCACGTTTGTCTAACGCACAGAACTCACCCCAGCTAGTGTCATCTAATTGAATATTGCAGCATCCTAAGTCGTAGAAGCATTGTAGAGCCTTACGGTATGCTTTAACTACATCATCATAGAAGAGGGCTTCATTGTCTTTGTAGCGCTCAATTGGCACATAGTTTTTCTCACGAACTTGCGTAATCAAATGCAACATACTTGGTGAAGGAATCGTTAGTTTCACCGGTGTATCGCCAGCGTGCTCTTTTAAGAATTTGAAGTGTTTTACGAATGGATGGTTTTCAGAAAAATCCACTTTACCAACGATACGTAATGTTTTTGGCTTCACATCTTTATCTTTAAATTGAACAGAGAAGTGGTCTACTTCGACAAGTTCAACCCCATCTAAGTTTTCTAAGAAATCTAAGTGCCAGAATGCACGACGGAATTCACCGTCAGTGACAGATTTAAGGCCGAGTTCTTTTTCTTTTTCTATTAATGCGATAATTTCTTCGTTTTCAACGCGTTCGAGTTCTTCGACAGTGATTTCTCCATCATTAAATTTCGCACGGGCTTCTTTTAGACGCTCTGGACGTAAGAAACTTCCTACGTGATCGAGTCTAAAAGGCGCTTTTTGACAACAGCTACAGTTTTCGTGATTTGACATGTGTTTTCCTCTTTTCGTTTATTCAGCTTCTGGTAAATACGCAATAACGCGAACAGGTGACCCTGGAGTATGGTTCCAGTTAGGGTACGAGATTGAAATCACAGCACCTACTGCTGGAACTTGATCAAGGTTCGCTAATACTTCCACTTGGAAGATATCTTGGCTTAATAAGTAATATTCGTTTGTTAAACCATGTGCGGCAGCGTGAACACCTGAGTCTGTATCTAATGTTTCGTGACCTACAGCTTTCACATGACGTTCGTGAATTAAGAATTCAAGCGCATCTTTTGCCCAACCTGGTGTGTGTTGCACGTCGTTTTCATCTAAATTACGAACCGCGTCTTGGTCTGGCCAGCGGTGTGACCAGTCACTACGGAAGGCTACAAAGGCACCTGGTTGGATTTTTCCGTATTCTTCTTCGAACGCTAATACGTCTGCTTTTGTTAATTCGAAGTTAGGATTTTCGGCTACTTCTTTTGAACGGTCGATGACGTAAAGTGGTAATAATAAATCTTTCAACTCGATTTCATCAAGGAAGCGTCCGCCTTCATAGAAGTGGCAAGGTGGGTCGATATGTGTACCGTATTGTGTCACCACTGATAATTGTTGTACGTGGAATCCATCTTTTAATGTAAATAAATCTTTTTGTTCCAATGCTGGTAGAGCAGGGAAGTGAGGGCTATTCGCATCGATTTGATGGCTTAAGTTCACCCATTTTGCTTGTTTTAATGTTTTAAAGGCTTGTTCTAATTGTTGTTGAAATGCTGTCATAATGACACTTCCTTTCTGAATAGGGGAAGGCTGCGGTTCAAAAGTTATTCTCCCCACAGCCTTTTTGTTCGTTTTATAATGCGAGGTTATTCTCCCCAAACCTCACGTGCGATTTCTGAAATCAATGCAATTTTCTTCCATTGATCTTCTTCTTTAATCACGTTTCCTTCTTCCGTTGAAGCAAATCCACATTGAGTACTTAAGTATAAGTTTTCAAGTGGTACATATTGGCTTGCTTCTTTAATACGAGCGATGACTTCATCTTTGTCTTCTAAGTCTGCAAATTTTGAAGTTAAAAGACCAAGAACCACTTTCTTACCGTCAGAAACTTTTGCAAGAGGCTTGAAGTCACCAGCACGGTCTGTATCGTATTCTAAGTAGTACGCATTTACGTGTTCGCCTGCTAATAGCTCGTCTTCTACTTTTTCGTATCCCCCTTGAGAAATCCAAGTAGAGTGGAAGTTACCACGGCAAACGTGTGTATTCACTGCTAAGTCTTTTGGTAATGCATCAATCACTGAGTTGTTCAATTGTAATGCACGACCTGCAAAGTCACGACGAACTTCTTCTAATGGACGGCTGTCGTTGAAACGTTTTGAAAAACCATCGTCTGCTAAAGCGCCCCATGTACAGTCGTCAAATTGAATTGTGCGAAGGCCTTCGTTGTATAAGTCTGTAATGACATCTACATATGCGTTTTTAATCGCTTCGAAAAGTTCTTTTTCAGTTGGATAAACTGCTTTCCACGCTGCAATGTGTTCAGGTGTACGAATTAATTCGAAATAGAATTGTGATGGAGAAGGGATTGTGAATTTCACAATCACATCTTCGTCTTTCACCAAGTCACGTAAGAATTTGAAATGTTCTACGAATGGATGGTTATGACCATCGATTGGAGCTGTTAATGTTGCAGTATCGGCTTTTGTTTCGATACCATTAAATTTATAACCATGTTCACCAACTGTATGTTCCACACCATTGAATCCCCAGAAGAAGTCAAGGTGCCAATAAGCGCGGCGGAATTCTCCGTCTGTAACGCCTTTTAATCCAGCAGCGATTTGTTTTTTAACAAGTTCGCGGATTTCTTTATCTTCTACAGCTGTTAATTCTTCACGTGTGATTTCGCCGTTTGCAAATTTAGCGCGTGCTTCTACTAAGTCTTTAGGACGTAAATAACTTCCTACGTGGTCTACTCTAAATGGTGCATGTGTTGTCATAAATGTGTTTCTCCAATCTATCTTCGAATTCCTTCTTGCGGGATGATTATTCTCCCCAAACCTCACGAGCGATTTCGCTAATTAAGGCAATTTTCTTCCATTGATCGTCTTCAGTAAGGATGTTTCCTTCTTCTGTTGAAGCAAATCCACATTGTGTACTTAAGTATAAGTCTTCTAGTGGAACGTACTGACTTGCTTCTTTAATACGAGCAATCACTTCATCTTTATCTTCTAATTTTCCTGATTTAGAAGTTAGAAGTCCAAGAACGACTTTCTTACCATTGTTTACTTTCGCTAGTGGCTTGAAGTCGCCGGCGCGGTCTGTATCGTATTCTAAGTAGTACGCATGTACGTTTTCGTCTTCGAATAATGCGTCGCTTACTGAATCGTAACCACCTGAACTTGCCCAAGTTGAGTGGAAGTTACCACGGCATACGTGAGTGTTTACTGTTAAATCTTCTGGTAAGTCTTCTAGAATTCCGTTGTTTAACTCTAAGAATTCACGTTTGTGTTCTCTTCTTAATTCTTCAGGTGTTAAATGACTTTCTTTTGAAATGATGTTTAAGAAGTTATCATCTACGATTACACCCCATGTACAGTCATCGATTTGTAAGAGACGGCAACCTGCATCGTATAATTCTTTAATCACTTGTCTGTAAGCAGCAATGATATCTTTAAAGAGTTCTTCTTTTGAAGGGTATACTGAGAAAGTTTGCTCAATATGCTCTGCGTCACGAATCAATTCAAAGTAGAATTGAGCTGGAGCAGGGATTGTTTGTTTTACGATGAAATCTTCGTCTTCGAATTGTTTTAAGAATTTGAAGTGTTCTACGAATGGGTGATTTTCACCAGTGATTTTTCCAACGACATCTGCTGAGTCAGGTTTTGTAATTTCATCGTGGAATTGGTATCCGATTTTTGCTTGAGTGTGTTCTACTCCGTTCAATCCCCAGAAGAAATCTAAATGCCAGTATTGGCGACGGAATTCGCCGTCAGTGAATCCTTTTAATCCAGCTTTCTTTTGTTGTTCGACTAACTTTTCGATGGCTTTATCTTCGACGGCTGTTAATTCCTCGCGTGTAATTTCACCTTTTACAAATTTTTCTTTTGCTTCTACTAATTCTTTTGGACGTAAGAAACTTCCTACGTGATCTACTCTAAATGGTGCTTGTAATTTTGACATTGGTCATTCCTCCTATAAATAAAAAATCCTCACAGTATCGCTACTGCAAGGACGAAATTTTCGTGTTACCACCTTGTTTTGTAGAATCCTCACGAATCCTACCTTACCGAGTACGCACACTAGGTGTTATACTCTACAGCTATAATGGGCTACCCATTTACATCTAATGATTCGACGTAAAATCACTCCGAGGCCATCTTCAAAAATTCAATTTCATCTCTTCCCACCAACCGAGACTCTCTTAGCAAATCTTATTTTCTACTCACCTGTTCTTTGTGATGTCTGATTAACATGTTCTTAGGATAACAGAGAACAAAACGCATAGCAATAGGTTTTCTTATACCGTTTTTCTATCGATTGTTATAACTATTGGTTATATACCTGTAAAAACCCTATAAAACAGGTTATAAAAAAAGACTTAGAGACAAACTCTAAGTCTTACATCATTATTCAGAATCGATTAATTCATGTAATTTTTTCTTATAGTAGAATGTTGCGAAAATTGATAAACCAAGAATCACGACAACGTACGCAATTGTAATGAACCAAACGAAAGTACGATTCCATTCTGGTAAGTGAATTAATAGATAAACCGCTCCGAAGATAAATCCGAAGAGAACCACGACAAAAATGACCGACTTAAATCCACTACGCATACGGTTTAAGAGTTCAATGACATTCGTCCACGTTGGCGTAAAGAGCTTCAAGTCTCTGGCGTATCCCCAACGGCTAAGCCCTAGACTGATGATTCCCCATGAGAGAATGATACCCAAAGTCATATAAATCGGTAAGCGAAGCACCGTACAAATAACCGTCATAAGAATGACTGGAATGATAGATTGAATCGCAAAGAGAATCCAGAATTTACGTTCTAAAAATTGGTGCATATCGAATGGAAGAACTTTTAGATAATAATAGTTTTCCCGCTCGAGTGAAATTCCGACCGCTAATAAGTTGTTTCCTCCTGTATTGAATCCTGCAATGAAGGTAATGAGCATCGCAAATGGTAAGAAGGTGTTTAGGTTTAGGATTTTCATAAAACTAAATTCTACCGGACCACCTGAAAAACTTAAAACTGCTGGAATTAAGAGGAGATATGGTAATATTCCTGCACTAATAATCGTTTGCGTTAATACCGAACCTTCCATTAATTGGCGAAGCGTATAGCGAATCACGAATTTCGTTGAAAGCTTGCTACCATCTAATTCCATTTGTTTCACACGTTCGACTTTTACTTTCGAAGACGATGTTTGCGAAACGGCTTGGTAGAAGTTTGGCAATACAATGAACTTCACGAGTAGTATAATTGCCACGAATGCTAAAATCACTAATCCAATCATCGGATAAACAGTCATGTCGAATGGATCCAAAATTGCATTATAGAAGGCGAGTACTGGTTGAATGAAAGCTGGCATTTTTCCTGTTAATACAGTATTTACCATCGAATCTGTCAGCATCAGTTGATAGCCAATGACGGCCCCAAGGGAAATCACGAAAACTAAAATATTCGCAATCACGGATTGATATTTTCTAAACAGTGGAATCTTCGCTAGAAAGAAGCAGAGAAGAAACATCAATAAGTAAACAATCGAACTAAATAAAAGCACCCCTAATAAGGCAATTGGAATCGTGAAAAGGATGAAACCTCCAGAAAAATACACATGAATTCCAAATAACATCACGATTGGAAGTAATCCTTGCAATGTAGCCACTACAATCGAAAGGCTCTTCCCAAGAACGACTTCTAATTCCGTAAAGGCATAAGGCAAATACGATTCGAAGTCTTTACTTTCATAAAAGACATTGTAAATAGCTGGCAATGCTTGCGAAATTAAAATCATCAAGAATAGGAAAACCGTCGTTCCAAATTGAAGTGGAGGGTATGAACGTCCAAACATCGCTCCAGGAATTCCAAACAAAGCTCCAAACATCACCGCAAATAGTAATTGCTGCATCAATGTTTTCATCGCCACATTCACGGGTTTCAATGGATTTTTCGCTTGTTTCTTTCGATAATTTTGTAATTGTGCCGGTTGCGTCGCAAAAATTAAATTGGTCTTCACCAGCGTAAGAATTCGATTAAACCGCATGTAAATCCACTCCTTCTTGTCTACCGGCTAGTGATAAGTAGATTTCTTCAAGCGTGCTTTCTGGTTGTTGGCCTTTCAACTCTTGAATCGTACCGTAGAAGAGTAGTTTTCCTTTTTTCAAAATCGCAATCTTATCACAGAGTTGTTCTGCCACTTCTAAAACGTGTGTCGAGAAGAGAACGGTATTACCTTTATCGGCATGTTCGCGCATTAATTTCTTCAAGTCATAAGAAGCTTGTGGGTCAAGACCTGTCATTGGTTCATCGAGTACCCAAATTTCAGGATCTGATAAAAGCGCTCCGATAACGAATACTTTTTGACGCATCCCGTGTGAGAAAGAATCAATGACTTCATAGCGATGTCCTTCAAAATCAAATAATTCTAGTAAATAAGCAAGGCGGCTTTCTACTTCGTCTAATGTCATGCCATAAGAAGAAGCGACTAATTCCCAAAATTCATTGGCTGTTAAACGTAGGAATAGGTCTGGACTGTCAGCCACATAGCCAATTTTTTCTTTAATAGCTAGTCGATTGGATGACAATTCTTGTCCGTCCACAATAATTTCTCCGCTAGTTGGATGGATAACGCTCACGAGTGATTTGATGGTAGTTGATTTACCAGCCCCGTTATGTCCGATTAAGCCAATAATTTTTCCACTTTCAATCGTTAAGTTAAGTCCATCTAAAGCGACAGTTTGATCATATACTTTTGTTAAATTACGAAATTCAATCATATTTATTCCTCCTTATGGATTGTTTCACCCTTATTATACCGATAATAATTCGAAAAAGAAGTACTTTTTTGCGTAAAAAGAGTAATTTTTTGCTAAAAATCTCTTTTTAACATTTTAGGAATGTTTCTTTTTTATAGCGGAATAATTAGAAACTGAATAGTAAAACCACTCATTAAGATTACGAAGAATCATACGGATTCTATAGTAGTAGTAATAGGGGATAGCATTAAATGCGAAAAAGAGGGAGTTAGGAATTTATTCCTTACTCCCTCTTTGAGGCTTTAAAGGTGAGAGACCTTAGGCTCGAACCGGTGCCCTATTATCACTACTATGAAGATATCCGTAAGGATTCGCAGTAATCGATTTTATAGAGCTATTCAGTCTCTTATTTATTATTCATTTTCTTCGTCAACTAATTGTTGCGCAAAGTCTTTCATGTTGCCTTTGATGGCTTCATCTGAAAGTGATGCAGTTGGATTTTCTGTTGCTACTGATTCAGTCGATGAGTCAGTTGCTTCAG
>CAKAPS010000049.1:0-11163 GCA_916719965.1 uncultured Streptococcus sp.
ATTTTCTGTCTAACTTTTGGGGTGCACTTCACAATGCGAGTCGTTTTTTGTCTTCTGTCTTTCTCTTGAAATCGGGCTCCAAAGTGCAAAAGCTCAAGCCTTTCTCACTTTGTCCGCACGACTATTCTAGTCGTTTACGGCAAAGTTCGAACCGTCATCGCTTTTGAGCGCACTTTGTCGGACCTTAGTTTTCCATCAATGCTTGGTTAGCAGTGATGATTGCTAATTTGTAGACGTCTTCTTCGTTACATCCACGTGATAAGTCAGAGATTGGTTTGTTTAATCCTTGTAGGATTGGTCCGATTGCTTCGAAGTTACCGAAACGTTGTGCAATTTTGTATCCGATGTTACCTGATTGGATTTCTGGGAATACGAATACTGTTGCTTGTCCAGCTACTGGTGAGTCTGGAGCTTTTTGTTTACCAACGCTTGGTACGAATGCAGCGTCGAATTGTAATTCTCCATCGATGTTGTAGTTTGGAGCTAATTCTTGAGCGATTTTAGTTGCTTCAGCTACTTTTAATGCTTCTTCAGATTTAGCAGAACCTTTAGTTGAGAAACTTAACATAGCAACGTTTGGTTCGATACCGAATAATTCAGCTGTTTTAGCAGATTCAACTGCGATTTCAGCTAATTCTTGTGCGTTAGGGTTGATGTTGATTGCGCAGTCTGAGAATAAGTATTTCTTAGATTTGTCGCTGTTGATCATGATGAACGCACCACTTGTACGAGATACTCCTGGTTTTGTTTTGATGATTTGTAATGCTGGACGTACAGTGTCCCCTGTTGAGTGAACCGCACCAGATACTAATCCGTCTGCTAAGCCCATGTATACCATCATTGTTCCGAAGTAAGTTACGTCACGTAATAATTTTTGAGCATCTTCTTCAGATACTTTACCTTTACGACGTTCTACAAAGCTTGCTACCATTTCAGCATATTTATCGTCTGCATATGTTTCAGGATCGATAATTTCTAAATGAGAAATGTTAAATCCACGAGCATTTGCTACTTCGTTAATTGCGTCGACATTTCCAAGTAAAATTGGTTTGCAAAGTCCATCTGCTAATAAACGAACAGCTGCACCAATAATTCTTGGTTCATCTCCTTCTGGAAATACGATTTTAACGTCTTTCCCTTTCACTTTAAGTGATAATTCTTCAAATAATTCCACGGATATCCCTCCAAAAATTTGTTACCTTAATAATACACTAAATACTTTTAAAAAAACAGTACAATGTTAAAACAATCATCAAAAAAACAGCTGTACTAGTTTGTTCACACTTTGAAAATAGTACAGTTTCATTTCATAAAAATTTCTACTTAGCAAAACACCGCTAGTATGCTATACTTAGAGAGTATTTTAGTAAGGAGGAAGGCTTTGTGCGATCATATGCAAAAAAATTAATGGATACCGCTATTCTTGCTGGTCAAATCATGCTCGAATGCAATGCGGAATCGTATCGCGTGGAAGAAACGATGAACTATATTCTCTCCACATCTAACTTTGAAACTTGCGAAGCCTTCGCAATGGCGACTGGAATCTTTGCAACGCTCGATGATGACTGCATCGATTCTATTACAGAAATCCGCCGTGTTCCAAATCGAGACACAAACTTAAACCGTATTTATAAAGTCAACGCAATCTCTCGTCAATTAGTGACAAAAGAAATTGACCTCGATACAGCTTATCAACGATTACAGGACTTAAAAGAATCCGAATATCCACAGTGGTTAAAAGACTTAGGCCTTATTCTGATGTGTGGGTTCTACGCTGCTCTATTTGGAGCAACGCCAATTGAACTCGTCATTGCATCAGTAGCAGCGATTATCATGCCATTTATTTATAAGTTAGATCCGAAATTTAAATTAGGAACATTCGTTTTGAACCTCATCTCGATTATTCCAGCGATTGTCATTATCATTTTGATTCAGAAACATTTCGTTCCGGACGCTCGAATCGGCATCTCCATTGTAGGATTAATCATGCCGGCCGTTCCTGGAACCGCCATTACAAATGCCATTCGCGATACATTACGCGGAGACTACAACTCAGGAGCAGCTCGGGCAATTGAAGCGTTTGTCACGGCTCTTTCCGTCGCTATTGCTGTTGCTTTGGGACTCGTATTAGCAGGAGGTGCAAACCCCTTATGATTTATCAAGTGATTAGTGCTCTCATTGCTGTCTACTTCAGTTGTATTGTCTTTGAAGCACCAAAACGACTCCTCATTCATATTTCGATTATTGGAGGCATTGGTTGGTTTGTATATCTCTTCTTCTTGGATAGTTCTGGATTACAACTAGCTACTTACTATAGCGGCCTTACAATTGCGTTTTTATCGCACTTAGCAGCACGCTATTTTAAAGCTCCCGTAACGGTATTTTTTATCCCTGGATTTTTCCCACTCGTTCCTGGTGCAGGCATGTATCGTACCGTATATGCCTTCTTTGTAGGAGATGTTGAAAAAGGAAAATTCTTCTTCGGTCAAACAATGATTACTGCCGGGATGATTGCACTTGCTATCTTTACGGTCGATTCGATTTTCCGTCTGTATTCCCATTGGCAATCTTCACGCCGTCAATCAGCAAACTAAATAAATGAACTTGAAACTGCCAAAGATTGTCTTTGGTGGTTTTTTAATACTTAAACCGAAGGTTTAGAGATAAAATTTGAATCTATTAAAAATATCGATTCCGTCCCTTTTGTATATCTTCATGGTAGGGATAAGAGCTGTACCGGTTCGAGCCGAAGTCTCTCACCTACTGAGCCTCAATGAGTCTCTACGGAATAAATTCCTAGAGTCTCATATTCGCATCAGTTACCTCTCGCTCTTTCTCCTACCATAGAATCCCAAGGAACTCCATCTTCTTTAATAGAATCAGTTTTCTCTAAACCTTCTCTGTTTAAAAAGAAAATGATATCGTTCTATATTTAGATTGCTGTGAGGATGAAGATTGTCAGTTCTCGTTTTAGTAAAGAATAAGTGATTGTGTATGGACAGATAGCGGGTTCTGTGGTTCAATAAATGTATCAGGGTGTCATAGCTCAGTTGGATAGAGCAAGCGTTTCCTAAACGCTAGGTCGGGGGTTCGAGACCCTTTGGCACCGCTAGAAAAAAATCCACTGGTTTAACCAGTGGATTTTTTGTTGATTATTTACTATTCTCTTCTACCCATTCAATAGCACGCCAGGTACGTCCTGGAATATCATTTCCATGATTTCCCTCTTCCAACGTAAACTTGAAATCACCTGTTTGAAATTTCGGCTCATAAAAATCTTTTAATGCTATCGTATTTAGAGTTTGGTCTGCTGTTATATTCGTCGAAGTCGTCCCTTCTTGGTCCCCCACACTCATGTACAATTTTGGATGAGTGGCTTTAAAAGGATGTTCTTTTAAATAGTCCAGAAAATCCGGATACCAAAGCGACGAAGAGCAGCTGAGGACGGTTCCGAATAAATCAGTGTTTACCGCTGCGTACAGGCTGAATAATCCACCTAGCGAATAACCACCGATAACTCTCTTTTCTGTGCTTGACGCAAAACCATATTCACTCTCACAAAATGGAATAACATGTGTTGCGAAAAACGAAAGATGTTCTGTAGCTTTTCCACCGAAATCCATCGGCATGGTTTCAGATGCCTGGAGAGGCCAAGGGGTATAATCGTCTGTTCGATTATTTGCATTTATGAGTACAAAATTAAGTGCAGGTTGATGTTTGCAAATCCAATGATTAAAAGGCTCTTCGAATTGATCTCCATCTAAAAAATAAATGGTCGTAGCGTCTTTGACATTGGAACGATAAACATATAGCTTCACTCCCTCAATTTCTTGTTGTATCCATACAGAATTTTTAACCATGGCGATTTCCTTTCTACTGTGTATTCTCTACTATTTTAACAGTTTTCCAGGAACTTGATAAGTCCAAATAAAAAGACGCCAGCGATAAAACACTGACGTCTGGTGTTATTAACGAAATGAACAATCTCTTTAAACAGTTTTTGGCAATTCCATTATTTTAATTATTCATCGTTTTAGTTTTGGTTATCGACTAATGCTAGTCGTTTAAATATTTTCCTTCTACTCCAAGAACGTCACAAACTTTTTTCAAGTCTGCTTTTGATAAGACGTTATTTTCGTAGATGCTCTTTCCGCTGACACGTTTTAACTCTAACGCGATATGAGCGGCTTTATCGGCTGTTTCGATTAAACCGAAGCAATCTTGGTAATCTTTACCTGTTGAAAGTACTCCGTGTTTTGCCCACACTACCAAACGGTGAGTTTCAAGTTCACGTGCAGTATCATCACCTATTAATTGTGTTCCTGGTACTTCCCAAGGCAACACAGCGATTCCATCGTGGAATACTACGATTGATTCTGTTAATACTGACCATAAATCAAGGGTTAATGATTCACTCGTCACTTCATCGAGTAATGAGTAAACAACGATATTGGTTGCATGATTATGAATCACAACACGGTGATTCGAATCCACTTTTAGACGTGCTGCATGCGCCAATACGTGCATGAAGATTTCACTGGTAGGTCGTTTACCAGTCACAAATCCTGCTACTAATTGATAGCCCTTAGGAGTCAACTGAATGATTCCTGTATCCACTTCTGGTTGAGAGTGTAAAGTTCTGAAATGACTTCCAGAAGCCGTAATTAAGAGATATTCTCCTTGTACGTGCTCAGGTACATCAAGTACTTCCACTTCTTTTCTATTTTCTGTGTAATAAGTGTATGGAGTTCCAGCAAGATCAGCTTCTACTCTGTCCGCTTCTTCTTTTGTTAAACGGTAGCTTACATTTCCTCCGTTGTATTCGTCCCACCCCTTATTCCACATATCATAAGTGACTTGGCACAATTCATTAATATATTTTGGATATGTCATATCGATTTCCTTTCTTTAAACTTGGCAATTTTCGCTTTTCTTTTTTCATCGAAGTCTTTAAATAGATTTTGTTTATCTAAGTAAATGCTAATGGGCAAAATAATCAGCGTCAACCATATCTGTCCATAGAGAATCGAGATTACAAATAAGATTCCTAGAATTAAGATGAGGAGCTTTTTCATGCTATTCGCCTGCTTCTAGTTTCTCATTGTATTTTTTACGAGCTTGTAATAACCATACATATAATCCTAACCAAGCAACTCCTAAAAGAATAGCTACGATATTTCCGCTAAATCCGTTTGCTAAGATATAACGAATATCTGGGCCTTCAAATGTTGCCCAAGAAATTTGACCAGTTTGTTGTAAAGTATTTGTTTCTTCAGCAAGACGAGTCATATATGGTGTGAAATAAGTTGCTCCATATAAGAATAATGGAGTTGAAATTAAACCGTGGATAATCATACGAAGTACGTTACCGTTGGTTAATAATAGAGCCCCTACTACGAATGATAAGTTAATAATTCCGGCAAATGGTAATACAATGTTACCTGGTAAAGCTACAGCACCAACTAATAAGAATGGAATTGTAAAGATTACAGCTACCCATAATTCATTACGTCCACCAAGTACTGGCCAGTCAAGACCAATGTAAACTTCGCGATCTTCGAATTTTTCACGCATGAAGTCTGATACTGCTTCTGAGATTGGTGATAAAGCTTGTGAGAATAATTTAGAAACCATTGGGAATAATGTTAAAGCTGTTGCAGCTTGTACTGCTAAACCTAAAGCATATTTTAGACCGTTACCTGAAGCAAGACCTAATGCAAGCCCGATGATAGCACCCATTACAGAGTTTTCACCGAATACCCCAATTTTTTCTTTTAATGTATCTGCATCGAACTCTTTGTTTAAGAATGGGATTTTCTTCAATAATTCGTCGATTGGATGTAGGATTACTGCGATTAAAGTGATAAAGTGAGGCACTGTAATCCCTGGTACACCTGTTAAACGTTCTACTTCAGGAGCAAATGCATCTCCAAGTTTTAATTCTAATACGATAATGATTGCAGCAGCGATAAACCCAAATACAATGTTGTTTGTAAAGTAAGTTACGATTACAGCTGTAAAGATTTTATTCCAAACATTCCATAAGTCCACGTTCAATGTTTTAGTTTGTTTTGTAATCAACATAATGAAGTTGATGGCCAATTGAAGTGGGAATACTAAGAATGCATATGGCCAAGCCCAGCTGATTGCTGCAGCCCCTGGCCAACCGATATCAACGGCTGGTAAGCTTAAGCCTGTATGAGTTGTTAAGTCATTTGCGGCAGAACCCATACTTGTCATGATGAAGTTTACTAAGATTCCCATCCCTGTGAAGGCAATCCCTAGCGTTAACGCTGAAGTGAACGCATCTCTGAATTTCATCTTCATTGCTAAACCGACGATTAACATTAGGAACGGTACGAATACAGCAGCTCCTAAATCAAGAATATATTGAATGACTGATTGTAAGATTTCCATCTTAAGTTCCTCCTAGCTATTTAGAAAATCAATAATTTTTTGTAATTCTTGTTTTTGCCCCATACCTGTTAAGAATGCAATTCCGTTAAAGACTGGAATTCCATAGTCTTTTTTAGGTTTTACGATTGAAATGTAGCCGTCAGCTGTTTTTACGTATTGTTCTAAAGCTTTCATATCTACTGCTTCGATTTCACAAGGTACGTTTGCTTCTTTCAATAAACGCTCTACTTTAGATGCTACTGTTTGAGATGTAGCCACTCCTGATCCGCATGCAACAATTAATTTTTTCATGTTATTCTTCCTCCATTTTTGCTGTCGCAAATAAATTGTAAATTTCTTCTTCGGTTTGACCGTTTTGTAACGCTTCGATAAATGCTTCTTGTTGGAACACATTCATCAATTCAACCAATAATCCTGTTTGGTTCTTCGGTTCTGAGATTCCAAGAACAACAACGAAGTGAACAGCCACTTCCACATCTGAAGTTCCCATTTGAATGAACGTCACCGGACTTGCCAACTTAACAATGTAGATAAAAGGTTTTTTCACGTATTCACTATACGTGTGCGGTATCGCAACTGCTGTTTTTTCGAGTTGCAATCCTGTTGGAAATTCCTCCTCTCTTTCGAGTATTGCTTTGGCAAAACCATCATTCACATACCCTTTTTCAAATAGCGTTTCTGCTAAGTTTTTCAGGAGTTCTTGTTTGGTTTCACCTTTCCCTTCCAGATTGATTAAATCCTTTTGAACTAGTTGAGATATGATTGTCATTTTATCCCTCCTTATTGAATTGGTTCAAATTCCGCTTCTGCAAATAGAGCGGTTAAAAAACTCTCTTGATTTTCCGCTTCCCACAAATGTTGAATGTAAGAAGAACTATCTATTTTTGAGTAGAGAACTTTCAAGGCATCCTTGTAGATTTCTAACTCTTTTTCAGAAATAGCAATTAGCATTACGACTTTAACAAGGTTCTGACCCCAATAAACCGGCTTGTCGAGTGTCATCATGATAAGTTCAGATGTGGTCACCTCTTTTGGATTCGCGTGTGGTAAGGCAATGCCTGTATACGTACTCGTAATTCCAAGATTCTCCCGGTGACGAATCGTCTTCTCAAATCGTGGATTTTGCAAGTTATCCGTTGAAGCTAACTTGATGATTTTGGATAAACACTTTTCTGCATCTCCAGCCTTTTTCTTTAAATAAATTGAGTTGCCAATCAATCGCTTGATGAGTCTCTTTGTGAGTTCTTCGTCATCTTTTAATAAGTAATTCGACTGCGATTGTCCCATAGTGTGCGTCAAGAACTTCTTTTGAATTTTCAGAAGATCTTCTTCCTTCATGATGGTTCCAACATGAATATATGGGTAAGATACATCCTCCAAAGCTACTGAACTAATGACAAGATCATTTGGTTGAACTGAAAGTATCTTAGCATTGTCATAATTCACTTTTTCTATATTCTCGTATTGTCCAGTGACCTTTTTCACCTGATTTAAAATTAGTTCTGAAGTCGCTAAGCTATGTGGACAAACCACGTAAATCTTCATTGGCTGATTAATCTTCTCAACCGCGATTTCCAAGTGAATCGTTAGTAGTGCTGCCTCAATATCGGTCAGCTCCACATTGTAATTCTCCTTGAAAATCTTGCCGGATAACCATACAAAGTTGTATAGAATACCGTATTGATACTTGATATCCTCAATCAGATTACTTTTCAGATGAATTCTGTTTCGAAGTCGCATAATCATCGCTGGAAGGTGATTTAAGAGCATCCCTCTTAAGTATTCATCCTCTTGGAGCTGTATTCCTGCCAAATCTCCAACCATGTTGATAAAGGCATCAGTTGTCTTCACGATTTTAGGATCAGACCCTAGATATGCGCTTGCGTAATTTCCAATGGAAATCAAAATTTGTGAAAGTGTGACGATTTCTGCCTCTTCCACTTCCTGACCAGTAATCTCATTGAGCAAGTCTCTGGCTAGCAAGTAAGTCTCAATAATTTTCGGACTATTGCTATCGAGTTGATTATATTGCTCAACACGATAACCTCTATGCCACCTAATATCAAAGATAAGTAAATCGAGCAAAAGATAGTGACGATAATCGTGAGCTACTGAGAACTGATACTGTTTTAGCTGTTGATTCATAATTTGGTTGAGTTCTTGAATTCTCCCGTCTCCAACACAACCTGTTTGGTTCATTTCATCCAGATTATAATGAGTAACGCCGCTTAGAAGTTTATTTCGGAAAAACTTACGAATCTGATCTTCCGCTCCTCCTAGAATCAACTTGCCATGTCTTTTTTCTAGCATGACTCCATTAGCATTTAGCTCTTTCTCAAACTCGGTTACTTCTCTTCTAATTGAAGATTCACTCGTGAAATTCTCGAGCGACCAATCTAAAATGTCCAGTTCGTTGTCTAAAAGAAATGTTGAAAGCATCTTGAACTCTTCCTTGTTCGTTTTTACTTCCATCTTTACTTGAAACTTCTCCATCAATTCGTGGCGATGCTCTTCATCCATTTCAAGAAAGATTCCAGCACTTGGTTTCTTTACAACTGCCGAAGAATACGGTTTCAAAAATTCGTTTAAAACAACGATGTCATTATAAATAGTTTTCGTGGAAACTAAATAAGTTTGCGCCAGTTCCTTACCAGTTACTGGTGTATCTTCATGAATTAATCGATTCAGAATATCCGATTGTCTCTTATTCACTATATCCCCTCCATCTATTTCCACAATCTCATTATATTTTTATTGGAAACAAATATTAAACCAAGTTTTTTCCAGAACATTGTGGAAGTTTCTCATTATTATTGTGGCACTTTATTGAGATGGAACAGTGAACTTTCTGAAAAAGTTCGGTGTAAAAACTAAATAAGAACTTTATAAATAAAAAAACAGCCCACTATAATTTATAGTGAACTGTTAAACCTATCTCTCTATGAAAGAGGAAAACGGATTCTAATAGCTATTAATTGCTCTGACTTAGAAGTAAATTTTATTATTTAGTTTCTAAATCACCAACTAGATAATGATACAATTGTTCTGATGAATTCAGTTCGTTTATCCTTTCTACAAAGTTAGGTTTTTGTAGTAATTCAACTAATTCTTTCATTGCGGCAATATGTTTTCTATCTTCTTTTGCCGCTAAACATAAAATTATCGATATAGGATCTTTGTTCTCTCCAAAAGATATAGGATCGCTTAAAGTGACAATACTAATACCGTATTTATTTACATCCGTTTCCGGAGTAGCGTGTGGCAATGCAATTCCGGGCATTATAACAAATCTTGCCACGTTATCAGCTACTAATAGTTTCATAAAGTAACTAGGTTCCACCACTTTTTCTTCTACTAATAATTGTGCTGCTTTAGAAACTGCTTCCTGCCAATTTTCAGCCCTTTCTTTAACTCGAATCATTTTTGGAGAAATCATATCTTTTAAATGAATTTCACTCACAGAGCTCTCAAATTTCACTTGAGAAATATCATCCATACAATATTCTAGCAATGCTTCTTTTAATAGTAGTTCATTTTCGACGTGTGAATACTTTTTGGCAATAGACAATAAGAGATCCACTCGTGTTAGAACATCTTTGTCTGGATTCAATTGATGATTTACTTTTGTTTTTAGCTGTAATTTTTCAACTTCGGTCATAATTGGATTTATTCTATAGACCGGAACTGGATACTCAGAAAAATCTGAATTTATTTTATTTGTAAAAATAAAATCAAAAGGAGCATTGAAAATTTGAAATTCAGCAAATGACATAGGTGGATAGAATTCAATATTATCAAATAGCTTAGAAAGTTCATTATACATTATCGTGGAAATTCCAACTCCATTATCACATATTACTAAAGCTTTATATGTTGAGACTACAACGTTATCTTCAGTATATATACCTGCAAAATGAATGGCTAAAAAAGCAATCTCATCACTATTAAAATTAATGTTTAATTTACTCTCAATGGGCTTTAATGCTTGTTCAACGAAAACTAGTAAATCTGGATATTCTTGTTTTATTCTTTCTAAGTAAGGATTTCCAATCGGTATGTTAAAACTAACACGGTAAAATGCTGCTCTGAAATGCGCATAAACTTTCTCAAATAAATCTGTTGTTGGCATGCCGTCTAAACCACTTAACACCAAAAATCTATTAATAAATGTATTTACCATACTAGAAATTAAAATTCGATCACTATTATTTTCAGAAAAAGTCGCAACAGATATTGATAACAACCATGCACTAAGATACGCCAAATCAGATTTACTCACTGAATACTCTTTGGTCAATTCAACGGCTAATTTATACTCGCGTAACTCCTCCGTATATTGAATTAATTTTTCAGGTAAAAACTCATTATTTTGTTTATTGATACGATTTAATATTAAATTAAGAACAAAATAGAATTGATTAGTGCGGTTAGACACAAAACGAATATTAAACTGTTGCAGTTTTTCTATTAAATAGTCTCGTTCAATTACAGCTAATTTATAATCATCTAATATTTTTTTTAATAAAAAATCTATTTTGGAACTTAAGTAAATTTGATTTAAGAAAAGAAGAAATTGATATCTTTTATCATCCTCTGACCCAACCAAAAAATAACCTTGATTCTTAGTATTGCCAATTTCAATTTTATTTAAATAAAGAACTTTTTTTAATTCTTTTAAATCATTAATTAATGTTGACTTACTAATATTCAAATTAATCATTAAATCAGCCATTCCAATTATAGAAT
>CAKAPS010000050.1:0-10731 GCA_916719965.1 uncultured Streptococcus sp.
TACTTTCATTTTTAGAAAAACTCAAAAATTCAATTTCATTTACATCATAGTTACGCGCAATTTGCGTTGCGACATTATCCTGTTGTTCCTTCGTGATTGTTGGCTTTGAACAACCAACAATTAGAAATGTACTAAACAAAATAGCAACTAACTTTAATACCTTCTTCATCCTTCCGCCTCCTCTATTCTTCTATACTCATTAATTGTACAAATTCATAACCTTCTGCATCAACAATATAGCCTTCGTTTGGACGTGGAGATTTTTCGTTCGAGATATACGGGAAGCGAACATATTCTTGATCGCTGATACGCATTCCCATGAACACCTGCGTCGCCAATTGTCTGTGTAAGGTTACAAGCGTAGAGTAATTCGTCATTAAGTCTTTATAGTTCCCTACAAATACTGGCGTAATGCCGTACTTAGGACCTTCTAACAGAAGCTCTTTGAACTGATTTTCTGTAATATTGAGACTTTGTCCAAGGATTTGGATATCTGGAATGATAATGAGTGATTGAGTATACTCACCAGGTTGCGTCATACGTTCCTTCAAGTTGTCTAAGATGATATTCATTCCGTCTTTAGCACTCAGTGTATCGCTGAAACGATGCGCTTCCTTAAATTGATCTAATGGCACTAATCCTAATGGGTCCACAATCACCACTTGAACAGGGGCCGTATATTGTTGCAACTGGTAAGCTAATACTTTGTAGAACTGAGTAACACTTCGAACATTATCACTAACTAAAGAGATAGCTTTATCTAATGTAAATGCAGCCACTTCGACCATTTCTCTCGTTAATCCGAGTAATACTTGATGGTTTCGTTCTGCTCGGTCTACTTGTGCTTCCACCATTTCTGGTGTCACCACTTCTGGCAACATTGGAATTGGTTGTGGTAATGCGCCTGTCCAATAATGTGACATTTCTTGCGCTTCTGCTTTCACTTGCTGAATCATCGATGAATTATCTTCAGAAGAATACGGCACACACACTTGGAATGAAACGACTGTGTCTTGCTTCATTAATCCGCGACCACGGATATCTAAGAGCACTTGGCTTGTACGACCAACAATACTTGTAACATCACTCTGTTCGAATAAGTAGAGCGCAATTTTTGTTTTAAAGTTTGCTTGTAATTGTACACGCATAGCATTGAAACGAGACATCGTTGTGATGAGGTAAATTCCTAGAGAGGCACCCTCACGCGCTAGAATATTAACGGTTTCGTTAAACGCTTCACTGAAAGTAGCATCACTCACTCCATCAAAACTATCGATTGCAATAAATAGTGAAGGGAATGGTGTTACGGCATCTCTGTTGTATTGTTGTATATTACTTGAACGTGCTTCACTAAGAGCTGCTTTTCGTACCTTCACTTCTTTTTGAAGATGTCGTAATGATTTCATCACTTTCTCATTATCATCTGCTGTAAAGTAGTCCGCCACATGTGGAAAATCCACTAAAGAAATCAATCCACTCGTTCCAAAGTCATATAAATAGATATGCGATTGCTCTGGCGTTGTTTTACGCATTACATCAATCAATGCATTTTGAATAAAGGTAGATTTTCCATAACCTGGACTTCCAACGACTAGAATATGACCACAATCGTTGAAGTCAACTGTAAGCGGTAATTGCGCTTGTTGTTCCGGAATATCTTGATATCCCAATAAAAACTCAGGGTGTTTATTTTCTCCCCAATAATGTTTAAATTGAATATCTTGGATATCTTCTGCTGCTATTCTCTCTTTCAACGGTGGAAGCCATGGACTTGCGACCTTTGGAAGATGTAGGGATTCGAATACACGCTTCGCTTCTTGAACGACCGCATCCAATTGCGTTGGCAATCGTTTCTGATTGCCGCTGTCATCTAATCCACTTAAGTCTTTATTGATTGCTTCATACTGTCCATTATCTTTAATGGCATACACTGTCGTATCTCGGTGTGTAGAACGTACCGCTTCTGGTTCATAATCGGCTCCACTCCAAGCGCTTTGGAATAATTCATAGATTTCATTATTCCCAACTTGTAGGTATCCTCGACCTGTCTGCGTGATTTCTGCAGCATCTGGCGTTTTAATAATTTCACGCGAATCAGCCACATCTTGTACTTTCAACGCAATCTTAAACTTCGAGTTAGACCAGATTTGGTCATCCACAACTCCGCTTGGTTTTTGAGTCGCTAAGATTAAGTGAATTCCGAGCGAACGTCCGATACGCGCTGCAGATACTAACTCTTTCATGAAGTCAGGTTGATTCGTTTTCAACTCTGCGAACTCATCTGAAATCAAGAATAAATGAGGCATTGGCTCAGTGGCTACACCCTCTTTAAATAATTTCATATACTGATTTATATGATTTACATCATATTCTGCAAATAATCGTTGACGTTTCTTCAATTCTGCTTGAATAGACACTAAGGCACGATTGGCTTGCGCCACATCTAAGTTGGTAATCGCTCCAACTAAGTGCGGTAAGTCCGCAAATAGGTTCGCCATCCCCCCACCTTTGTAGTCAATCAATAGAAACGCTACTTCATATGGATGGAAATTCACCGCTAATGAAGCAATATACGACTGTAAGGTTTCAGATTTCCCTGATCCTGTTGTCCCTGCCATTAGTCCGTGAGGTCCATGCGCTTTTTCATGTAAATTCAACATTAACAATTCATCACGGCCACGTAGCCCTAACGGTACTGCCATTGTTTGATACGTATCATTTGTTGCCCAACGATGGTTCATATCTAATGCTTCTACAGAATCTACACCATACATCTCTAGGAATGTGACACTATCCGGAATCGCGTTTCGTAGTGTTTGAACATGCGTCACTTGAGCCAAGTCTCTTCCGAATTGTTCTTTAGCTTCAGTGGACAACTTCTCAAATGTCACAAACGGTTTATCCATATATTCGCCATTATGGAGGCGTAATGTTCCTTGACGATTTCCTTTATAATCCACAACAGTATTTACATGTTCTGGTAGGCTTTCAATCACATCTTCTACAAATAGATAGCTAATTCCAAGATGCGATAAATCTTCATTGATAAACTCCATAATATTATGATCTAGCATTAGAGATAAATCCGTAATCACAAATACATAATGAGGAGTAAAAGTTAGTTGCTTGTTAGTTCCTGCTTGTTCAGCCGCTTGTTTGCGTTCTTTGATCATTTGATAGAGAGACGTTAACAATTGATCACGACTACGTTGATGGTATACAAAACTACGACAATTAAACTGTTGGAGTTTCATATGCGGTAACCAACGACTCCATTCCCACAACGGGAGTTCTTCTTCACGAAACACTGGAACAAATTGCACATCATGGTAACTATGGAAAGTTGCCAACTGAATAATCGCTTGTTGAACTTGCTCGATGACTGTTCGACGAGAGCCGATATATCCCGTAGGGGCCGATAACAAATCATTCGTAATAGGTAGATTTTCCAAGTATTGGTAATGAGCCACTAACTCCGTTACTTGGTCACTGATGGCTTCATTATATTCTGTTAACTCAGATTTTTTATAATCGACTTTAAAACTTGGAATGATTTTTCCTGTTCCTAGACGGTACGTTAGAAAATCAAAGTGATGAGGCGTCTTTTCATAGAGACGTCTATCCGTGACCTTCGCCATTTCCATTACAGCGTCAACTGATGGATAGTGATAATTCAACGCTTCTGCCTGCTCTTTAGATAAGTCATAAAGCTCTTTATATTTCTCATTCAGATACGCTTTATAGTTCTCCATCTTTTTCGCTTTCAGACGTTTATTTTGTTTTTTGTCTGAGAAGAAACTGTGGACTGAGGTGATTAAAGTAATCACCGACATCCCCATCATCATAATCATCATTCCGCCATTTCCTGTAAGAAAATGCGTTGCCACCGTAAGCCCAATCATCGCAAGCGGCATGATAATTAATTTTAATAACGATTGCTTCTGCATATTATCTTCAGTTGGTGGCGCTAAGATGCTCACCACATCATCTGGCTCACGTAAAATGAATCGAGGCGAACGGTGAAAATCACTCGTCTTATCCTCTGGCGTATCTTCAAAATCTAACTGAACAAGAGCTGTCTCGATTGGCTCGATACTAGCGATAAAAACTTTTTGCCCTTGAATTCTAATAAAATAGCCACTCGTAGAAAATAGATAATCTCCTTCACTCATCTGTGCAGGAGTTGTTACCAACTGCCCATTCACGAACAGCTCTTTATCAGATACAATTTCATATCCAGTAGCATTTGCTTGAATCAATAATTCCTGGCTTTGAGCAATGCTTACTGCATGCAGTTCATCCGGACCAATGGTTAAAGGCTCTTTTGTTAGTAACGTTTGTAAGCTATATTGAAAAACAAATAATTCTGCAATAATCTCATTATTAAATGGAAGGTTATGTTTTCCGTTCGTGTAAATACGGTCCGCAAATGACACTTGTCCATTTTTCACGATTAATTTATCCGCAAATGCATTTTCCACAACAAAATCATCGCTTAGATGAGTCCCCACACGGTAAGCTCTCTCTTTTGAAATGTCGTAGATGGTGTTATCTATCTTAATTAAACAAATCATTTACTGCCTCCGTATTAATTTTCTTTCGTTTTTTGTTGTGTTGGTAAATATTGTTTCTTTAACTCTTCCAATTTACCTTTATAACGGTTAATTTCCTCTGTACGTTTTTCAGAAGTTAAGTTTGGATCACGTTGAATGTCATCAATTTTCTTCGTCAAACTGTACATTAATAATTGTGGATCATCTAAATAACTCGCAATATCCATTGCTTCATCCACTTTATTTTGACCGATCAGTACCCAATATCTTAAGTAATCTTCATTCGTTTGTGCTGTAATTCTTCCAAGCACTTCTTTTTGTTCATTCGTTAGTGCTTCTGTCATAATCACTGAATACGCAACAATATACTTATCTTCGGCAGAAAGAGATTTACTATCGATTGATTTTACATTCGTTACCACTTGTGAATAATCTTTTTCAATAAACGATAGACGTAGGTTTGCGATTTGCGTTTGCTTTGGTTGTACCACAAACAAATTGAAAGCCAGAACAGCTGCCAATACTACTGCAATGACACCTGATAAAATTCCCATCAATTTCCATACAAAAAGTTTTCGTTGAGGTACGCGCACCATTTCTTTGGCTACACGCTCTCTTTCATAGTCTAGATGTTCTTGCATTTTTTCTAGTACTTCTGAAATTGATTGAGCTGCAATAATCTCTTCACAGAATTTATGTCCTTTGTAAAATTCTAATTTCCCTTGAGATAATTCCGTAAACTTAGATTTTGAATCCAGCGTTGCTACAATCATTGATTGGTACTGCTTCAAAAATTCTTCTTCAGATAATCCTTCATAAGGAGGGACTTGCCCTTTAACTCCGCGGAAAACAATTTTTGCGATTCCATCTTGTGTAAACACTACATTTTCTGGCGAAAGTGAGTATGTATATACACTTGCCTCTAATGGCATAAATAATTTCCCTACATTAATTAAGTAACGAAGACGTTCTTCTAATGGTAATGGATAGATTTTTTCGAATTCTTCTGTATTTGCTGTATCCGCATGAATCATATAAGAACTTTCAACTTCTTCAATCGTCAATGGAACAGCTTCTGGAATGGGCACTTGCAACAGCGTTAACGCCATAGCTACATTCCCTTTGAATTCTTCCTTTGTAACTTCAACACTTCTCACTTTTATTCTCTCTCTTTCTATAAAGTTTCAACGATGAATTGGACTCCATCACGTAAAGTTCCAACATCTTCGATTCGTTGCAACGCTGTTAGGACTACTCCTTTATCATGTACACGGATACTAGGACTAACAACATTCAATTCTAATTGATAAGCTTGTGCGACAATATGTAATAATTCTTTCATGCTAATGCCTACTGGAACTCGTAAATCATATTGTCCATATGCAAACTTTCCTAAATCTAACGTTAAATTAATATACATATTATGCATGATGTGTTTTCCTTTTCTTCAAAAATTGATAAATCGATATCCCGCTCATTAATAATCCTAATGCAATGAATCCAACCATTGTTAATGGCGACGTCTTTTCTTCTGGTCTTAACTTCACTCCCTTATTAGGAGTAGTTGCTGACTGCGATAAGAAGAATTGATCCGTTTCAATTGGATTTAGTTTTTGAGAGTCTGTCGATAAAAAAAGAAGAGCCTTATCTTGCGTTTCAGATAATGACTCTTCTGCCTGTTGTTTTGAAATCATTTGAGACAAAGAGGCATCAAACAGTTGTTTCAGTGTTATGTCTTGTTCGAAATAAGTTTGCTCATTTACATTCGTTTGGACAGGAACATCCACATTGATTTTTAACGAACCGTCTTGAGCCCATACTTTGCCCGTGAGGACAACCATCATGCCAAGTACAATCATTATGACTTGACTGATTTTTTTCATTGTCTACTCCTTATTATGTTGTTGATAATGTAGCATGCTTCCAACAAATCCAATGACTCCAATAACAGAAATTGCCGCTGTTGAAATCCATGCTGTAGGTTGCTGATTGATAACTGCATGTAACATATTTTCTGCAGGAACGAATGGTGTTAAATACGCTAATACTGGTGACACATTTCCATAATACGTATCAAACAATTGTCCCAATGCAATAACGTAAATGACGATAAATCCTAAACTAATTAATAATCCATAGGCTTTTAGCCATGACATTAACGCATGGTGCATGAAAATAGCACTTACAGCAATTAGAATTGCCATTCCGATGAGTGCAAATAATTGCTCAGCTGGTAAACTCAATTTCACACCTACCACAATACTTACTAAGGCGCCAATACCTGCCCCAACACCTGCTAGTAAAACTAAAGGTAAGAGATGTGATTTTGATTCATCAGATAGATAACGATTTGTGTCCAGTAATTGCCAATTACCGTGTTGTAACATGTATACAAATGCAAGAGTCATCATTGCAATAATCAATACCATTAAAACTCCGGTACGATTATCCGTATGTTGACGTGAAGTGTCTGCTCCGCGTCCGTCTGCTAATGTTCCATCAATTGGATGAGATAGGTAATCATAGACTAATGTATTTGTATTGTTTCCAGACTCTGTATTAGACATTACTTTCGTAAATTCGTTCAAGAATGCCGTGTTCGATTCGAATTCTTTGTTCATCACTTTGTCCATTGATTCGACAGCGTTCTTGTACTCAGTCCCTTTTGTTTCAAGAGTTTTCACCTCATCATTTAATCGGCTATATTCTTTTCGAATAGTTTCAGCCACTTGTTGATGAGACTTTGTGTTATCCATCAATGTACGACTTGCTAACATAAGCGTTGATAAGTCTTTGTTCATTGATAGACTCACACCTGTTAAATCAGTGTTATCACGTTTTTCTGAATCTACAAAAATCGGTTTACTTTCAAGAGTTTCTTTAACTTTTTGAGTTTCCGTCACGATTCTTGTAATTTCAGCATTTACATCCTGCATTAACTTTTGATAAGCATTCATATTTTTCTTTAAAGTAGCTACATCCGTTGAAAGTGTCGCAACTCGTGTGTTCAATTCTTCTGGAATCACAAGTTTTGCTTTAATATCACTTGTTAATGTATTCGTTACTAGATCGACTAAGATTTCATCTAGATTTTCAAACGCCAACTGCGCATATAATGAATCTCCCGCTGGCTGTTTAGGATTTGCTCCATTATTTGAATATAAGTCTAATCCATAAACTGCCTTCACTTGACCTGCAAAATCAAGATACGCTTTTACATCATTAAACACGGCTGTAGAAATTTCTCCTAAGAATGCTTTAGAATCTGTGAAAACAGTACGTGCATCACTACCGCTATACGTTCTTCGGATCGCTTGAGAGCTAGTATTCACCGTTAGAGTTGCTCCATCTAGCGGAGTTAATGTATCGAACTTTTTAGGAGTCGCATTCCCTGAAGCTTGATAATTATTAAAAGCTTCAATCACTTTATTAGATTGTTGAATACTACTATTTAATGAAGCAATATTATTTAATAATGCTTGTTTTTGTTCATCGCTAAGATGAGCAATTGATTCTTCAGTCACAACATTAATTTTCGATAAGATTGGCGCAAACCAACTATCGCTTGCGACCGATCCACCATTGTATTTCAATTCATAATCTACACGTAATTGCTTGGCAGAAGCATTAAACCCTGAAGTCACTTCCACAGAACTACCATTTTGTGAGAATGAGGCTCCTTGACCATTAATGCGTAAACTTTGAACACTATAACGACTATCAACAGCAAGAGAGATTTTCTTAATGTTCCCAGCAATATCATTCACAGCAATTTGTCCTGAAATCACTTTGTTTTTAATGTCATTTTCCTTGTTGCTAACAAAAGTATCTTGGTTACTTGTTTGTGTAGTTGCTGATGGATTTAGTTTTTGAATAAAATGAACCGTATTTTTTAGAAACTGTTTGTCTGCAGCTGATAATGCCATACGATCAATCGTAGCATCATCATAAAGCGTCATTTGTTGAGCGCTTGAAATAAACTTCTTATCAATATTATTACGTAACTCCGAAACCATTAACCCTAGTGTTTTCTTCGTTTGGTTACTATTATCAGCAAGCGACTCTGCTACTGCTTGCTTAATTTTCGCTTTATAGGTTGTATTTAAATAAGTACTAATTTCTTCGTTTCTCTTCTTAATATCCTCAACGAATTCATTCAGACGTTTGTTTAACTCATTTGAGTTTGCTAATACTTGATTCAAATCTTGTCCGTTGCTTAATTCTGGAAGCTTTTGTCCATTTACTTCTTGCATAATTTTCAACGGATCCGTAACTGTCATGCTAGAAATGCCTTTATCATAAACTGCCAATTCACTTTCTCTTTTAACAATCGATTGAGTCCATGCATCTTGCAACTCTTTAATTTTAGCAATTTCATTTTCATATGTTTTATCTACGGAAATGATTTGTGTGAACGATGCATTTGAATTCTGAATGATTGTATTAAATCCATTCATCACTTCTGCTGCATTATTCGACGAACTAGAAATGCCTTTAAATTCTTGAGAATATTGCATCAACGGTTCTAAAAGCCCAGTTTGAAATTGATCAACCGTATCTCCTTGATTTTTTACGACTCCAGAAACTTGTTTCTGTGCATTTTTCAGATTGGCGATTACGCTACTAAAATAAATGCGAATCAGATCTTGATTAAATGCTTGTTTTAATGACGATACTGCCTCTTCTGCTTGTTTCACTAAAACTTGTTTATCGGCATTTACTTTATATTGGAACAATGCACGTTTTGGCGCTGTTGCTTCTAGCGAAAGGGCATCTTGTGAAAAATGACTTGGCAAAATCACCATTACTTGATAGTTCCCATTTTCTAACCCTTTTTCAGCTGTCGAACGAGACACCGTTTCAACTTTGTACGGAGTTGTTTTTGCAAATGATTCAATTAAGATGTTTGCAACTGTTACTTTGTCTCCATTATAGTTTGTCCCACTATCTTCATTCACAACAGCAATAGTGACATCACTTTTAGCTGTTTGCGAGTCTTGAACTGACGTCGAACGATTTGTATTTTGTGGTTTCACCACTCCGAATAATGATAATAATAATACCGCTATTAAAAGAACTCCTGAAAACAGGAAGACTTTCTTATGTTTCATTTTCTTCTCCCTTCAAATTTTTAAAAGAAAAAGGCGGGATGTGCTCCCACCTTCTTAGGATAGATGGTCTATCCATTATCCATTAGTTTAATCCGAATTTTTGAGATAAAGCTTGGTCATGCTCTTCCATTGCACGAGCAGCTCCAACTAACTGAACGTTGATTTGTTCTAATAATTCAGCAAATTCTTTTACTTTTGGTTTTAATTCGTTAAATTGTCTATCAAAACCTTGGAAAGCTTGTCCTTCCCATTCAGCTGCTAATGTTTGTTGTAAAGCTGATAAGTTAGATAAAATTCCATTTACTTCGTTTGAAGCTTTGCTATATTCACGAGCACGTGTTTGTAACGTCTCTGGAGAAACTTTAATTTGTCCCATGTTAATGAACTCCTTCAGTTATAATATTGATTTTTGTTACATTTCGATAGTATCACATTCACAAATAATTAGCAATATAAAAATAAAAACTTCACGGTGAGTATCATCGTTATTTTCACTTTTCTATTAATGTGTTTTCCCTATTTTTAAATTCGCTTTGTTTTCTTCAAACCATTTTTTATATAATTCTACAAAACGTTCTTCATCTACATCTGTATATCCCTTGAACACTACTTTATCAATGTCTTCTTGATTAAAGTAGAAAATCTGTTCTGGATTTAACCCAACAGGATATGCAGCTCCTGAATATCCAAAAAATACAAGTTCATTTTCTTGTTGTAATTGGCAACCTCTACTTAAAATCATCACCTTTTGCTGACCTTCTTTTAAATAGATAATAGATCCAATTGGTAACACTTCATTCATTATTTAACCTCCTCGTTTTTTTCTTCAATAGATTTAAGCATAATTATATTATTTTTATAATCATAATCAATAGGCGTCATGCCTAACCAAAAAATAAAGAATAACCACGATAGTATTGTAATCGGGATTAATAAAATTCCTTCGCCCCCATCATTTGCTCGCATAAATAAAAACACAAAAATAACTACCAGTCCTATTCCAAACCAATAGGAAAAATCTCTTCTTTTGGCAAATGTAAATGTTGCAGTATATCTCTTTGCATTTT
>CAKAPS010000051.1:0-10686 GCA_916719965.1 uncultured Streptococcus sp.
AGACGGTAGCCCTAGGGTGTTTTTATTAAATTCTCACTTTTTGGGGTCAGTCCCTAAGTTACATTTTGCTTTTTTATTTTAACCCTTCTTTTTAAAATACTCTTTTAGTTTATCCTCAGTCTCTGGAGTAGTCCACTTCGTTTGAACCACCTCAAAGCCTTCCGTTTCATCATCATAAATCAGAACACTTCCATCTCCAAGAAACTTAAATCCATCTCCTTCTGGAACTACAGAAAAAGTATCTGTAAACCAAATATCCTTATGGCGTGTTACTTTATCAACTGGCGTATGTCCGACTACTTGTTTTTTACAAAAGAGATTCGGATAATTAATCATTTCTTCCTTATCACACCATAAGAAGTTACCTACTGGTAGAAGTCCACCTCGTAATTGCCCAACTGCAACTGTCCATAGTTTCAGCTCTGGATGTGGATGACTAGGTGTTAATACTTCAAACAAAGTTTCTTCAGGCATAAAATCTCTATTATATCCCGCATGACTCACTAATATGTTCTTCCCGACTAAATGAGTTGGTTGCAACTGCAAATCATAAAGAAGCCCTTGAATATTAATGAATCCCAAAGCATCCTTCGTGTAAGTGTAATCCGAAGGAATTTCCGAAAGATAATGCACGTCGTGGTTTCCTAAGAGCATAGTCACGTCGATCCCATCGCCTTGAAGTTTTTGAACAAAATTCGTGAGAAAAAGTAGATCGTTGACATATAGGACCAGGTTATCTTTCTGCCCATGTGCATCTGTGTAATCTCCCATAAACACCACATTTTTGATGCCTCTGGATTGAATCAATCCCTCAAAAATCGGTAAAATCAATTGCGCTTTTAAATGTAAGTCTGGTACAAAAATTGTCTTTGTCATAGTATTATTGCCCCCTTTTTTAGTAACTAAACGAAACACAATAAGAGCTAACTTCTTAGCTCTTATTATGTCTTAAAAGTGCTGACTACTCTACTGTTAAAATTACGGCCGGATGATCCGGATAATATCCTTCAGTAATCGAAGCGTACTCAAATCTATTTTTTCCTTTGTAAATCTCATCTTTATCTTCGAAATCCCAGTTATACGATTCAACCGAAACTTCATCAATATTAATATTTTTAGTTATCGCTAAATCACAGTCCACACGAATTGGTTCTTTATCTTCATCTTTCTTAAATTGATAACTATCTCCTTTAGGAACTTCAAAATTACAATTGGCCCAGTTAACGTCTACTCTGGTTTTAATTTTTATTTTATTTACATATTTACAACCTGTTACTATAGATTCCCTTTTTAAAACATGGGACATATAGTTTGTATCTCCAATTACTATTGTTCTATCATCGCTTTTTTCAAGAAAAGATGAGATTACTCTAATTTGATCTGATTTTAACTTTAATCTATCGGAATATGGTATTTGTACACCTACTCTAACCCGAATACCAACTATCATATATTCCTTATTACCATCATCTAATTTTAACGCTAACACATCAGGTTGCTCTAAATTTTTTGTCTCTTCATTATAAATTTTCATTACTTTTTCTTGAATATTCAAGTTCGATTTGACTGCGACTAAAATTCCATTCTGAAATTTTTGAGTTGGAATATCAGTAGTTCTTACATCATACCCTGCATTATTTAACCTTTTAACTACCTCTTTGTGATTAAAAGGAAATGCATATTCTAAAAAAAATATGATATCAGGATTGAAGCTGAGTGCGTTTTCTATTACAAAAGGCTTTACCACTCTTTTTTCTCCTTCTTCTCCTTTTCTATACCCTGCACCTGAAATATTGTGTGAAATAATTTTAATCATTTAAATTCCTCCTACTAAATTATGGTCCACTTCGGGGAAGCGAACCTGTTTCTATTAATCATTTTCCTTTTTATTGTTTACCAGTTGGTTTGCCATAGCGTTTTTCGTACCATTCTTCATCTTGGAACAATCTCACATCATCCGTATAACGTCTTAAAATTGGATTTCCATTTGAGAAATGGGGTTTATCCTCTGTACTACGTTCGTACACTAGTGTTTTTGACATTTTACAAGTTGGTTTCTCACTTAAAACTTGATTCGATTGTTGATCGTAGCGAACAACCGATGTAAAGCCATCTTGAATGGGTTCGATTTCTCTGTATCCCCATGTTGCATCAGAATCAACAGTTTGATAACCAATGTGAGCAATCACTAAATTAATTTTCTTTTGCTCTCGAACGGCATCGTTCTTTAAGGTTCTTACAACTGTTTCCTTACAATCAATGATTTGCCAGAAATTATTGATTGGGTCTTTCGTATCCTCAAAGAAAATATCTCCTACTTTGTAAGTAAAAATGCATTTTGCAAATTCCATACTATTCCTCCAAAATTTTTATTTCATATTTCCTATTCAGTTGTCAAAGAACACTCCATTTAATTTGTACATCAATAGTACATTTTTAATTTCGGATAAAGGTATAATAAACTATTTGTTTAATTAAGTCAATAGCTTTTTCGGAAATTTATTTCAGAAAAATAAAAATATCGACAAACGCCTCTATAACAACGTTTGTCGATGTACATTTTTACTATTTAGAATACTTATTTTTAAAATTCCAGAGAATATTTTTCAAAAGATCATGATTTATTGGAGCAACTAACTCTTCTAAGCTACTTTGTAGTTTTAGAAATTCTTTATCAAACTCATCGTCCGATTCTAGATTTTCCTTTTCAGTAAGATGAGCTAATAAGCTGCCCTTTAAAATGTACTTAACGCACACACCAAGCGTAACTGATTTAGTATTGGTAGCAGGAGGTAGGATTTGTTTGTATTGAGTAATCCCTTTTGCTACACGGTCACTAACATCTACGTTCAATTTAAGTTCTTTTTCTTCAACTGGATAAATATTATTTAATGGAATCGAATTGTCTTGTACAACTTTCTTCCAGTTTGTAATTCCTAGGGATGTATCAAAAGCCTTCGTTAAAATAATTGCCTTCGTTATTTTAGTATCTGTTTGTTTTTCGTAAATTTTCTTTAATTCTCTAATATAATATGCAGATTCCGCTGAAATCCTAACTTGAAATTGTGTCATATTTTGACCTCCTTGTACAGCTCTATTGTACATTTGAGTTGATAAACATTCAAGGATAATAAATATAATTTGTACTTTTCCACATAGAAGGTTTCATGGGTTGCTCACCAAGTCCCCTTCCAACCTGAGAATGCACTTCTCATCAGCTTCTTATCTCAAGAGGCACCTCACACAAAAGCACCCCATTAATTTTTTAGCAAAAAAGGAAAAAACAGGATACGAAAAGCTCCATGGATTCTATAGTAGGAACAATAGCGAGTGCATTCAATGTGAATTACTGCCGCTGGGAAATTTATTTCCTAGCGGCAGTTTGAAGCTTGAAAGGAATTGAGACGTAAGGCTCAATCCGGTGCAGCTATTGTCACTACTATGAAGATATCCATAGGAGCTTGTAAGTGTCCTGTTTTTTGTCCGTCCTATTTATTTTGCACATACTGCTCTAGTCGGTAGCTTCCTGCAGTGAGGTAGACCCCTGCCATCGCAAGAATTACCCAAACTGATGGGAAGAGCGTTTGAAGGTCAATCGACTTGTACAACCAGTAAATCGGACTGATATACGCCACAAGTCTGAGCCAACTTCCTCCAAAATCACCAAACGCTGCTGGCATTCCAATCCCCGCCATCACCATGACAAACAGCACTCCAAACGTCGTCGCGTGTCCTGGTGATTTGAAAATTCTGAAGAAGAATAAGTTTAGGCAGAGACTGTAAATAATCGTCGCGGCTAATAGTCCCGTAAACACTCCCCAGTTCATTTCTGGAACGAGGCCTGTCATGACCATCGCTGCCATCATAATCATATTGACGATAAACATAAAGATAAAGTACGCCAATAAGAACGAAAGTGTAATCTCCAAATTAGAACGTGGAGAGAGGACTGAGCGTTTCAACACATGACTCTTCTTGAAGTTAATCCAGTCCGAAGCAATCACTGACGCATTCATGATGACATAAAGGAGAGAGATGAGCATGACGACTCCACTCGCAACACTCGTCTTCGTTTCATTGATAGTAACCACCATTTGATTGTCACTCTCTGGTAAGGTCTCTTCTTTCGTCAATACGCCTGTTTGTTGCAATTTCGCGTTTAGCATGACTTCTTTTAACACCTTCGTCAACTGTGCATCAAGAAGAAAGTCTCTTGTGCCGCGCTGCGTATTCCAGATGCGAATCGTTGGCACTTGGCCTTCTTTCGCCTTCTGTAAATAGTTCGCAGGCACTTCGTAAATAACGGTCATTTCTCCTTTTTTCAAGGCCTCTTTGGCGCTATCTAAATCGAAGTACACATTTTCTTGTCGAATATACGGCGCAATCAATTCTTGGTACTCATCATTTCCCTCTTCAAACACAAAGGCAACTGTTTTTGCGACCGTACTTGGTGCTTTCGTATCCACCGTTCCTTGCGTGGTAAGCATGATTCCATTGATAAGGGCCGGCATTCCAATCATCATAAAGAGAATCAGTGGCATCTTCAATAATCGTTTCAAATGAAAGATTGTCATTTTTACAAGATTCATTGACGCGCCTCCTTTCTCTTCAATGACCAGTTAAAGACTAGCCCTAGGATTAAAATAATAGGGGAAGCAACCATAGCCATCCCTTTCATCGACACGCCATTCATCACATCGATAAATGGGGTATAAATAAATTGGCGAAACGGATTTCCGCTTAGGAAACTAAAGGTTGAACTAATACGATCTAGCGGGATGACACCCGATAAGAACAAGTAAACTAAGTTGATTCCTGTTGAAAAGGCTGGCATGTTCTTTTCTGTCACGAAATTGCCGAGTAAGTTTCCAAGAACATTAAAGACTAAACTATAGAAAACGATGAGGACAAAGATGCTCCCGATGTTTCCTCCAAAAGTTGTTGGATCGAGGATTTTCCATAGGCCGATATACACGAATGCCAATAGCGTCGTCGTAATCATACTTACGGCTAAATCGAGTCTATCTCTTTCGCAAATGCTAAATGGCAATACGTTCAAACGTTTACGAAGACCGCTGAGTTCTCGTTGTACCCCAAAGCGCATTGCAGTTTCAAGGAACATGATGAATAGGAATCCAAGTCCCGTAATCGCGTAGTGTTGATTCGCAGTCACTTGTGATTCAGCTTCCACTTGGTCTGTCTCGAAGGCTCCAGTTGTAATTTCCTGTTGTAAGGATACAAGCATCCCCGCTACTTGTTCTGGCGTAATCGATGCATTTTTACTTTCTGCGACTTCATGCATCACCAAACTTGCTTCTAATAATTGCGAAGTCATTGTTTTCAAGAGCGATTCATACACCGCAAGTGACGTACTTGATGTTCGCCCTGATTTCTCGATGGTAATCGGAGTTGCTTGCGAACGAGTTTGAATCGATTCTGTAAAATCTGATGGAATCGTCGCAATGATTTTGGCATTTTCTCTAACAGTAGTCAGCGCAATTTGTTTTTCCTCCGTAAGCTTCTCAAACAATGTCACGATTTGTTCTCCGTAAGCACCTTTGTCTTGATTATCGATATAAATCTTCGTTTCAATCGTCAAATCTGATGGATTAAAGGCACTCTTTGTGGAAAACGCTAAAAATAACGTTAATAGAAATGGCATTAAGACCAGCATCAACAGCGCCGGAAAAGACTTCAGAGAGGATATTAAATTGGCTTTAATATAACGAATGTATCTCATAAGTCCTCCTTAATCACGAAGCGTCTTTCCTGTTAATTGTAAGAACGCCTCTTCTAATGTCGTTTCTTTGACGTTGACGGATTTAATCACGAGTTGTGCCTGTTCGACTTGCTCAATTAATTTCATCATCGAGAAAATCGTTTGGTCGATCGTGAGGGCCATATCTTGGCCATAAACGGTTACATATTGAATGCCGTTTTCGCTGTTCTTCAATACTTCATCAAAGCCAGCAGGCACGCGGTCCAATGTGAGGGCTACCGTTTGTGTATGCCCCACGAGTTTTTTCACTTCTTCTTTCGTACCATACGCCACTTCTTCTCCTAAATCGAGAATGAAGACACGTTTACACAAGGCTTCGATTTCCTCCATATAATGCGACGTGTAAAGAATCGTTGTGCCTTGTTCGGCAAGAGATTGAATATAGTCGAAGATATGTTGACGTGACTGCGCATCAACTCCGACAGTTGGTTCATCTAAAATCAAAATCGAAGGATTATGCAACATCGCAACGGCAATATTCAAGCGACGTTTCATCCCGCCAGAGTAGTTTTTCACTTTCTCTTTCTTCTTGTCGGTTAGACCGGCCACTTCCAGTAACTTCTCAATTTGGCTCTTTAACCCTGCTCCCGCTAAGCCATAAAGTCCACCGAAATATTCTAAGTTGTCGACCGCATTCAATTCCTCAAGAAGCGCGATATCTTGTGGCACTAAGCCTAAGTGTTTTCGAATTTCTACTTTATCGGTTTTAATCGACTTTCCATTAATGAAAATCTCACCGCTATCCATCGATTGAATCCCTGTCAGAATATCAATCAATGTACTTTTCCCGGCTCCATTAGGTCCAAGTAATCCAAAAAGTTCACCTTCCATAATTTCAAAGGAAACATTTTGTAGGACTTTTTGTCGTCCGTAAGATTTGGTTACGTCTTTAATTTCAATCATATGTACACCTCTTTATCGAATAAATGAAAGAATGGCTGTTAATAAACAAAGAACAATCGCTACAATTGCTTCCTCTTTTAAATCTTTAGGGGTCTTCTTGGATTCGTTCATTTGTTTACCCTCCTACTTGTTTGTACCCTTATCATAGCAAACACCTATCGGAGTCTATAGTCCAAAACGTCATCACATACCGTGACGAAAGTCATGTTTTCTATAAAAAATGCCCCGACTCTTTCAGATTCTATACTCCATAGTGGTTTGTCTGAAAGAATCGGAGCAGTCTTAATTATTGTTTGAGTTTATTTTCGTACGCAAAAATCACAAGCTGCGTGCGGTCACGAAGTTCTAATTTAGAAAGAATCGTACTAATATTATTTTTCACGGTTCCTTCTGAGAGGAAGAGCGTTTGTGCGATTTCCTTATTGCTTAAGCCTTGCGCCACTTGTTGGATGAGTTCCACTTCACGCGGTGTAAGTCCCCATTTCTCCGCATCAAAGGTTGCAGGCTTCTCAACAGTCGTATTCGTCAGTAGCGCTTCTGAAATCACCGTATCCATCACGACTTTCCCAGACAGAGCGACTTTAATCCCGTCAAGAATCGCCTCTGGACTACTGTCTTTTAATAAATACCCCGAAGCACCATTTTGCACGGCTTCGACGATATATTCGGTATCTTGGAAGGTCGTCACAATGAGCACCTTCACCTCTGGAAAGGCCTCTTTAATCAGCTTGGTCCCTTCAATCCCGTTACTCTCTGGCATGCGAATATCCATCAAGACCACATCTGGTTGGTGCTCCTTGCAGGCTTCAAAAGCCGCACGTCCACTCTCTGCTAAAGCGAGGACTTCGACATTACCGCTCGCCTCAAGCATGATTTTTAAACCCGTACGGATGAGCATTTCATCGTCGGCAATAATAAGTTTGATTGGGTTTGTCATGGTTCTCCTCGTTTCTATTGTTTTTCTGTATTCGGTAGGATCATTTGTACGGTTACGCCAGGATTTGACGCCTCAAGTGTCACTGACCCGCCTTCTGCACGAAGTCGTTCTTGGAGGGATTTGAGTCCGCCTTTTGGAGCTAAATCGAGTGCTCCTGTTCCGTTATCTTTAATCGTTACGACTAATTGCGATGGATTATACATCAGTAGCACGGTAATGCGTGTCGCTTGGCCATGTCGCATCGCGTTTGTAATCGCCTCTTGGACCCCACGGAAGATACTGAGCTCTGCCTCACTTGTAAGAGAGAAGGTTGGCTCATTTTTTCTAAACTGAATATCGATGCCACTGTTGACTTGTACTTCGTGGAAAAATTCTTCCAGCGCAATATCCAACTGCTTCTTATCCATTTGTTCTGGCTTCAAGTCATGAACGATTTTACGCACTTCTTGCAAGCCTTCGACGGCAAAATCACGAAGCCCTTCGCTCATTTCTTGAATCGGTGAATTTTGTTGCTTGGCCAGTTGCGAAATGGCCCCTAGCTGAATAATAATCGTGGATAGACTATGTCCCACTGAATCGTGAATCTCACGAGAAATTCGGTTTCGCTCTTGCAGCGTGAAGATTTCCTTCATCGTCCCCATTTTATATTGGGCTTGTTGCAAATCATACCGTTGCTCGCTGAGTTTTTGCTCGGCTTTTTCCAACTCTTCTTGCAGCGCTCTTCGCTCTTCCAAAATATGATTTCCATACGAGAAGAATAAAAGGAAGAACAAAGTCATCACGACTTGAATGCTATCGCCTTGTTGAACGGCTGGCACGATAACGACCGCCCCTAATATGAACTGTAAAATCAATGCATTTCTAAAGGAGAATCGTAGACTCACCTCGAAGCAGAGAAGAAGAATCAGTCCTGTAAAAATGGTATGGAAATACAAACAGAGGAGAACGACCGCGATGCCTTCAATGAGGATATACCACTGATATTTCAATGAATAATAGCCAACTTGCACCAATGCGATAAATCCAAAGAAGAAGGCGATGTCTCCTGCGTTCATATTCGGCAGTTGCGACCATTCAAAAAGCGCAAAAAGGATGAAACCATACCGAATAATGAATCGTACCCATTGATCGATTTTCATGATTTCCCCCCTTTGTCATTACTGATTTAATAAAAATAAAAACGCGATAAAATTATTGAGAAAATGCATCGAGATAGATGCAAAAACATTGTCGTTATAATAACGATACATCCCAACAATCGGAATCGTTAATGGAACGTACATTAAGGATGCCATCCAGTCAATTCCACCTGCATCTTTTGAGAGCGAGTGAAGCAAGATAAATAGGAAGGCAGAAATAAACGTTAATACGTGAATATTGAGTGATTTCTTAAACGAACCAATAATCGCTTCACGAAACACCAATTCTTCTAAAATTGGCGCCACAACGCATACTAGAACAAACATGGTCACTGCATTGTTTACGCTCATCATATTCTCGATTTGTTCTTGGTTATCCGACGTCACTTCTCCAATCAACTGAGCGACTGCAATCGCTAACCCAATACGAAGTGCGTACGCAATCGCCAAGTCTCGAATAAACGGACGCTTGATGAAGTTTTTGAATCCTTCCACAAGCTTTTCGCGAAATAACGCCACCCCAACCACTGTTGAAATCAGTTGAAGAACTAGGTAGGCGTTTGTCTCCACACTTGGGCCCTCAGCCGTATAACGAATAAAGAACACCGGGAACACCATCAAGTTTAAAAAGTAAACAACCCATAATAGAACCGCATTTTTCTTCATAGAACACCTCTAGTCATCCGTAAAACGGACTGGTTTTGTATTTTTAATGCTATAGATTTTTTCGATTTTGCCATCATGCCATACGATACCGTGAAGCGCTCCGCCAAAAACAGCTCCGCCATCGATACCGATTTTGCCATCGTGTTGCCATAATTTCATAAAGTCGCCATCTTCGTTTAAGCCACGTAAAGGTGTGTGTCCGAAGATAATCGTTTTGCCAGTGTTGTTAACCCCTTTATGGAACGGTTCGCGAATCCAGTAGAAGTCTTTTGGCTCAGTGTCGTGCCAGTCGTCCAAGCGTAAATCTACCCCAGCATGCGCTAAGAGCAAGTCGCCTTCATCGATAAAGAGAGGACGTTCTCTTAGAAACGCGATGAGTTCTGGATATTGTGCTTTAATCGCTTCGGCATCTTCCACCGGATTGACCGGAGTGCCTTGTGGACGTCCGAGTAAGTCGTTAATCGTTGTATCCCCATTGTTTCTGAAGTAGTGTGGAAAACGACCTTCGGGATCATCGATAAATGCAAGGAACATCACTTCATGATTTCCCATCAAATACCATGCGTTTTTCTCTTTCGCATATTTCATCCCTGTAAGGACACTACGTTTATTGTCGGGACCACGGTCAATCAAGTCTCCCATGAAGACCAGTTGCTGAGTTTCTTCGTCCCAGTTTTGAAGCATTTCTTCCATCATGTCTGCTTCGCCGTGAATATCACCAATAATAAAATATGTTTTTTTCATTTTCTACACCTCAATTGCTCTGTTACTGTCTATTATAGCAAACTTTCGCATCAATATGAAAGTGGATTTGACTCATGAAAAAATTTGCAAAAAAAGAAGCCTTACTTTCGTAAGACTTCTTCGTCATTTAAGATTATTGGTTTTCTTTTTTACGAGTGAATAATAACGCTGCCGCTACAACCACAAGTACGCCACCAATGATAACAGTGAATCCTTTTGCTGTACCAGTATTTGGTAATTCAGGACGTTTTGGTTCTTCTGTTGTTGGAACTGCTGGAGTTTCAGTTGTAGTTCCTTCTGTTGTTACAGCTGTAGTTGCTGCAGTTGTCGTTGTGCTCTCTGTAGTACTTTCAGTTGTTGTTGTGCTCTCTGTAGTACTTGCAGTTGTTGTTGTACTTTCTGTAGTACTTGCAGTTGTTGTTGTACTTTCTGTAGTACTTGCAGTCGTTGTTGTGCTTTCTGTAGTACTTTCAGTCGTTGTTGTGCTTTCTGTAGTACTTTCAGTCGTTGTTGTGCTT
>CAKAPS010000052.1:0-10636 GCA_916719965.1 uncultured Streptococcus sp.
TTTTTTATCAATTTCAATATTATCTAAAATTTCATCTAACAATTCTTTACTGTATTTACGATTGTGATGATGAATTTGGTGTTGCAACTCAAATAAGAATTGACGACCAGGACGTTTTCCTTGTAAGAGGGCAGCTTTATACGAAAGAGCTGCATCATATATTTTTGTATAGATTTCATTTCTTAAATCTAAATCCGTTTCATCGAGCTTTTGGTTTTTCATATATTGATCAACCGTTTGTAAATTATGAAACGTTACGAATTGGTAATGTACCTTAAACTCAGAATTACGAACAAATTTTAATAGTTCATTTTCACAGCGATAACAATATGATCCCAATGGATTCACGAATAAATATAATTCGAAAATCTTTTCGTGTGAAGTGCGTTCTGATAGATTCTTTGTTTTTGAAGTACTCAAAATCCTACACCCCTGTTCCCTAACTAACTTTGTAACATCATTGTAACATAGTTCGTTGAAATGTCAGAATAATTTGCACAACGCGTGACGTTTGTACTCATCTCGTGGACAATGCACGTTTAATTTTACTTTCTGCTTGGCGTCTTAAGATATTATATTTGGCTAAAATACCTAAGAATACGGGTTCACCGAGTTCGAGACTACGGACTTCCATTTCCATCTCAAAGTCGACTTTGCCGTTATAGTGACTCTCGTCTAGAACAAGCCATTCATTCTCAGAGAGGGCACCTTCTAAGCGATGCGTGGTAAGAAGGGCTGTTTGATTCACGGTTTGAATTGTAATTCCATTATCTTCCAATGCCTCCTGAAGCGAAGTGGGAAGTGTGAATTGTTTGTCATGATTATATGCATTCAGAATATCTACGGGAAGAACTTCGGTATACTCAAGTACCTCTAAGCTACTTTGAGGAATCTTTAGTGTGATTTCACCGGTTTCTTTTCCTTCGACGATGCGAATGCGAAGGGCCATTTTATGTTCTTGGAGGAGACCTTCATAGTCGTAGTAGCTATTGGTCTGCGTAACGTCTTTTGTAAAGACTTCTTTATAGTCGTTTACGAGTGCGTCGTATTGCTCTTTTGACAGTAAGTTCTTAAACTCTTTTTCAATTTCTGGCATATTCATTTCTCCTTTAGTGTTCTATTGTAGCTCATTTTATTACAGATTTGAAAAAAATCGCCTTAATTTGTCATGATTCCTTATAAAATATGGTATGATAGAGAACGGAAATGAAAAAAAGTAGGTGAAAATATGGAAACATGGGAAACACCCCTAGTAGAAGACTGGGAAGCCTTTCTAGCTCCGTATTATCAAGCAATAGAGGAATTAAAAATTAAATTAAAGGGAATTAGACGCCAGTATCGTCAGGAAGGAAAGCACGCACCGATTGAATTTATCACGGGCCGTGTGAAGACCCCAGAGAGTATTGTAGAAAAGATGCAAGTTCGTAATATTCCTAGAGAAGAATTCCTTGAAGGAGTACAAGATATTGCAGGGCTTCGCATTATGTGTCAGTTCGTCGATGATATTTATGAAGTGGTTCGCCTGATTCGTCAGCGTAATGACTTTGATATCGTGATCGAACGTGACTATATTCAAAATAAAAAAGCGAGTGGCTATCGTTCGTACCATATTGTATTGGAATATCCCGTGCAACGAATCGAAGGAGAAACAAAGATTCTTGTGGAAATTCAAATTCGTACATTGGCGATGAATTTCTGGGCAACGATTGAACATTCATTGAACTATAAATATAAAGGGGAATTCCCTGATACGATTCATGAGCGTTTGGAACGTGCAGCAGAAGCGGCGTTCTTGCTTGATGAAGAGATGTCTCAAATCAGAGAAGAGATTCAAGAAGCGCAATATATTTTTGCGATTAATAAGGAAAATCAGCGTAAACGTAAGAAACGGAGGGAATCATGATGAAAGTAGGTATATACGGAAATCAAACAGAAAAAACAAAAGAAGTCATGAATACCTTCGACCGCTTATGCCAAGAAGGATGTTTTGTGCGTGATGATGAGCATCCTGATGTGGTGATTACAGTTGGTGGAGACGGAACGCTTTTAGGCGCCTTTCACCGTTACCGCAATCAACTAGATAGTATTCGTTTTGTGGCTATCCATACGGGTCACTTAGGTTTCTATACGGATTGGCGCAACTTCGAAGTGGATCAATTAATCGAGTCGTTGAAACAAGACAAGGGAGAGCGTGTGAGCTATCCATTGCTCGATGTGAATGTGAAATTTAAGAGCGGAGATGTTGTTCGCTACGCAGCCTTGAATGAGGCGACATTGCGTAAAGTAAATGGCACGCTTTTATGCGAAGTGTATATTAATGGCGAGTTGTTCGAGAACTTTCGTGGAGATGGGCTTTGTGTGGCGACACCAACAGGGTCAACAGGCCTTAGCAAATCTCTAGGGGGAGCCGTTGTTCATCCGCGTGCAGAAGTGATGCAGATGACTGAAATGGCCTCGATTAATAATCGTGTGTATCGTACACTTAGTTCGCCAATGATTTTTGCTAAGGATAATGTCTTAACACTGCGTCCTGAAAGTAAAGAGGGCATGGTGATGGCGATTGACCATTTAACGTATGATGCCAACGAGATTGAAGAAATTCAATTACAAATTAGTGGGGAGCGCATTTCATTTGCGGCGTACCGTCATACACCATTCTGGGATCGTGTGGAAGATGCGTTTATCGGTTCGCGTGAAGTGAATTGTCGTGGAAATGAGGAAGTCCGTTGATTTTAACGTGGAATTATCCTTATGAATATCCGATGATGATGCGGTCCTTCTTGCAAGAAGCGGGGATTTCAAGAACCTTTCTTGCCCATGTAAAAACGCATGGAGACCTTCTTGTAAATGGTCGTCATGAGATTGTCCTAAAGACGCTTCAGCCTGGCGATGTGCTAACGATGGTCATTCCACCATCTGGAGAACATGAGACTGTGATTCCAAGCGAAGTGCCGATTGATATTTTGTATGAAGATGATTATTTACTCATTATCAATAAGCCGGTAGGGACGGCTTCGATTCCGTCGAAGTTGCATCCAGACCATTCCATGGCGAATCGTGTAAAAGGGTATTATAAGCGTCGTGGGTATGCAGACCAAATTACTCATGTGGTGACGCGTCTTGACCGTGATACAACGGGAGTCATGATGTTTGCTAAGCACCGCGTTGTACATGCATGGATGGACCAAGCCTTACGAGATAAGACGATTCAGAAGAAGTATTTAGCGATTGTGCATGATACAGACGCACTAGAAGAACATGGCATGATTGATGCGCCGATTGGTCGACATGAAGGGTCGATTATTAATCGTTGTGTATCAGAAGATGGGAAACCATCGCTAACCGAATATTGGAAGAAAGAAACGCTTGTTGGAGCGGACCTTGTCGAGATTTTATTACACACTGGGCGCACGCATCAGATTCGTGTCCATTTCTCATGGCTAGGGGCACCACTTGTTGGAGATGATTTATATGGTGGGGTAAAAGACGAGATATTAGACCGTCAAGCCTTGCATTGTCACTCGCTCACGTTTATTCATCCAATGACGAAAAAAGAGATTACCGTTGTGGCGCCACTGCCCGAAGATATGGACGAGTGGATTAAAGCCCACAAGCAATAAAGAGAGGAGAATCACTATTGAGCGAAATCGTATATGAATTTGAAGATATTTTAGAGCAAATTCAACACACCTTGGCAACGGAAGATAAACAACAATTCCGTGAGATTTTCTTTGAGAATCATACGTACGACCAAGCGCAAATTTATTTAAGTTTAACGCTGGAAGAGCGTAAATTAGCCTACCAATTTCTGACTCCTGAAGAAATGGCAATGGTGTTCGAACTATTAGAAGAAGATGTAGAAGACGTTGAAAAGTATTTAAGCGAAATGGACGAAGCTTATGTCTCACGAATGATTGCGGAAATGTATTCCGATAATGCAGTAGACGTGCTAAAGCAAGTAGGCGAAGAAAATGTCCGCACTTATTTACGCTTGATGCCACATAAAACGGCAAGTGAACTCCGTCAATTATTAAACTATGAAGACGAAACTGCAGGGGCGATGATGACAACTGAATTTATCGCCGTGCGTGAATCAGATACCTTAAAAACAGCGATGGCAACGGTAAAACGTTTCGCCGAAGACGCTGAAACAATCTACTATGTATATGTGACAGACGATGAAAATCATTTAACAGGGATTCTCACGCTAAAAGACTTAATCGTGAAACCAGACGAAAAACTCGTCAAAGATATCATGATTGACCGTGTCGTAACCGTGCACGTGAATGATGCGCAAGAAGAAGTAGCCCAAACGATCAAAGACTATGACTTCCTTGCTATTCCGGTTGTCGATGATGCGAATGCGCTAGTAGGGATTATCACAGTCGATGATGCGTTGGACGTTATCGAAGAAGAAGCGACCAGCGATTACTCAGGTCTTGCCGGGGTAAACGTTGATGAAGCACACCAAGGCGTGTGGGCAGGGATTGTCAACCGTCTACCGGGGATTGTGACGCTTCTTATCATGGGTACTGTAACAGCAGTCCTCTTTAGACATTATGAACCGATTATTCAACAAGCAAGTATCTTTGCCATCTTTATTACGTTAATTACTGGTACTGCCGGGAATACGGGGACGCAATCTCTGGCGGTTGCGATTCGTAAGATTGGTCTTCATGAAGAAGAACAGTCTTTCTGGAAAGTACTTGTACAAGAGGGGACAACCGGTCTAGGAATTGGATTGATTTCTGGGGTAATGGTATTCGGGATTGTGAGTCTATGGCATGGCAGTCTCGTTCTTGGTGGCATTATTGGCTTTGCGATGTTCGCTTCGATTTTCGTAGCCGCATTAACAGGGACATGTATTCCATTTACCTTGGAGAAATTCAACTTTGATCCATCCATTGCCAGTGGACCATTTATCACAACCGTGAACGACTTAACATCAGTTCTCGTTTACTTCACGATTGTGAGTCAATTTATTTCAGTCTATTTAGCAAAATAAAAAACGATAAGGTGTATAGACAATTTTGTCTGTATCCTTATCGTTTTTTCTTAAGCGCCTTTCCTGGAGTTGAGTTCGAAATCGCAGAAATGGCGTGCGTTTCCTCAAACGTCCGCAGAACGTTTCACGTTCCTTCCGGCGTTCGAGTCCAACGTTCCATTTCTAAGCGCGCTTTCTCACATCCTGGATATTAAAATACTCTTGTAAATATTTCGCCAATCCATTTTCATCATTCGTGAATGGAGTAATCGCGTTTGCTATGTTTTTCAATTCATCAATTCCATTTTTCATGGCAACACCATGTCCAGCGTATTCGATCATTTCCATATCGTTGTCTTCGTCACCAAACGCAAGAATGTTTTCTTGTTTAATGCCGTAGTAACGAGATAAATGCTCAAGAGCTTTAGCCTTATGAATGCCAGGTGAAATCACTTCTAGACATGGGAAGCTACCGCCCCAAGTACGGATTTCGATGTCGTTATCATAGCGGTCTAAGATTTTTGATTTAATCTCTGGTTGTTTCTCAATATCCGAGAAGAGCGCTACAGCAGTTGGTTGTTCTTGCAGTTTTGTATTTTTCCCAATCACGATTGGCTTTTGGTCTTTTGGATAATACGGACATTCTGGAAGTTCTTCCATATCTGAATACACAAGCTCTGTTCCTTCGACCATTAAGTAATCGACAGGCAGCGTTTTGTTAAAGGCTACTAAATCGAGTACGAACTCTGAATCCAGTGTGATGTGGTATTTTCCATCCCATTCAGGCATTCCTGGAATATGGCAGAGGGCACCGTTGAAGTTTGCGATTGGGCCACCAAGGTTTAGCTGGTCGTAATATTGTTTTGAATTACGATAAGGGCGACCAGTGACAATAGCTACTTCATGACCTAAGTTTTTCACGGCATGAAGGGTGTCGATTGTTTCTTGTGTCAGTTCTGAGTTGTTGTTTAATGTAGTTCCATCAAGGTCGATGGCAATGAGTTTCTTTTCCATTCTTTCTCCTTTCAAAGTGATTTTCTAAAAGCAGAAACTTGTTTTCAAAGTTTCCATCAAGTACAATATCTGTATAAGTTTACCATATTTTAGATGAAATAAGAAAGAGGAAGTTATGATTCAAATTGATTATCGTGAAGTAAATGGAATCCCATACGCTGAAGTCGTAGATGCATCGTTAAAAGACCAAGTGCTTCCCATCGTTGTGTTTTATCATGGTTGGACAGGAAGTAAAGACCGTGTCGTAACGATTGGAGTAGAGCTAGCAAAACGCGGTATGCGTGCTGTTTTACCAGACCAACACTTACACGGAGACCGTGGTGTGCGCTTGATTGGTGGCGAAATCTGGGAAATTGTAGCCAATAACATTAAAGAACTTCCTATTTTAAAAGAAGAATTCAGAAGTCGTGGGCTATTAGATGAAACGAAATTTGGCGTGTCTGGTTTGAGCATGGGTGGTATTTCAACGTATGCCTTATTCAATCAGTATCCAGATATTACAGCAGCGGCAAGTTTAATGGGAAATGCGGATCCTGCTCGTTTTGCTAAATGGACAATCTCATCAGTTTGGATGACGGGAGCAACGCAGGAACAATGTGAAGCATTAGAAGCAGAAATCGAAAAAAATAAACCTTTCTTAGATGCGATGGCACTTGCGAAACATCCTGAACATATTAATGGCCGTCCATTATTCTTATGGCATGGAACAGCGGATGATAAAGTGCCGTATGAATTAAATAAAGAGTTTTATGAAAGCATTAAGAATGAGCCATACGCTACAAATGTAGAGTGGCATGAAACACCAGGTCAAGGGCATATTGTGCCACATCAAGTGTTTGAAGCCGTTGCTGACTTTTTCCAAAGAGTATTTCAATAGGAGAGTAGAAGATGACAGAAGAAAATAAAAATGCTGCAGAAGTAATGCAAGAGAAGATTTTAGAAGCGTTGGAGACAGTGATTGATCCAGAGCTTGGAATTGATATTGTAAATCTTGGGTTGATTTATCGTGTTGATTTGAACGAAGAAGGGCATTGCCAAGTGGATATGACACTGACAACAATGGGTTGCCCGCTAGCGGATATTATTACAGATGAGATTCATCGTGCGTTAGCAGAGATTGAAGAAGTGAAAACAATTGATGTGAAACTCGTTTGGTATCCAGCATGGAGTCCAGATAGAATGTCACGCTATGCAAGAATTGCGTTAGGTATTAGATAAGGAAAAATCCCCACAGATGTGGGGATTTTTTTGTGCAATAAAATAAATTCTGTCAGATAAATACGTATGGTGAAATTATCATATATGATAATTTTCATGGTGCATTCAAAGGGGTGTGCAGTGGTTTAAGGTGGCCTCACATCCTTAAAGTTCGTATCGCGCAGTGGTTTATTGACTTTCTTTTCATCGCTCGCGATTCAAGAAAGTCTAATAAACTTTGCGGGCGAAAGACTACGAAGCAGAAAAACCTCACACTGTGAGGTTTTTCTTGTCTTCTGTCTTTCTGCCTAATCTTCCCCCGGTCGCATCGGGCGTTTATACTTACTTTTTGATTCTTGTCGGATGATGGTATGTGGAGATTTGCGGCCCTTGTTTGAATTTCGAAAGAGCATTTGCATTTTTTCATCGTCAAAGAGTTCTAAGTTTTGATCGACGAAGTGACTCGCATCAGCTTTCCAATCCGAATGATAGTAATTAAATAATTCGGCCATAGCGACAGTTTTGTCGGTGGCGCTCCCTTTAAATTCAGGGTCTGTTACATCTGTTAAGTATTGTTGCATTTTTGCAATTCTATTTTTATCAAAATCTGCCATAACATTCGCCTCTTTTCAGTCTTATTTTAGCATAGAAGACGTTTTCTTAAAAGAAATTTTTCAAAACTACTGTTCATTTTCATTGGAATGTTTTATACTATTACTTGCTAATTTTTTGAAGAGGAGGGTGTCCGATGGCAAAGGATATGACAAGTGGAAAACCATTAAAACTGATTTGGAATTTTACAATCCCGCTATTAATTGGGAACTTATTCCAACAATTATACAATATGGCGGATACCTTTATCGTAGGTCGTACCATTGGTGTGCAGGCGTTAGCTGCGGTGGGGTCTACTGGAAGTATTGTCTTTTTAATCATCGGGTTTGCGACAGGGTTAACGGCTGGTCTTGCGATTCCATTAGCGCAACGGTTTGGTGCCAAGGATTATAAGGGCGTGAAGCATAGTTTTTATGTTTCTATTTTAATTTCCATTGCTACGGCGATTGTGTTAACCGCCCTAAGTATGATTTTCTGTCGTCAAATTCTGGAAATCATGCAGACACCATCCGAGATCATTGATGGGGCCTATGATTATTTAATCGTCATTTTTGGCGGTATTTTCTCATCAATGGCTTACAATTTATTATCTAACATTTTCCGTTCTATCGGGGATGCAAAAACACCATTGTATTTCCTTGTAATGGCTTGTGTGATGAATATCGTTCTGGATATTCTCTTCATTGCAGTCTTTGGAATGGGAGTTGAAGGAGCAGGGTACGCAACGGTTCTTTCGCAAATCTTCTCAGCAGTAGCCTGCGTGGTTTATATTTGGAAGAAAATTCCAGTATTAAGATTAACAAAAGCTGACCTTGTAGCGACAAAGCAAAATATTAGAGAACATTGTCGTATTTCGTTCCCAATGGCGTTCCAAGCTTCGATTATTGCCATTGGAACGATTATGGTTCAAATCGCATTGAATCAATTAGGACCGACTTCGGTTGCGGCGCATACGGCAGCGCAAAAGATTGACCAGTTAGCGATTCTTCCAATGATGTCATTCGGGGTAACGATGGCGACGTATTCTGCGCAAAACTATGGTGCAAAGAAATATGATCGTATCTGGCTTGGTGTGCGTGAATGTATCAAATTATCATTGACATTTGCCATTGTGGTAGGGATTATTCTAAATCTATTTAGTCCGATTCTTATTCGTGCCTTCGTAGGAGAGGGACATGAGGATGTTGTAGAGTTAGGACGACTATTCTTCCTTACAAACGGAACAACTTATAGTTTCCTCTCACTATTATTTATTTACCGTTATACCTTACAAGGGGTGGGAAAAACATTTACGCCAACCTTGGCTGGAATTATGGAACTCATTATGCGTTCTGTTGCTGCAGTGGTTCTTTCAAATATGTACGGCTTTGTCGGAGCAACTGTTGCCAATCCAATGGCGTGGTTTGGTTCAATGGTGCCTCTCATGATTGCGTATTATATCTTTAAAAATAAAGTTCAACATGGAGTAGAGCAGTAGTATTAAGCTACTGTTCTTTTTTTTGGAAATGAATGAAAATTATGAAAATAGTTTTCGAATTAATTGTGAATTATTTAGTTGAAAAATGTACAAAGTTATAGTAAAATGATTCTAACTAAAGTGTTTATGGAGGAAAGATTGGATGAAAAAAGAACAATCAATTCGTAAAATTGGAAAACTGATGTTAGCAATCTCGTCGTGCGGTGTTTTGTTAACAGCATTCCAAGCAAATAAGTCTGTATTTGCTGAAGATGCAACGACTACAGAAGCGACTACAGCTGCTGCAGCAACAACAGAGGCTACAACAGAAGCAACGACTGCAACGACAGAAGCTACAACAGAAGCAACAACTGCGGCGCCAACACGTGCTGCTAAAGAAGCAAATGCAAAAGTAACTGGTACGATTAAAAACCATGATATTAAGAACTATGAATACTACACAGACGTAGATATCGCTGTCTCATTAACAGATGATGACGTGAAAGAAGGCGACTATGTAACAATTACATTAGAAAACGTTGCGGTATTAACTTCGTTAAATGGTAAAGATGTTATTTACGAAGGAAAGAAAATTGGTACAATTTCGGTTGTATCATTTGAAAATGTAAATAAAGCTCGTCAAGGTTCGAACGACAAAGCTCAAATGGAACAAGCTGAATTGGAATCAACACGTGCTACATTAAAAATCACATTTACAAAAGCAGTTGAAGCGGTAAAACCTGATGTGTTGAAACAAGCACAGTTCACAATTAAATCAGATAACGCTTATAACGGAGCTGTTATTGCGAATAAAGACTACACTTTAAATCAAGTGATTAAAGTGGGAGATTCTTCTGTAACAAGTACAGTAGATATTCCAAAAGTAGAGAAATTTGCAACTGAAACAAACTCTATTCACTTCACACCTTCGGGAAATACAATTAAGTTCAATGCAGATGGCTCATATGAAACGTCTACACAATTCCAAGTTCGTGGAAGAGAAGGGATGAAGGTTGGTTCAACTGTTGAACTAGAATTCAACGATGCTTCAGGAATTGAGTGGAAAACAAGTGGAGCTGACGCAATTAAAGTTGGCGATACACATAATGCATACTTCATCTTACCTGTATATAGTAATTACAGCGTAAACCAATACGGTGCTTATGTGTTCCCAACGGGTGTAGCTCCAAAATTCAAAGTGACTTCTGTTAGTGCAAAGAAAATTACACTTGAGATGATTGAAGGAGATGTTCCTAAAGAACTAGGTGTATTCTTTGGTGTAGGGAAAAACCGAATTAATATCATCGACAAATCTAAAATTGATATCGAAAAAATGCAATATGACGTTTCAACTGTTGCTACAGCGACTATTG
>CAKAPS010000053.1:0-10634 GCA_916719965.1 uncultured Streptococcus sp.
AAGGCGGACGTTTAAATATTAATCTAAGCCTATTTGACAAACTCCGTGAGTATTATGCACAGTTTGGACTTGGTGTTCGTACTGGTATTGACCTTCCAAATGAAGGAAAAGGGTATAATGGTGGAACAGCCGATGCCTTCTCAGCACTTGACTTTGCGTTCGGGCAGTTCGACTTATATACACCGCTTCAATTGGCTCAATATATGTCAACAATTGCTAATGGTGGTACTCGTATTGCTCCACGTTTAGTGAAGGAAATTCATGAAACAAGTCCAAACGGTGGCATTGGTAATTTAGAAGATGTCGTTCCAACGAAGATTATGAATTCGATTCAAGTAAGTAAAGAAATCTTGGATCATATTAAAGAAGGGCTATACCGTGTAACGCATGGTGAAAACGGAACGTCTGCTACGACATTCAGAACGTATTCTCCACAAGTCGCTGGTAAAACAGGGACTACCGAAGCGTTCTATTCGGGACCAAATCCAGCATATACTAATGAAGCCGTTGAAAATTCATCCTTCATCTCGTATGCACCATACGATAATCCAGAAATCGTAGTAGCTGTTGTTGCTCCGTACTTCAAAGATGGATCGCCATCTGACTACGCTGCCAAAGTGGCTAAGCAAGTCTATGATGCTTATTTTGGAAAAACAAGCAGCTCTTCACAAACGAATGAAGCAACTGTTAACTCACAAATTCGACAACAACAAAATAACCGACGTTAAGAAGAAACTGGGTGGTCGTTTGTGCCACTCAGTTTTTTTGTCATTAAAGTTTAGTAAAATCAATTGTTGAAAGACGTAAAACCAATTATAATAAAGCAAAATGGAGGCGAAATTATGGACTTTACAGAAAAAACAATTCAACGCGATGTGAAATACTCAGGACGCATTTTTACGGTGACACAAGATATCGTCGAACTACCAAATGGAAAAACTTCTACGAGGGATCTCGTATTCCATACAGGAGCAGTAGCAGTGCTTGTCATTCGTGACGGAAAGATGTTACTCGTACGTCAATATAGAAAACCATTAGAAATGCATTTCTTAGAAATTCCTGCGGGTAAATTAGACTCGAAGGAAGAAGTGCCTCTAGAAGCCGCAAAACGTGAATTAGAAGAAGAAACAAATCTTGTTGCAAGTGAATGGGTGAAGATGATGGAGATGGTCTCAACGCCTGGATTCTGCGACGAGAAAATCACATTATTCCAAGCAAAAAATGTAACGGTCAAAGAAAATGCAAAACCTGCAGACGAAGATGAATTTGTCGAAATCTTATGGATGCCACTAGAAGAAGTGATGCAAAAAATCGAAGCAGGAGAAATTTCGGACGCGAAGACGATTATTGCAGCACAATATGCTTGGATGCATAAAGGAGAATAATCAATGCCAAATGAACCTTTATTAACGAGAAAATCGTATAAAGAACAATTAGAAAAACAGAATCGAGAGTTAGAAGAACTAGAAACTAGACAAGAGCGAAGAGACAGTCGTGGACGCTCTTATGAAAGAGAAGAAGAGTTTCAGTCTGAACATGAGGAAGAAAGTGTACAAGTACACCGTACTCCAAAATCAGGCCTTCGAAAATACAATCATTTCTTAAATGTGTGGCTTGTTTCAGTGGTGGTTCTTTTAATCATTATACTCGCGATTCAAATGTTCTTTTAGAATAATTTTCCTTTTCATTTTCACGTCGTTATGATAGGATAAAGCATATATAGAAAACACATTGATGGAAAAGGGTTTTTAACAAAACTTTTCAGGGAGGAAGATCCTGACTGCAAGTCTTCCAAGTAACGTTTCAAACTTTTCGCTTCCGGAGTGACCATTGGGATTCACTGATGAATAATGGTTCGGGTCGCCCCCGTTAACAGCGTCCAAGTGTCTTGAGCAAGTCTCAAGGAACAAGGGTGGTACCGCGAAATTTCGTCCCTTATAGTCTATTGGCTATAAGGGATTTTTATTTTTATAAGGAGGAATACAATGAATTTAGAAGAAATGAAAGTACAGTTTGATGCGATTCGCAAAGATGTGCTTGCTTCATTAGAAGAAGTAACAAACTTAAAAGAACTCGATCAAATTCGTGTACAACAATTAGGGAAAAAAGGACCAATCACTGAAGTTCTTAAAAACATTAAAAACTTAGCCAACGAAGAGAAACCAAAAGTGGGGGCTCTTACCAATGAATTACGTTCTGTATTAGAAGAAAAAATTGCTTCTGTTAAAGAAGTGCTTGAAGCAAAAGCATTAGAAGAAGCATTACAATCTGAAACCATCGACGTTACAATGCCAGGACGTCCAATGGAACGTGGAACTGCGCACGTATTAGCGCACGTTCAAGACCAAGTAGAAGATTTCTTCATCGGACTTGGATACCAAGTAGTAGAAGGACCAGAAGTGGAATCAGACCATTATAACTTTGAGATGATGAACTTGCCAAAAGATCACCCAGCGCGTGATATGCAAGATACATTTTACATCACACCTGAGTACTTACTTCGTACACAAACTTCTCCAGTACAAGCTCGTACAATGGAAAAACATGACTTTACAAAAGGCCCATTGAAGATGTTAAGTCCAGGTCGTGTATTCCGTCGTGATAACGATGATGCGACTCACTCACATCAGTTCTATCAAATCGAAGGTCTTGTTATCGATAAACACATTACGATGTCAGACTTAAAAGGAACGCTTGCGGCATTTGCCAAAGAAATGTTCGGGGAAGACCGTGAAGTACGTCTTCGTCCAAGTTACTTCCCATTCACTGAGCCATCTCTAGAAGTGGATATTAGCTGCTTCAAATGTGGTGGCGAAGGCTGTTCTGTATGTAAAGGAACAGGTTGGATTGAAGTGTTAGGTAGTGGTATGGTACATCCAAACGTCCTTGAAGCTGCCGGTGTGGATTCAACTGTTTATGGTGGATTTGCCTTCGGGTTAGGTCAAGACCGTATTGCCATGTTGAAATATGGGATTGATGATATTCGTTCATTGTATACAAACGATGTGCGTTTCTTAAGCCAATTTACGAAAGAATCATAAGAGGAGGAAGAACATGAAATTATCATACGAATGGTTAAATGAATATATTGATTTATCACAAATCACTCCTCAAGAATTAGGAGAAAAAATGTCTCGTACAGGGATCGAAGTCGATAGCGTAACGGTTCCAGGCGAGGGCTTAAAAGGACTAGTGGTTGGTCTAGCAACGCAAGTCGTTGACCATCCAGACTCAGACCACTTACACGTTGTCACAGTAGAAGTTGGAGCTGACGAGCCGCTTCAAATCGTGTGTGGCGCTCCAAATATCGCAGCAGGCCAAAAGATTATCGTGGCGACTCACGGCGCACGCATTGCTGGTGGTCATAAAATTAAACGTGGAAAATTACGTGGCGTAGAATCACAAGGGATGATTTGTTCCTTACAAGAAATTGGTGTGCCAAGTAACTTAGTACCAAAAGAATACGAAGATGGAATTTACGTCTTCACAGATGACAGCATTGAAGTCGGAAGCGACGCCATTCATGCATTAGCGCTTGATTCAGCAATCGTGGAACTTGATATCACTGCGAACCGTTCTGACGCGTTAAGCATGCGCGGTTCAGTTCACGAAATCGGTGCGATTTACAACTTGAAGAACAATTTGGAACCAGATGCTTTTGAAAAAGGAACATCTTCTGAAATTCCAGGCGTTGTCAAAGTTTCTGTAGAAAAAGAAGCAGATACTCCTGCATACCACGCATTCTTAATCGAAGGTGTTAAAGTGGCTCCAAGTCCACAATGGATGCAAAACCGTTTAATCGCAGCGGGAGTTCGTCCAATCAATAATTTAGTGGACGTAACAAACTACATTTTAATGGAATACGGTCAACCGCTTCATGCATTTGACTATAATAAATTACCTGAAAAAGAAATCCATGTTCGTCGCGCAACAGAAGGCGAAACATTAGTGACTTTAGACAGTGAAGAACGTACATTAGAAAACGAAATCGTGATTACTTCAGGCGGCCAACCAGTCGCATTAGCTGGAGTAATGGGTGGATTAGACACTGAAATTTCAGACGAGACAACTACAGTCTTATTAGAAGCAGCTCTGTTCGATCCTAAAGCGGTTCGTCTAGCGTCACAAAAACATAACTTACGTAGCGAATCAAGTGCTCGTTTTGAAAAAGGCATTAACAAAGCAACCATCGTTCAAGCTGGAAAACGTGCAGCAGCATTGATTGCTGAGCTTGGTGGCGGAACAGTGAAAGAGGCCTTTGCTTCTGCACAAAGCTATGACTTAGAATTACCAGTTGTGAGCATCACTCTAGAACGTTTAAATCACGTTTTAGGAACAAGCTTAACACTAGATGAAGTGAAACAAGTATTTGCGCAATTAGAATATCCAACAGCTGTAGAAGGGACACGTTTCGACGTGACAATTCCTGCATGGAGATTTGATATTTCTATCGAAGCAGACTTAGTGGAAGAAGTGGGCCGTATTTATGGATACGATAAGATTCCTGCAACTTTACCAACGACTGAAAGTACAGTGGGTGGCTTAACAGATAAACAACGCTTCATCCGTTACACTCGTCAATTCATGCAAGGGGCTGGACTTTCACAAGCGTACACTTACGCATTAACAACTCCAGAGAAATCAAAATGGTTTACGAAGAAAGACGCAAGAAGCGTTCGTTTAAGCTGGCCAATGAGTGAAGATCGTAGTGAATTACGTCAATCACTATTACCAAGTTTATTAGAAGCCGTTCAATACAATGTAGCTCGTTCACAAAACAACGTGAAATTATTCGAAGCAGGCCGTGTGTTCAAGTTAGGAACTGCTGGCAATGAAGATTTCATCGAGAACGAAGTCATTGCAGGTATTTTAACAGGAGACGTGACAAGTGCGAACTGGAACCATAAAGCAGAGAAAGTTGATTTCTATGTGGTGAAAGGAATTCTGGAAGAGTACTTCGTGCAACTTGACTGCTTGGACCGTGTCCGCTTCGAGCCTTTAACAGGCATCGAAGAATTACACCCAGGACAAACAGCGCGCATTCTTTTAGACGGCGAAGCGATTGGTTTAATTGGTAAAGTTCATCCAACGGTTCAAAAAGCATTAGACTTACAAGACACATTCGTCTTCGAATTAGATGTGGAACCATTACTTGAAGCTAACTTACAAGAAGCAGTGATTCAATCTGTTGCGAAATATCCAAGCATGACGCGCGATATCGCTATCTTAGCACCAACTTCATTAACTCATGCTGAGTTAGTGGATGTGATCCGTGCAAATGCGGGTGAGTTCTTATCAAAAGTAACGTTATTCGACGTTTATAAAGGGGAACACGTGCCAGAAGGATTCCAATCATTAGCGTATTCATTATTATTTGTGAACCGCAATGCGACGTTGGAGGAGGACGTTATTAAGTCCGCCATGACTCGCGTAGAAGAAGCATTAGTTGCTTTAGAAAACGTATCTATTCGATAATATTAGTCAAGGATTACTTTAAAGAATCAGTTTTATATTGAAAGAGTAATAGCGGGGTACCGGCTCGAGCCGTTGTCTCTCGCCTTTGAAGCCTTAAAGAGGGAGTATGGAATAAATTCCTTACTCCCTCTTATTCGTTTCAATACTATTCCCGCTATTCTTTCAATAAACTGATTCTTTTTTGTAATCCTTGAACTTTGGTCAGTTAGCTTATAAAAAGGCACTAATGTTGTTCTCCGCTCGTTAGAATGGAAAGCGAAGAGCCAAGGTCTCAATCCTATCGAGCCTCAAAGCAGGAGTAAGGAATTCATTCCTTACTCCTGCTAATTCGCATCGGTTACTAGACGCTATTGTTGTTATTATAGAAACCGAGGTAATCTTTGTTTTTATACATCAGATAGATAATCTTCGTACTTTTTTATTGTGCGAGTTAAAACAGGAATACTTCTACTGCTCTCGCTAAAAGTAAGAGAAGAGAAATTATCATATATGATAATTTTTGTATCATTTATGATACGTATCATAAATGATACAAAAGAGGGTGTAACAAAAATGTTACGTAACAATTTTGTTACATCGCAAATTTTAGACAAGAAAACAGCACCAAGGACAGTCAAGGATTGTCTTTGGTGCTGTTTTTGTGTTTGAATTTATTGTTTTACGAAGCCGTTTTTAACTAAATTAGCTGCATTTTCACTAAATTTCACTGTTCTTGGTTCGGTCCCAGGAAATTGGTTTGGATTTCGTCGATGTAACTCTTTCCAGTCCATGGTTTGGTAATCTAATGTTACTGTTTGAATGTATTGTCCATCTTTCTTCTTAAAGGAAGAGGTTATTCCAGTCACACCTTCATAAAGAGCTTGATCTTTGTTCAGCAATTGAACAACCTCTTCATCAGACTTACCTAATAATTTAGGGTTATAAGTGTAGATTCCAATTAGCTTATAGACGATGTCATTCTTGAAGAAGAATTGGAGTATTGTTAATTTGCCTATCTCTTCAAGTTTATATGTAGCCTCACCATCTTTTGGAAGATGACTGCTATTTTGTTCGTTAGAGTTCGCATTACTTTGTTGATTATCAGCCTGCTTAAGTTTTGATTGTTTATTATCGGCTTGAGTTGTTGGTGAAGTAATGGTTGTAGAACTCTCTTGTCCACTTGATTTACTATTAGATGCACTAGTTTCTTTAAATAGATTATATTTTAGAAGATACTCTCTTATTTGATCCATCTTTAATTCGCCAGATGCATTTGTGTATAATTGTGGGAGAACATTTTCTAGGTCTGCAATTGTGACTTTCGAATAATCAATTGTGATTTTTTCTATCACTTTACCATCTTTTTTCGATATTTTGGCCTTAGCACCATTGATCTTATTAATTTTATCTACTTGGGCTTGAACTTCATCAGTAATTGCTTCTTCTGAAAGTTTTAATTGATTCCATTCCCAAGTGTTTAGCATTTTTAGTTCATAAATTTTGTTATCTTTATGATAAAAAGTTAATTCCTGATAGAATCCATTTCCTGAGAGTTCAAATGTACTAACATCTCTATTTTTACATCCAGATAATATCAGGAATGTAATCAAAAAAAATATAATATTTAATCCTTTTTTCATTATAATCATATTCCCTTTCAAAAAATTATAAATTAATGATTCTATTTTTAGTTAGTAATATAAGCATTCACTGCGCTGTATCTTAAATTTTATTGTTTAACGAAGCCGTTTTTAACTAAATTAGCTGCAGCGTCACTAAATTTCAATGGTTTCGGCTCTTTTGCGGGATATCGATCTGGAGCGCGTTTATATAACTCTCTCCAGTCAATCGTTTGGTAATCAAATGTTATTGTTTGAATGTATTTTCCATCTTTCTGCTCAACGGTATACTTTATTCCAGTCACACCCTCATAGAGAGCTTGGCTTTTGTTCAGAAATTGAACAACCTCTTCGTCAGACTTACCTAATCCTTTAGGATCATAAGTGTAAATCCCGATTTGTTTATATACGATGTCATCTTTGAAGAAGTATTGGAGTGTTGTTGAGCCACCTGGGTTATTAATTTTGTATGTAGCTTCACCATCTTTTGGAAGGTTACTGCTATTTTGTTCGTTAGAGTTCGCGTTACTTTGTTTGTTATCAGATGATTTAAGATTTGATTGTTTATTATTAGCTTGTGTTGTTGGAGCAGTCGTGGTTTCTTGAGCTGCTTGTGTTGTCTCTGTAGCACTGCCTGCAGAATTGTTTTGTCCGCAAGCCGCAAGTCCAAAAATTGATGCGAGTAATGCAATCGATATTTTCAAGTGTTTATTCATTTTGTTATAATCCTTTCTTAAAACTCCTTACTTTTTATTGTTTAACATAACCATCCTCAAGTAATTTTGGGACAGCTTCACTATATTTTAAAGCAGATGGAGTAGTATTTGGGAATGTTTCAGGAGCACGGTTATGAAGCTCTTTCCAGTCGATATTGTTGTAATCAATTTTGAGTGTGTGGTAGTAAATTCCATCTTTTCGTGCAATAGTGGATTCAATTCCTTTCACTCCGTCGTAGATAGAGTGTCTTTTTTTGAGAAGTTTTTGTATTTCTTCTTCGGTTTTACCCATTTCTTTAGGATTGAACGCATATACTGCATCTTGTAGATAAACGATATCATCTTTAAAATAATATTTTAAGGTTGTAGTATTACCATTATCTTCTAGTTTATAAACAGCTTCACCGTCTTTTGGAAGGTTGCTACTATTTTGTGCGTTCGACTTTTTCTTGTTTTTTTGATTATTAGTCGCTTTTTCTTTAGTTTGTTGATTGTCTGCTGCTTTTTCTTGGCTCTGTTGATTGTTAGCCGGGTTCAGTTTTGATTGTTTATTATTCGCTTGTGTTGTTTCTTGCGCTGCTTGTGTAGTCTGCGCTGAGTTATTTTGTCCGCATGCCGCAAGTACAAAAACTGATGAGAGTAATGCAACTGATATTTTCAAGTGTTTATTCATTTTGATAGAATCCTTTCTTAAAACTTCTTACATTTTATTGCTTAATATAACCATTTTCAAGTAGTTTTGGAACGACATCACTATATTTTAAAACTGGTGGATTATCATCTGGATGTGTTTCAGGAGATCGTTTATGTAATTCTTTCCAATCGACATTATTATAATCAACATTAATAGTAAGGTAGTAAATTCCGTCTTTACGTTGAATATTGGATTCTATTCCTTTCACTCCGTTGTAAATGGCGTGTCTTTTTTTGACGATTTGTTGAGTTTCTTCCTCAGATTTCCCCAAAGTTTGAGGATTATAAGCGTAAACTGCTTCTTGAAGGTAAACGATATCGTCTTTGAAATAATATTTAATGGTTGTTGTGCGTCCATTTTTCACTCTTTTATAAACAGCTTCACCATCTTTTGGAATGGCGCTGTTACTTTGTTTGTTATCAGACGATTGATTTTCTGATGGTTTATTATTGGCTTGAGTTGTTGGAGCAGCGGTAGTTGCTTGAGCTGCTTGTGTTGTCTCTGTAGTACTACCGTTTGAAGCTTTTTGTCCGCAAGCCGCAAGTACAAAAATTGAAGAGAGTAATACGAGTGATGTTTTCAAATATTTATTCATCTTGATTTGCCCCTTTCTCATAACCTTTATTTATTGTTTAACATAACCGTGTTTTAGTAAATTCTCTACAGATTCACTATAGCTAACGGGTTTGCCGTCTTCAGAAGGAAATTGTTTTGGATTACGCTTATGCAATTCTTTCCAGTCAAGAATAGTATAATCGAATGTTGCTTTCTGAATGTATATGCCGTCTTTTTTCTCAACTGTTGAGGTGATTCCAGTAACACCTTGAAGAAGATCCTCTCGTTTTTCTAGAAGTTTACCAACTTCTTCGTCGTTTTTGCCTAATTCTTTAGGATTATACATGTATACGGCCTCTTGTTTATAAACAATATCATCTTTAAAATAATAAGTTAAAGTAGATGAAGCACCTTTTTCTTCATACTTATAAGTTGCTTGACCATCTTTTGGCAGAGCTTCTGTTGCTTCTTGTTTATTGGATGCTACTTGTGTTGTTGGAGCAGTGGTAGTTGCTTGAGCTGCTTGTGTTGTCTCTGTAGTACTACCGTTTGAAGCTTTTTGTCCACATGCGGCAAGTACAAAAATTGATGATAGTAATACAAGTGATGTTTTAAGAGTTTTCATTTTGTTTTATGTCCCTTTCTAATGTGTTATTTAGCGGTATATCCAGCATCGAATAAAGTTTTTTCGAATTCTTTGAAACTGAGCTTATTGCCTTCGACAGAGAAGTCGTTAGGGAATCGTTCTTTCAGTTTTGCAAAATTCACTTTTTCCAGGTCTATTGTAATAGTGAAAGTGATTTTCTCGTCTGTTGAAGACATGCTCGAAGTAATGCCTGGGATATCTGTATATAAACTAAGAGTGGCTTGTGCAAGGGATTCGGCACTTTGTTTCGAAAAGTTTGGCCCCATTGCTTTAAGATCCCATTCGTTTAAAATGGTAATTTTTGTTACCGTATCGCCTTTATGTTCTACCGTAGTGGTGGTTTGTGCCATTTCATTTTTTAGAAGATAGCTAGAAGACTTGGTCCCTCCGCAACCAAAAAGGAAGAAGAGAGTAGTCAACAGCATTGCGAATGCTTTGATTGATTTTTTCATATGAGTTCCTTTACCTCCGTTTAAAGAAAAAAGCAGAGTACAACAAGTGGGCTCTGCTTTTAGGTTACATTACTGAACTTCTTTGAATCCCATTTGAATGAGGTTTTCTTTTACTTTTGCTAAGTCTGTAGGGTCGTCAAAAGAAACCACTGGTGGATATGCTGATTTCAATTTCTCACGATCGACAATTGTGTAATCTGTTTCATAAGTTTGGATGTATTTATCGCCATCTTTTTTAGAGTCAAACTTAAATCCTTTAAGCTCTGTAATTTTATTCTTTAAGTCGCCATAGGTTTGTTCTAAAACAGATTTTTGAATTTCATAACTTTGTTTAACGGCTTCTCTTGAAGCTTCTGGAACATTGTCAACACTAAAATCTGTGATAACTTCTGTAATCGTTCTTTCAATAATATTACCTTTTGAGTAAAGCGTTAATTTTGTTGTAACGTTTGTATTCACTAGCTCGTATACAGTTTTAACTTCGTTCGCATCTGATTG
>CAKAPS010000054.1:0-10552 GCA_916719965.1 uncultured Streptococcus sp.
TGAAGAAATATTTACCATCTTTTGTAAGAATTTGAACTAGAAAAGCATCCATTCCGGAAACTTTTGTTTTAGCGCCTTGGATTTTTTCGATGCTAGGATTTTTTTGGTACGTACCATATAAACGGTTCGCAACCATTTCTGCGCCCCATGTTTCACCTTCGCCAGGTTGGTATTTGTCCTTAGTGTAGACGTTTAATGTCACAATATTGTATCCATCTAATGCAGCATATTGATACTGAGGGCCACCATTGGCAGATTTGAATTCTACCCAGTCTTTAGGAACGTTGACATAACCAGTATCTTCACGTCCGATACGTTGAGTATCTGCAAGTGAAACTTCTTTTGCTTCAGAAGAAGCGCCAGCAGTAGTTGTTGGAGCTGTTGTAGTTGGTGCAGCTGTCGTTGCTTCTGTAGTTGGAGCTGCCGTTGTTTCCGTTGCTTTCTTTTCTCCGTTTCCGCAAGCCGCTACCATTAAAGCAGACAGAAGCGTTACAGAACCTAATAAAATTTTATTTTTCATAATGATTGTTCTCCTTAAAGTTGTTGTCACAAGTTTATTTTACCATTCTTTAAATTAAATTTAAATAGAGAGCCAATTTTTCTCGAACTATGAAAATGTGCGAATCAGTCTCTGTTAGTATTGTCTAGGAAATTTTGGATCTAAGCTCCATGTATTTTGTAAAATAGGTCTTAATGAGTTGATTGTTTCTTCTGACCCTTCGATTGCAACTCGATAAACGAGATTTCCTTTTAGGAAGAACCAATCGTATAGAGTTTTTCCGTCTGTAAATGTTACTTTTAATAAGAAAGCTTCTTCTCCAGCAAAATTTGTCTTTACAGCATCTAAACTAGTCTGTTGTTTGTCATCTTTCCATTTAACATACATACGGTTCGCAACTGCTTTTGCTCCCCAGGGTTCCCCATCGTTAAGTTTAAATTGCTCTTTACTAAAACTTTTGAGTAATAAAATATTGTATTTATCTGGTGAAGAATAACGGAATAAATCAGGATATTTTGAGCTGCTGTATACTATCCAATCTTTAGGAACATTGATATAGCCCACATCTTCACGTCCGATACGTTGAGTATCTCCAAGTGAGACTTCTTTTGCATCAGAAGAAGCGCTAGCAGTTGTTGTTGGAGCAGTTGTCGTTGGTGTAGCAGTGGTTACCTCTGTTGTTGGAGCTGCCGTTGTTTCAGGCGCTTTCTTTTCTCCGTTTCCGCAAGCGGCTACCATTAAAGCCGATAGAAGTGTTACAGAACCTAATAAAATTTTGTTTTTCATAGTGATTGTTCTCCTTGATTTCATTCAGACTTTTGTTTATTGCCCTGGAGTTTTTGGGCCTAAGCCCCAAGATTGTTCAAGAATAGGTTTTAATGTTGCGACTGTATTCTCTGTTCCTTCGAGTAAAACGTCATATACTTTTTCGCCTCTTTGGAAAACCCATTGGAACAAGTATTTGCCATCTTTCAATTGAATCTTAATAAGGAAAGCATCCTCACCAGCAAATTTTGTCTTCTCCTTTTGCGTTTTTTCGACTTTAGGATTATATTGCCAGCCATCATACAAACGGTTAGCTAGTAACTCTGCCCCGAAAGTTTCTCCAGCATTCACGTGTAATTGGTCTTTGCCATACCCATTAATCGTAATCATGTTGTATGAATCTTTTGAAGCATATTGGAATTGAGGGCCACCGTTTGGGTCTTTGTATGCTACCCAGTCTTTAGGAACGTTGAAATAACCGACATCTTCACGCCCGACACGTTGAGTATCTCCAAGTGAGACTTCTTTTGTCTCAGTAGTTTCAGCCGTTGTTGTAGGCGTGGTTGTAGTTGTTACAGTTGTAGTTACTTCAGTTGTTGGCGCCACAGTTGTTTCAGGTGCTTTCTTTTCCCCGTTACCGCAAGCCGCTAGCACTAACGCAGACAGGAGTGTCACAGAACCTAATACGATTTTGTTTTTCATAAAACCCTCCCAAATGGTTATTTGTTATTATTTTATCATGTTCCAAATAATATTAAAAGAAGCGGTAGGAAGGGATTGGATGTAAGTTTTAGAATTGTTTTTTTAGTTTGTAGGAGAGATAATAATAGTGAATAGGTCGAAATCGTGATGGTTTTAGTAAGAATCTGAGGTGATAACTATACTAATTCTAAAATTAATCTTACTCGCACTAGGAATTACATTTTCAGTTTTTGGATATCTCATTGTATGCAAAAAGAAGTTTGGGCTTATCAATGATTTTGAAGCACGTAAGAAAGTTGGTAGCCGAACAGACGCAGATGCGATTCGTGTTGGGAAGGTTGCGTTAACCTTAGGCGCTGGCTTACTCGTACTATTTGTGTTATTAATGATATTTACGTAGAAAAATACTGTAGAAAGTGAGTTTGGCAGTGAAGGAATTAGCATTAACATTAGAAGATACGCAGTGGGAGAAGACTGAGATTACGCATGATCGTCACGTTGCTCGTGCAATCGTTGTGGACGAGGAAGGATTTTTCTACTTTGTTCGTGTCGTTAGAGATGATATTTTCGGCAATGGAGCTTTTATTGAAACAGCTGGTGGCGGCGTGGAAGCTGGAGAGACTCCTGAAGAGGCGATTCGTCGGGAGTTGAAGGAAGAGCTTGGCGCGAGCGTGGAAGTACTGTGCAAGATTGGCACGGTGAGCGACTACTACAATCAGATTCACCGTCATAATGTGAACCACTATTTCCTCTGCCTCGTGACGAGTTTCGGGAAAACAGAGATGACTCCAAAAGAGCTAGAGGAGTTTGAGTTGTCGACGTTGAAACTCACATATGAAGAAGCCGCCAGAGAGTACAAGAAGTGCGCGGCTAAACCGTGGGGCGTACTCTTAGCAAACCGTGAATTACCTGTCTTGGAGTGGGCCAATCAGTGGCTTTTAAGCACAAAATAGAATAAAAATGAAGCTTTCAGGAACCGTAGATGAGAAAGTCGTCTACGGTTCATTTTTTTACGAGTTTTTTCTTATATTCTTCACAATCGCAACTTGTAACTACCAGTTGCTTTTGCTATATTTAAGGTGCATAAGAAGCGGTAAACAATAAGGTTAGGGATTGTTTTTCGTTTTGTTGCAAACGCTTACTAAAATAAAACGAAAGGAAGTCGAAAATCTTATGGGTAAGAGATTTTTTGATAAGAAATGTAAGTACAGTATTCGCAAGTTTTCGGTAGGGGTCGCTTCGGTTATGATTGGAGCAACTTTTTTTGCATCTCCGATTGCACTCGCAACGGAAGCCGAAACACCAACAGAAGGGAACGGGACCATTAGTGAGGCGCCGGCTCTGGATAAATTGCCAGACGATGTGTTAAAAGCCATCGAGAAGGCAGAAAAAGAAGCCGAAGCCAACAAACCAGCTGAGGATGAAGCTACTTCGCATGAAGAAGCAAAACCAACCGAAGTCGAAACTACGACGGCAGCCACAGAAGTTAAACCAACTGAAGAGGCCACTTCAACGGAAGTAACCACAACTGAGACGAATACAGCAACAGAAACAACGAAACCACGCGAAGTAAACGGAACGGTAGAAAAGGCCGACCAATACCAAGCGGACAAGCCAGCAACGAAAGCAGAAATCGATGCGGCGAAAAAAGAAGTGACGAAAAAAGAATATACTGTATTCCCAACGCCACAAAAGGTAACCTATGGAGATGGTGTAACAGCTCTTGAGGGAACTGTGAACCTTGTCTTCAGCGATAGCCTTGATATTTATACACGCAATCGTGCCAAAGAAGTCCTTCAAGCAAACAATGTATCGTATACAACGAGCACGAAGGAAGCCGAAGGGGCAACGAATATTTTCCTTGGAGTACATGGGGAGTCGCCATTAGCGGAAAAAGAAGTGCAAGATATCTCACCGGACTTATATAACAAGATTGACGCGTATGTGTTGCGCGTGAAAAACAATAAGATTTCAATCGTCGGAAAGGATACCGATGCGGTGTTCTTTGGTCTTACGACATTAAAACATATGCTCAGTGAATCACCAACTCAAGTTCTTCGTGATGTGACAGTGGAAGACTATGCAGAAGTGAAGAACCGTGGATTTATCGAAGGGTACTATGGCAATCCTTGGACGAAGCAAAACCGTGAAGATTTGATGCGTTATGGTGGCGAATTGAAATTAACACAATATTACTTTGCGCCAAAAGACGATCCATACCACAATGCGAAATGGCGTGAACTTTATCCAGATGAAAAACTCGCTGAGATTCGTGACTTGGCGCGTGTCGGAAATGAAACGAAGACGCGTTATGTGTGGACTATCCATCCATTTATGCATAACAAGATGCGTTTTGATACGGATGCTTTATATAAACAAGATTTAGATGTCATTAAAGCAAAATTCACGCAATTACTCGATGCAGGAGTACGTGAGTTTGGGGTGCTTGCCGATGATGCGGCATGGCCTGTGGGTGGATACAACAGCTACAATCGTTTAATGCATGATTTAACAGATTGGTTAACGGAAAAACAAAAGACTTACAGCGGCCTTCGCAAAGATATGATTTTCGTACCAGCATGGTATATGGGACAAGGAACCGAAGATGAGCTTCGCACGCTGAACGAACACCTTCCAGAAACGGTTCATTTAACATTAACTGGGGGTAAAGTTTGGGGTGCCGTGGATCAAACTTTCCTAACAAACTTGAAACGCAATTTAACAGAAGGTGGCAAGAAGTACAATCCAATTCAATTCTGGATTAACTGGCCATGTAACGACAATACGAAACAACACTTAATTCTTGGTGGTGGTGAAAAATTCCTTCATCCAAATGTGGATTTATCACTGGCTAAAGGAATTATGCTCAACCCAATGCAACAATCTGAAGCGTCTAAAGTAGCGCTTTTTGATATGGCGCAATACGGTTGGAAACAATGGCGTAGTGCCGAACAAGCCGAAGAAATTAACGACATGGCATTTAACTATGTGGTGAACGGCAATTTCAAAGAAAGCGACGTCTCAAAAGCATTCCGTGAACTCGGGAAACATATGCGCAACCAAAACCGTCCTCCTCATGTGACAAAACTCGAAGAATCGATTGAACTCGCTCCAAAATTGACAGCCTTTTATAACAAACTCAAAGCAGGTCAAAACTTGGATGCGGAACGTAAAGAGTTGAAAGAAGTCTTCGCACAATTGAAGGCCGACGCGATTCTCTTAAAAGAAAAAGGGGACAAGAAGCTCATTGAGCAAATCCACTATTGGTTAGATAACACCGTGGACCAAATGAATGCGTTGGAGGCTTTACTCACTGCGACAGAAGGGCTTGCGGAAAATAATAGTGCCAAAGTCTGGGATAACTACTATGCCGGATTGAAGCATTATGACCAATCCATCAGCTATGCCTTCTTCTATGTGGACCACTATGAACGTGCAGAATTTGGTGTACAACATATTCGTCCATTTATTAATAACTTGAAAGAATACTTGGCAACTCATATTCAAACAATGCTTCATCCTGATAAACTCGTGACGACCTTTATTACAAACCGTGCGGGGGCAGAAGGTGGACTCGAAGAAGTGACAGACGGAGACTTCGATACACATGTAATCGTGAAGACAACGACCGTTATCGAACGAGACGACTATGTGGGCTTACGTTTCAATAAACCGCTCAAGATTCATACGCTCGGATTTGCCACAGGAACGAAGACGGCCGATAACTACACATTCGGTAATGCCGTTGTGGAATATCAAAATGAACAAGGCGATTGGGTAGCTATCACGACTCCAACTTACACAGGTCGCGAACGCACGCTTGAATTCAAAGACCTCGATATTACGGCTCAAGCGGTGCGCATGCGTGCGACAGCCAAGAAAGATAATGCATGGCTTGCGATGCGTGAGATTGCGGTAAATAGACCTCTCGAAATCGGTAGTAAGAAGGTTAGAGGTAATATCACTTTAAGCTCTAATATCGTGTACAAATATGGAACAAGCGTCCTTCAAATGCAAGACGGCAAGGATGCGACAGAATCGATGATGGCGCATGCGAACCAAACGAATGTCACTCCTGAAAACGCATGGGTTCAAATGGATCTTGGTGGGGCTAAGAAAGTGAAACATGTCCGCCTTGTTCAAGGGGAACGTGATAAATTAGCAGCTGGGGTCATCGAATACTCAACAGACGGTAAACAATGGACGACACTCCAAACATTAGCCGGAGAACGTACTGCAGATATTCTTCAAGAATTTATGGCGCAATTCGTTCGTGTTCGTAACACGCAACTCCTCAGCAAATGGTGGAGAATTGGGGAATTCACGGTGGATGTCGATACTCCAAATACCGATTTAACGGTAACAAACGTCGACAGCTTGAAGGAAACACCAGTCGTAGACAGCCGTGGCAGCTATGAAATGACCTTGCCACAAGGAACGACCCTCCCAGCAAACGGATATCTTGGATTGAAACTGGATCGCCTACAAGAAGCGAAATCTATCGCACTGAAAGATGCAGGAGAAACAGGATTGACACTTGAATATTCTGCGAACGAAGTGGAATGGATGAGTGCCGACCAACTTCCTGAACATGCGTTGGTGCGTTACGTTCGTATCGTGAATAAGACGGATAAAGACCAAGCGCTTCCTGCAGGTACATTAGTCGTGAAGACACAAGAAGTGGATCCAACCGAACTCCAATCAACAACGATGGGCATTCACCAATACTATGGGGCTAATGACGTTCGTCGCACTCACAACTTAGGCCAATTATTCGACGGTGATTTGAATAACTTTGTCGAATTCTCGGATTACCAACATAAAGATGGCGAAATCGTGATGAAACTCGGCACAACTCGCCAAGTGAAGAAGATTCGCGCGTATATCCAAGATGCAGAACGCAACTATTTACGTGATGGTAAGATTCAAGTGAGTGAAGACGGCAAGAACTGGACGGATGTTGTGACAGTTGGGGACGGCGTGGAAAATGAAATTCACGATGACTCATTAACAGACGGCTGGACTCATGATGCGTCAAACCCAGGCAACCGTTATATTGAAGGAACTCTTGAAACTCCAGTAACGGCGAAATTCATGCGCGTGCTCTTTACAGCAGAATATAACGCACGCTTTGTTGGATTTAGCGAAATCGTGATTAACGATGGAGAATTTATCAATCCTGAAAATAATCCAACGGTGACAGGAACGGGCGCTGAAGATCATGATAACTTGAAGAAGAGTATGGCAGACGGCAATGTCTTAACCAGCTATGCGACAACGGAAAATAAAGGCGAACTCGTATATCACTTGTCAGAAGACACTGCGGCTAACCATGTTCGATTAATTGCGGATGTGCCAACAGGTACGACCGTGAAAGTCAGTGTGCGTACGCTAAACGAAGCCGGCGAATCGGTATGGAAGAACCTTGGTAAAGTGAAATCAAGCTTCCAAACATTCGCACTTCCAGGAGAAAATCCTCGTATCCTCGATGTGAAAGTTTCTTGGGACGGTGGGCCTGCAGAGTTCTACGAATTATCAACCTTCACAAAAGAAGTGACAGAGGATGAAATTCAACCAGAAGAACCTGAAAAGCCAGCAACTCCATTAACGCCGATTGCGACAGACGTGGCTAAGCGTGTATTAGAAGATGCTACAACAGGTGTGAAAATCGCAGGTAAGGTAGCGGACTTGGAACAAGTGGCGAATGTAGTGGTACAAAAAGTGCCAGACCAAACTCTACAAGGAAAGAACTATGATGCCTACGATATCCGATTGTTGGATAAAGACGGACATCCAGTTCAACCAAAAGCAGCCGTATTAGTGAGCATGCCAGCAAAAGAAGGTGGAGAAGTCGATAAGGTGTACTACATCACTCCTTCTAAGACACTCGAAAGTCTTCCATTTACACAAGAAGGCGGCAAAGTGATTTTTGGAACGACTCACTTCAGTATTTATGCGGTTGTGTATAAAGGAGAAGTTGCTGCTGCGGAACCAAAAACGCCAACGACTCCAGCTGTGCCAGCAACTCCAAGTACTCCGGCTACACCAGCAGATCCAAGTGCTCCGGCGAACCCAATGCCTGTCGAACAAGTGGCCGCTGCTCAAGCAGGAGAAAAACCAATGGCTAATCCAGCTCCACAAGCTGCTGTTGCCTCTAACGAACTTCCAGCAACAGGAACTGCGGATGCGAGTGCAGCACTCTTTGTAGCAAGCCTCAGTCTCGCACTAGGGGCATTGTTCCTCAAAAAAGGAAAAGAAGAAGCGTAATCGAAACTAAACGAAGCTTCATAGACCTGGCAGAAATGTCAGGTCTTTTTTATATAAAATCCCATTGAGGAAAAATAACGTAATTAAATTATGAGAGGAGGATAAATGAAATCGTGACTAAATTATGGTACAATTAAGTCACAAAATAAAAGGAGGAATGAATATGAAAATTATTCCGATGAGAGATTTAAAAAACACAGTAGAAGTAGAAAGACAATGCAAAGAAGAACAAGGACCTATTTTTGTGACTAAAAATGGGTATGGGAGATTAGTCGTGATGGATATCGAATATTATGAAAGCACGATTCAAAAAATGGAAGAAGCTCGCCTACTGATTGAAGCACTTGAAGATGTCGAAGAAGGTCGCGTGCTAGACGGGAAAGAGGCGCTTCTAAAGTTGAGGGAGAAGTATGGAATATGAGTTTGAACTGACCGAAAAAGCGAATAATGATATTGAAGGAATTCTCTATTATCTTTCCAAGGAATTAATGACTCCAAAATCTGCGACTCATTTTATGGATGCGCTGATGAAAGGGTTCAATCGGATTTGTACATTTCCTGAGAGCGGAGAAGTATTAGATAACAAATTTGTTCCGACAGATATGATTCGGAGAGTTCTGGTGGGTAGGTATGTTATTTATTACCTCATTATGAAAAGACAAAAGAGAGTTCTGATATTGAGGGTATTTCATGAATTGAGAGATATGAGAAATATCCTTCAACATACAAAGTTCAATATCGAAGAATCTAGTGCTACGTTATTAGTTTAGTAAAATATAGGATTAACTTAGAAGATCTGACAAAAACGTCAGGTCTTTTTCTATTCGCAAAATATCCTATACGGTTTTTTCACTTGAAAGGACGAAAATTAAATAAAAACTCTATTGTATTCAGGATGTAGGAGGACTATACTAAATCTAGTTAGTGTGTTTTTTAACAAAGTGTATTAGGGGGAATTAGGGTGAAGATTCAATCGAATTGGAAATTGGGTTTGTTAGTAGTCGCTTGCGTTTCTTTGGCAGCATGTGGGGGACATAAAGAAGAGTCAAAGGCGACAACAGAGACAGTAGCGAAGGTTACAACGGTTGAAACGACGACAGTGGCGCCTGCGAAGTTGCCAGATTCGTTACTTCCGTTTAAGAAGGAAAAGCAATTGGTTTTGGGAGACCTTGATAAATTAGAGCGCTCGACATCAGCTCATATTCAACTGAATATCAAAGATAAACCGAAAGCAAAAAGAGAACCGAAAATTAGCGTAGATCCTGTTGGTTGGCATAACTACAAGATGCCGATTGATGATTCAGGAAGTGGGAAAGAAGCTTGGCTCATGAACCGTGGGCACTTAGTAGGATACCAATTCAGCGGACTTGATAATGAGTTGCGTAATTTAACACCAATGACAGCCCTGTTAAATACAGGTAGTTTGTCCGATAAGGATTCGGCAAACCAAACCGCGATGCTTTTCTATGAGAACAATCTTGCAGATTGGATTAATGCTCATCCGAATGATTGGTTGGATTATAAAGTAACGCCAATTTACGAAGGGGATGAACTGATTCCTCGAAAAATTGAGTTGCAGTATGCTGGAATTAAAAGCGATGGAACTTTGATGAAGATTTCATTTGGAACAAAACAAGAGAATGTCGATAAAGATGGCGTAACTCATGTGACTCTTGATAATATTTCACCAAATGCAAAAATCGACTATGCGACTGGTAATGCGGAACCGCTATTTGCGAAGAAAGTAGAAACTACTGTAGTTCAAACGGAAGCTGTCACCGAAACGACGGTAAATCAGGAAGAGTATATTACAGTCTATGTAGCTACAAAAGGAAAGTCAGATATTTACTGGTACTATAAGGAAAATATGCCAGCAAACACAAATAAGAAGAACGTTGTAGAAATGACAGAAGCCGAAGCCAAACGCCAAGGTAAAGTTCATACATCCAAAGAAAAAAGGTATAGACCATAAGTAAAAAGAGCACCACACAATTTGTGTGGTGCTCCTTTCGTTTAATCTTCTTTCACTAAATACCCTAATTTGTCGAGGGCGTCTTCGATATAGTCGAGGTCTTGTTGGTTTTCGGCTTCCACTAGATGATAATGCACACCGTCTGTTAAAGACGATAGTGGGCGGAAGTCGGCTTGATGGATTTGCTCTAAGAAGTGCTGAACGTCACGGCGGCACGTTAGCTTCACGAGCGTTTGGATTTCACCATAGACTGGATGGTCGATTTGAATATTTTGGACACGACCTCCATTATCGACAATGGCTAGAAGTTCACTCTCGATAGCCTTGGTACCATGTTTGACCTTGAA
>CAKAPS010000055.1:0-10494 GCA_916719965.1 uncultured Streptococcus sp.
GAAATGGATTTGGACCAAAGTTAATGTAGAAGTCTTGTTTTGGCAAAACGGAAGATGCAAGAGTAATCAGCTCCTCTAAAACGAGCAGCGTTTCTTCTTTTGATAAATGTAAATAGTGCACAGGAATATAGGTTTGTGGGAACGATTCTAAGTAATCGTTGTAAAGGCGCAAGAAAGAATCTTTGCTCTCTTTAATGAGCGTGTAGTAGAACTCTGTAATTTGTGGGCCGAATTTGAAAGATAAAACGTCTTTGTAGGAGACGGTAGGTTGGCCTAGAAGTTTCTGGTAATGTAAGTGGAAATAATCTCTCAGGCTATCGAGATGAGGAAAGAGGTCGATGATGCTATCACCGCGCATGCCTTTAATCCATAGAGAAGTGAGCGTGTGGCATTCTTTGGAAAAAGGTTTGTTGAAACAGTGCAGAGCGTTTTGATGACGCAAATAATAGTGTCGCAGCTTCTGGAATTCTTTCTGCTGGTCATAAGACAGGGCTTGTGGAAAATCTTCAAAGTGGTGGATTAAGAAAGTGGACTCGGTTGTGCCTAGTAAGTACTCGATAATCTCTTCAAAAGACTTGTTGTACGGATTTGGATTCTGGCTGAAGAGATTATTGTAGTAATTCTGTTGCTGCTGTTGTTCCTCAAGCAGCTGAATTTGTTTTACCAATAAGCTTAAATCTTGAGTATAACGTTCCATTTTGATACCCTCCCAAAAGGTATTATTTTCTTTAATTGTAACGCTTTCATAAAAGTGCGTCAATATACATTTTTATCTATTTTTTATGGAATTTAAGAAATAGGAAAGACGCTTGACTAAACTTGTAGAGTTGACCATAATAAAGAAAGTTAACAAGGAAGGAGAGGTTTCGTGTCTAGAAAAACAAAAGCAACCATTGCGATTACACTGGCGATTGCAGTCATGGTACTCATCTTTATTAGCTCAAGTATGTCTTACAAGGATCAGTCACTGGTGTCGACGATTCAAAAAGGACTTCCAATGCAACCTTTTTCAGAAATTCTATCTAAAATTAAATTTGAATATGCAGGACAAACCATCAGTATTCCTTCTTTAGGATATGCGCAGTTCATCGAGTTTTTTATTCGTAAAGCCGCTCATTTCTTAGCTTACTTCTTTATCGGCTATCAATGGACGAGAGGGTTAAGTGTTCACGTTCGTAAAAAAGGATGGCCGCAGTTCTTGGCGTTCTTTATCGCAGTGTTGTATGCGATGACCGATGAATTCCACCAAGGAGTCACTCCAGGACGTACACCGCTCATCCAAGATGTCTTTGTAGATGCTGTAGGTGCTGCAGTGGGTGTAGGATTAGGAACCTTGAAAAAAATTAGATAATAAATTCAAAACGTTGAAGAGATTTTCTTTGACGTTTTTTTGTTGTCCAAAAGACTTCTTTTTAGTTTTTATCGTAGTTCTTTATGACTAGTCAAAGAGTGGGGGAAGAACGATGGAAATGAATGAATTAGCAACGGAAGTGTTCACGCAAGCCATTAAACACCAATTAGATGATATTCATTTATTACCGGTTGGAGAGGAGTATGTATTTTATTTAAGAGATGTCAATGGGTTAAAAGAGTTGCGAAAGATTTCAGACGAAGTGGCCTTGCAATTTATTTCGTATTTAAAGTATCAAGCTGGAATGGATGTAGGAGAGAGACGAAGACCGCAGAGTGGTTCCTTAACTTTTGAGATTTCAAAGGAACAGATGATTGAACTGAGATTATCAGTGATTACGAATTTTAAGCAGAAGGAATCTATGGTTATCAGGCTCTTGCATCGGTCGAAGAAGGAAAAGGCGTCGATTCGTTCGATGACTTATTTTCCAAAGGACTGGGCGCTGTTGCAACAGTTCCTACGCTATAAGAGTGGCTTAATTTTATTTTCCGGACCAGTCAGTTCTGGGAAGACGAGTACGATGTATGCTTTGCTTAGGGCCCGTATGAAAGAAAAGACGCTTCAAGTGATTACGATGGAAGACCCAGTGGAGTATCATGAGCCGATGTTTTTACAGACAGAGATTAACGAGAAGGCTGGAATTACGTATGAATTACTCATAAAGAGTTGCCTGCGTCATCATCCTGATATTTTACTAATCGGTGAAATCCGAGACGAAATGACGGCAAAGATGGCGATTCGTGCAGCCTTAACGGGGCACTTAATTCTAGCGACCGTTCACGCAAAGGACTGTAATGGAGTAGTAGCAAGGCTCTTGGAACTGGGCGTCAGTAAGACAATGCTCGAACAAACTATTATCGCCATTTGTTCACAACGCCTACTCCCTCGGAATTGTGGTCTATGCGGTAAGGAATGCCAGTTGCATTGTAATCATTTAACAAACGGAGAAAAGCGCGGGACGATTTTTGAAATCGAAACTCATGAAAAGTTAGCGCATTTCTTTAAAACGAATCAATTCGGGACTGATGAAGAAAGAGTACATCCTTTTAATAAGGTATTGAGGAAGGCTTATGCATTGGGATACATTACGGACAAAACTTACGAAACCTATCAAATTATCTAAGAAATGGAAGGGGCCTGTTCAAAGTCGGTTCCTGATTCAGCTTGCTCATTTACTCGAGGAAGGATTTAGCTTGGATGAGGCGTTGAAATTTTTAGAATACCTATTCGATGCACAAAAGAAAGACCTCGAACAAATGAGAGGAACGCTTGGAGAAGGACGGCGTTTCGATGAGTGCTTGAAACGGGTCGGATACTCTGAAACGAATACTTCGCAAATTTATTTATCCATGCAGTTTGGTAGTTTCGAGAAGGCTTGTGCATCGATTGGGGAGTTTCTCTCTCGCAAGCAAAAACAACAAAAGAAAATGCAGCAGATGATGATGTATCCTGCGTTTCTTTTTACGTTTGTGATTGGAATGGTGCTCTGTATTCGAATGCTCTTACTCGACCAACTCTCTAGCATGGTGCAAGAAGACCAACTCAAGCAGTCTGGCTTCCTGTATTGGATATGGCTTGGGTTTCAAAACTTACCACAACTATCGCTGGGATTTCTAACAGTGCTACTTATTCTAGCACTTAGTGTTCGTTTGTATTGGAAGCAAAAGAACACCTACGATCAGTTTCGCATGTTGATTTCGCTTCCCATTATTGGAAAGAGTGCGCAGCAATACGTAACCTTTTTGTATGCACGAGAATTCTCGTATTTTCTAGGGAATGGACAGTCGCTGTTGTCGATGGTGTCTGAACTGAAGAAAGAAGGAACGAGCGCACTCTCAAAGATGATTGCGCAGAAGCTAGAAGAACAACTGATTCAAGGAGAGTCCTTTTCTACGGCGCTTGAAAAGATGAAGCTGTTCCGTCAGGAGTTTATCTGGCTGGTATTAGAAGGAGAGAAGACGAGGCAACTAGACGTGCAACTGCAAGTATACGCCGACCAAATGCTCGATGAATTTACTCAAGGCATCGAAAAGAAAATCAAGTGGATTCAACCGTTACTACTTATGGGGATTGGATTCCTCATCGTTTCCATGTATCTCATCTTATTACTACCGACACTAACGATGATTGGAGGAAATTAAAATGAAAATGAAAACAAAGAAAAAAGGCTTCACGTTAATCGAATTACTCGTGTGCCTCTTTATTATTGGCTTGATGATGCTACTCATTATCCCGAATATTGCGCAACAACGAAAGACTGCACAAAAGCAATCGGATGAAGCGATTGTGAAAGTAATTGAAACACAGCAACAAGCTTACATGTTAGATAATAATACTAAGGAAATACCTGATGTTCAGACTCTTAGAGCTAAGGAATACATTACAGAAGATCAAAAAAAAGCATACGAAAATCGTGAGAAAAAGACTGAACAACAATAATTATGAAAAAGAGAGCATTTACGCTTGTTGAATGCTTAATTACGCTGGCCATTGCTTGCTTCTTACTAATACTGACTCCGCCTTTGATTAGTCGCTCCTATGTAAATTGGAAGGAAGAAGTATTTCTTAGAGAGTTTGAGCAAGTGATGGATACAGCGCAGATTACAGCTATTTCAACGGGACAAGGTTCATTTGTAACTGTTTCTGGCGGAATTGTCGAATTAAATTGTCACGGAGCAAGAGAATTGGATAAGAAAATTCACTTTCCGGATACGATGAAAAGTTATTCTGTTCAAACGTATGGTTTTAAGCCCTATAGTGGGAATGTTAGTCAGTTCTCATCCGTGACATTTGATGGGCAAAATCGCAGGTACACATATGTTTTTCAATTAGGGGAGGCAAAGTATCATGTTGAAATTACCGAAAAGTAGAGGGTATGTATTGCTTGAAGCCTTAGTTGGGCTGATGGTCTTAACCGTTATCGTGTCCTTAATCAGTTTTATGATGGGGCAGCTCTATCACCGTCAACAACTCAAAGGATGCTTTTTGGATGCTGCGGCTGCTCAGTTAATGGATCTACAAGAAAGCGCAACTTATCCTACAACCATTGAAAAATTGCCAAATGAAGACTTCAAAAAGATAAAAAAGGTGACATTTGAAAAAGTAAATACAACGTCCTCTCCAACAGTCGTAACGGTCTCTTGCGGAGATCATGAGGAGGTGTTTCAAATCAATGCGATTACCGAGAAAAAAGTCCGGATTTCTGCTCATTGAACACCTAATGGCGCTCGTGATTATTTCAATTAGTTTAGTAGCGTTTATGGGACTTTCTACAGCGTTTCTAAAAATCAAGGACCGCCTCAATGTTCCTGACGATATTAAATGGCATGTCGCCGTTCAGCAAATGAATTTTAATTACGCTGGCTTTAGGCTGACATCGTTTAATGGATATGATCCTTATACCGCACATTTTGCAAATACCGTATCTGAGAAAACAGAGGTAATTACGCTCGTTTCTAGTTGGAAAGATGGCGGGAAGATTTATAAAGGAGCAGGAGGAAGTGGAGGACACCAACCGTTTCTGTATGGCATTCGGAGTCTTTCCATAAAAAGAAACGGAAGCAGGTTACTGATTTCGACAACGCTCAACCAAGGAAGTGCTTTTCGCTTAAATTTTGCGCCAAAGAATCGAGCCATTTATGTCAAGGTGAAAGAAGTAAAGGAAAAGAAAAATGACAAACCCTAAAAGAAAAGGCACGCTACTATTTCAGTTTCTGGCGTTACTTGCCATTGCCAGTTTCCTTATTATTGCACTACTCAAAATTCATGCCCACAACACTCTTGAATATCGCCTTCTGGAAGATGGGTATCGAATGGATATATTGCTAGAGATGGCGAGTCAGACAGTGCGGCAAAAGCTGTCTTTTAATGGGGACGAGATGATTTTTCCGGATATTATTCAATTTTCTAGTGGCACGGTGAGAGTAGAATGGAATGCGAAGGCACATCAATTTACCCTAAAGGCGCACCTTCCAAATGGTCATACGAAGGAAGATACACTATATATTCAGTTTGTAAAATAAGCTAAACACTACATAGCGACTTCTTTTTGTTTTTTTCATTTTCAAGATATGGTATACTTTTCAATGAGAAAATGAAAAGATGGTGAAATAATGACACAAACAATCGGAGAAATTTTAAAAAGTGCAAGGCAATTAAAAGGCTACACTCTTGATGACTTGCAACAAATTACAAAAATTCAAAAACGTTATTTAATCGCAATTGAAGATAATGACTTCGACTTGATGCCAGGTGCGTTTTATACACGCGCGTTCATCAAACAAATTGCTGACACAGTTGGATTAGATGGAGCGGCTTTATTAGAAGAGCATGCATCTGAAATTCCACAAGCTGTTGTGAAGACAACTCCACAGGCAACTTATACGACTTCTCCAAGTAATCGTACACGTTTAAATAAAAACAAGAGTAAATGGTCTTCAGTATCAGCAACTTTAAAAAATTACTTCCCAACAATCTTATTGGGAATGTTCATCGTAGCGATTATTTTTGCAATCGGACAAGCCGTATTTAGCAACCGTGCACAACGCAATAATCCTGTAACGACTCAAGCTACAACACAAACAGCTGTTGCAGCAGAAACGACTGTTGCTACAACGACAACTGCAGCTCCAGAAGTGACAAGTGTTACTTATTCATATGCGAACGGAAATGCATTGTACTATATTGCGAATGTAAGTAAATTCCCATTAGACGTGAAAGTGTTAAATGAAGCAAGAAATGCTTTGTGGGCACAAATTTCAGCGGATGGTAAAGTTGTGGCAGACGGCGTTCCAGCAACGAATCAAACAGTGACTGGTTCGATTCCTGAAGGAACAACAACGATTCGTATGGACTTTGGATATACTCCATTAGGTACAATTACTGTTGGTGGTGTTGAACTAACAATTCCTGAAGGTTCAAACGCTATAAGAATTTATATCACGATTCAATAGGAGAATTGCGATGAATTTACCAAATAAATTAACGGTTTTGCGAATTTTCATGATTCCGGTGTTTATCATCCTCATGTGTTTGCCAAGTGAATCGTTCGGTGTTATGAATCTGTTAGGTTCACAGATCAGCGTTGTCCACTTTTTGGCAATGATTATTTTCGCAGTAGCTAGTTTTACAGATTATCTTGATGGATATTTAGCACGCAAATACAAATTAGTGACGAACTTTGGGAAGTTTGCTGATCCTTTAGCAGATAAAATGCTAGTGATGAGTGCATTCATTATGCTCGTTTCATTCAATTTAGCACCTGCTTGGGTCGTAAGTATCATTGTTTGTCGTGAATTAGCAGTAACAGGACTTAGACTATTATTGGTGACAGATGGCGAAGTCATGGCAGCTGCTTGGCCGGGGAAAGTAAAAACCGCTACTCAAATGTTGGCGATTATTTTCCTATTAACAGATGATTTGTTCTTTAAGGCTATTGGAATTCCAATCGGACAAATCTTACTTTATAGTTGTTTAGTATTTACAATCTATTCAGGTTTGGATTATTTTGTAAAGAATCGACATGTATTTGCGGATTCATTTACTAAAACAGAATAACAAACAAAAGCCTGAAACAATTGTTTTGGGCTTTTTATTTTTCGAAAAAGAGTGTTAAGGAAGGCGAAATTATGAATGCAGAAATCATTGCAGTTGGTACAGAGTTGCTAATGGGGCAAATTGTGAACACGAATAGTGCATACCTAGCTCAAGAATTAGCTAAAAACTCGATTCCAACATACTATCAACAAGTGGTTGGTGATAATGAAGAAAGAATGTATGAAGCGATTGAATTAGCCGCTTCAAGAAGTGAGTTGATTATTTTATCGGGGGGGCTTGGACCAACGACAGATGATATTACAAAACAAGTATTGGCTCGCTTTTTAGATGTGCCGCTTGTCGAAGATGAGGCGGCCCTTCAGAAAGTGATTGATTTTCACGTACGTTCTCATCGCGATATGAGTGAAAATAATCGTAGACAGGCACTCGCATTCGAAGGCGGTACCGTCTTTAAAAATCATAACGGACTTGCGGTCGGCTGTGGGTTTGAAAAAGATGGCCGTCAATTCATTGTTCTACCTGGACCACCAAATGAACTAAAAATGATGATGCAAAAAGAAGTGTTGCCTTTCTTAAGAAAGAAAGTGGGCAAGGTAGATTTATTCGAGTCTCGTTACTTACGATTCTTTGGAATTGGAGAATCACGTTTAGTGACCATCCTAGAAGATTTAATCGAGGGACAAACGAATCCGACAATTGCGCCATATGCTGGTAAATTCGAAGTGATGCTTCGATTGACAGCCAATGGAGAAACGGAAGAAGAGTGTACAGAGCTTCTTGATGGAATGGAACTGCTTATCCAATCGCAAGTTGGGGAATTCTTCTATGGATACGGGGACCACAATACATTACAAGAAGTCACTGTTGATTTACTAAAAGAATCAGGACTTACAATCGCCTGCGCTGAAAGTTTAACGGGTGGATTGTTTGCAGCAAGTGTCGTGGCGTTTGAAGGAAGCTCCTCTTACTTCCAAGGCGGAACAGTCGCTTATCAAAGAGAAGCAAAAGAAACGCAACTAGGAATCGACAGCACCTTACTAGATCAATATGGAATGGTCAGTGCAGAATGTGCTAAAGCGATGGCCGAACAAGCAAGACTCCATTATCAAAGTGATTTGGGAATTTCATTTACAGGAGTCGCTGGACCAAGTGAAATGGAAGGAAAAGAAGTCGGAACGATTTTCGTAGCATTAGCCTCTCAAACAGAGGTTGAAGTGTTAGAATTACACCTTGCACGTACTCGTAACGATAACCGTGAATTCGCGGTACAATATGGTTGGAATTTACTTAGAAAATATTTATTAAAACAAGCTCGAACAAAATAAGAACAAACGTTCGCATATTGCTTGCGCATGGAATAGAACATAGTGTACAATATGTTTGACTTAAAATTCGTGGAGGAATTAAAACATGGCAGAAAATGAAAATCGTCAAAGAGCATTGGAAGATGCACTAAAGAAAATTGAGAAGAGCTACGGTAAAGGTGCCGTAATGAAATTAGGAGAAAAAGTAGATACACAAATTCAAACAGTATCTTCAGGTTCTCTTGCGTTAGATATCGCATTAGGTGTAGGTGGATTCCCACGTGGACGTATCATTGAAGTATACGGACCAGAATCTTCAGGTAAAACAACAGTAGCATTGCATGCTGTTGCAGAAGTTCAAAAACGTGGTGGAGTGGCAGCGTTTATCGATGCTGAGCATGCTCTAGATCCAGAATACGCAAAAGCTTTAGGCGTAAACATTGATGAATTATTATTATCTCAACCAGATACAGGGGAACAAGGATTAGGAATTGCAGATGCTTTAGTATCATCAGGAGCAGTTGACATCGTTATCGTCGACTCGGTTGCTGCGTTAGTTCCACGTGCCGAAATCGATGGCGACATGGGGCAATCTCACGTAGGTCTTCAAGCTCGTTTAATGTCTCAAGCATTACGTAAATTATCAGGTTCAATTAACAAAACAAAAACAATCGCAATCTTTATCAACCAAATCCGTGAAAAAGTGGGTGTTATGTTCGGAAACCCTGAAACAACACCTGGTGGACGTGCGTTGAAATTCTACGCGACTGTTCGTTTAGAAGTACGTCGTGCAGATCAAATCAAACAAGGTACTGAAATCTTAGGGAACCAAACTAAAATCAAAGTTGTTAAAAATAAAGTGGCTCCACCATTTAAAACAGCTGTTGTGGATATCATGTACGGGGAAGGGATTTCTCAACTTGGGGAATTACTCGACATGGCAGCAGACCTCGACTTCGTGAAGAAGAGTGGTGCATGGTATGCTTATAACGACGAGAAGATTGGTCAAGGTCGTGAAAATGCAAAAGCATTCTTAGCAGATCATCCAGAAGTCGTTGCTGACTTGAACCAAAAAGTTCGTGCTCACTATGGCATTGGGGTTTCTACTCCAGTCGAAGTGGAAGAAGAAGGCCAAACAAGTTTATTAGACTAATCATTAGGAAGAATCGAGCTGAATGGCTCGATTCTTTTTTGTTGAAAGTTTAGCAACTGCTTAAGGTTTCATAAGAATGCTAGCATTTTACATTAAAATAATGTACTCTTATTGTTGGTATAATTTAAGAAAGAGGATTTTTCAGTATATGTTTAAAAGAAAGCCTTATGTAGGCCTGAGTGATAAAATTCGAAATCAGAAAAATTCGCAACAAATTCTCTTGGAAAGTTCATCTTGGTTAACGATTGGGAATATCGTCTCAAGATTACTTGGAGCACTCTATATCATCCCTTGGGGAATGTGGATGGGTGCCGATAGGGATAATGCGAACTACTTATATTTTATCGCCTATAATATTTATGCTTTAGTATTACAAATATCAACGGCAGGGATTCCGGTTGCTATTTCTAAAATCGTAGCGGATAACCATGCAAGAAGAGACTATAAGACAAGTTGGCGCTTGTTCAAAGGAACGATGCTCTTTATGACATTCTTAGGATTTGTCTTTGCGGCGGGAATGTATTTTGCAGCGCCACTTTTTGCAAAAGGAGCTACTCCTGAAGAAGTTGCAGACAGTATTATGGTCATCCGTTCGCTAACGCCTGCGGTACTCATTATTCCGCCGCTTAGCTTAATGCGTGGATACTATCAAGGATACAATGAAATGGCTGCTTCTGCGAAATCTCAATTATGGGAGCAAGTCGTCCGTATCTTGTACATGTTAGGATTAACGTATTTTGTCATGCGTGTCATCCGCGGCGGATTCGTCGTTGCTGTAGCGCATTCTACATTTGCGGCCTTTGTCGGTGCGGTCATCGCGTTCTTATACTTAGCATATAAGATGTTCCGAGACCATAAAGGTATGATGGAATTAATGGAAGAAGGGCGCCCTGAACGTCCATTAAGTTTCTGGAAAATTATTTTTGAAGTGATGCGTGAAGCTTTACCTTTCGTGTTAGTAACTTCAAGTATTCAAATCATCAGCTTGATTGACCAAGAAACATTCCAACGTCTCGTTCCAATCTTTACGAACTTCTCGTTTGAAGAAGGGAAAGAACTGATTACTTTAT
>CAKAPS010000056.1:0-10466 GCA_916719965.1 uncultured Streptococcus sp.
AGAAGAACCGAAAGTAGAAGAAAAACCGGTTCAACCAGAAGAAAAAAAGGAAGAGAAAAAGGAAGAAAAACAGGTAGTTGAGCCTGCTCCAAAACAAGTAGAAGAACAAAAAGAAACTGAAGAACCACGTGTATTCACTGTGGGGATTGAATATGTATACTCTGTTTCAAAAGACTCACCAGATATGGTCGTTGCCGGACAAGTCAATGGAACAGTGAAAGTCGGGGATGAAGTCCTCCTTACAAAATTAGGTAGCGACGACGATGAACCGTTTAGAACTGCGGTTTACGGAATTCAAGTCGGCGAAGATCGCGTGATGGAAGCGACGAATCAAAAAGCCGTTCTATGGGTGGAAGATGCGACAAAATTCTTCCCATATGTCGGAACAGTGCTTCACTCTGAAGGCGTTACTGAAAAACAATTATACTCTGCATACATTAACGCATTAGGCGAACGCTTTATCGGTGTTGAAGGTGGCGTGCTTACAGATATGGACCGCGCACATTTAACAGTATCGGACGTAGCTGAAATCTGGCGACTTCTTTTATGGTATTGCAACGCAAATGCGGAGAAAGATACGGAAGAAACACGTGAAGAAAACTTCAACAAGATTCGTACTCTTGTAACGATGGTTCGCGATAAATTATTCCTTTTAGATGGCATTTACGCGGTTTATTCTAAGAAAACTGGCGAGCCATACTTATTTACAAAAACAACGACAACAGATAATGATAACTACATCACTTCACCGCCAATGGTTCATTTCGTAACGAAGGCGTTTAAAGAAAACTTAAAAGAACAAAATGAAGATACAGAAGACTTAGAACTTCGCTATATCGACAATGGAGAAGACAAAGAAGGGATTCGAAACTTCATTAGAGAAGTTGTGTTACTCGACGGCGCGCAAGGCGTTCGTATCCTTTCTGAATATACTGCGATTGCGGCAGAAGGTCTGATTGAGTTTCCAAACTACGAAGGCATGCGTGATGTCGACATTCCTGTAGAAAACCCAGGATTGGTTCGCTGGATGCTTCTTCTAGGCCAATTAGGAAAACCAGATACTCCTGAAAAAGAATTTCTACATGAAATGTACTTCTATTTCTTCGGACAAGAATTATTGAAGTCTACTTTCATCATTCCAATGCGTACTCATGGTGAAATTCCACAAGCCAACGAAAATGGTGTAACAAGTTTCAAAGAAGGAATGACGTTTGATTTAGCGATGGTCGACGGAAGAGAGAAGGAACAAGCCTTGATGTTCTTCACAGACTGGCTACGATTCCGCCAAAAATTCGGAGAAGAGTGGCAAGGGCTCATGCAACCAATCGATGGCAACCTAGCACTCCATGATGTGATCATCAATGGAACAGGAAACCCAGAAGCGGGTGCCTATATTACAGAAAGCATCTTTAACAAAATTAAAGACGCGCACAAAAAAACGCATAATGCATAAGGACTCACAGTGTGAGTCCTTATTTTTGTCTCTATAATCGCGAAATGAGCTATGTTATAATTGAAGTATCAGCGATTAGCAAGCGGGAGGAATATGAATGGGATTATTCAATTTTTTATTTGGAAAGAAGAAAGAAAATACAACTGTTTTTTTGGGGGTAGAAGAGATACTCCCTAATTCAAATGACACAGAAGACTTAGTCGTTTTAGGAAGCGTAAGAGGAACGATTCACGTTGGAGATGAAGTCATTATTACAAATTTAGGAAGTGATAATGATAAATCTGCAAAAGCTGTCATATCCGCACTTGAAGACGCGAATAAAGGTCAAGTGAAGAAGGCATCCGGCGAAAATGTTTTGATAACGATTAAAGATGGTAAAAAATACAACGTGTATAAAGGCACGGTCTTGCATTCGGAAGGGGTAAGCGAAGCTAAATTAAGAGCTGCTTATCTTTACGCTATTATTAATGCATTTTTATTCTGGCAAGATGGGATATTAACGGATGAGGATCGTAGACGCTTTTCGATTGCGGACTTAATAGAAATATGGAGACAATCTATCCGTTTTTGTGATACACAGGCTACAGAGAAAAACTATGCATACTATCTTGAAAAGATCATTATTTTAATGGAGCAGGTGCGCGCTAAATTATTAACACTGGATGAAATATATGTAGTTTATTCTGTAAAGACTGGCGAACCATGTCTATTTATGAGTTCGACAAGAAATCAAGATGGTAGTCTCGAGCCATCTGAACTAAGGGTACGTTTAATTCCTGCGGTATATAAAGAGAGTATGACATATCCTGAAGCGTTTGAACTCCGTCGCGTTGAAAACGGGCCTAATAAAGATGGTATCTCGAATTTCTTAAACGAAGTTATTTTCTTAAATGGAGCTGAAGGAATTGAGTTTATTTCAGAGGTAACGTCAATTAGTGCAAAGGCGCTCGTAAAAGCACCAGATTTAGAAGGAATGAGAGAGGTTGATAAACCGATAATGAATCCGGAGTTAGTTCGTTGCTTACTAATGATAGGCCAATTAGGAAATACTACTACATTAGGGAAGAGAGACCGAGATTTCTTATCCAATTTGTATTTAAACCGTTTGACGGAAGCCTTAAAAACAGCACGTTTTATTGTACCTATCAAAGTAGAAGGAGAATTACCAAAACCCAACAAAAATGGGGAGACTTCTTTTGCAGAAGATGTGAAGTATGAATTAGCAATGAAAGAGCTAAAAGACAATAAGAAGGCTGTTCCAATTTTTACAGATTGGAAGAGATTCAATGAAGAGTACGGGGATGGGTGGAGAGGTCTCCTCCAACCGTTGGGAGGTCCATTAATTCCGCATCCTGTCCTTATTAACGGAACGCTATATTTCGAAACGGGTAATGAAACCAAAGATAGTGAATGATTAGGAATAGGAGAAGCAAAATGGGATTATTCGATTTTTTATTTGGAAAGAAGAAACCTGATCCGAGTTTTACTCTGGGTAAGGAAGAAGCAGAATCAATCTGTATTCTTGGAGTAACTAATGTGATCGGTGTTGATGACAACGCTACAGACTTAATCGTTGAGGGCTTTGTTCAAGGAACCATCAAAGTAGGTGACGAACTTGTTGTTACAAAGATAAGTTGTTTATCCAAAACGCCTGTAAAAACCGTCATTTCATCCATTTATGGTGATGAAGAGGAGGTTCAAGAAGCCTCAGAAAAGGTGGTGAAGGTAAAAGTCAAAGATGGGAATAAACTTGGGATTTATAAAGGTACCATGTTGCATTCGGAAACCGTGACATATACTCAGGTTTACCATGCTTATCGTTTTACAATGGATATCGCTTTTGTAAGGCAACAAGATGGAATACTCACTGAAGAGGATCGTGAAAAATTAGCCGCTTCAGACATTTCGGAGATTTGGAGTTTATATTGGAAGGCCCATTTTGAGGAGTTTGAAAAGGTAAAAGAAATAAAAATGAAGGTGGATCAAAGAAGACGAGATTTCTTTAATTTGATTCGCGAAAAACTATTTTTATTAGATGACATTTATGTACTATACTCACCAATAACGAACGAACCTTATGTGTTTGCTAGAGCATCACTAGATGGAAATAAGGGGATGACTGTTTCACATTCATGGGTTACTCTGATTCCAAGCTCATACATGCATTACAGTAAAGAGATTTATAAGAAAGATGGGAGATTTGATTTTAAACGGATTGAAAATGGACCTAAAAAAGAGGGGATTCGTAATTTTCTTAGAGATTTATTTATATATGATGGAGTAGAATCGATTCTATATTTGACCGAAGATACGTTGATTTTTGCAAAAGAATTAATGGACCTTCCAAATTATGAAGGGGTAGATGAAGCAGAAATCCCTGTAACGAATCCAGATTTAATGAAGTTTTTGCATCTATCAAGTCAATCGGACGGAATAGAAGATAAAGAACAAAAGAATATCGGTAAAGCATATTTTTATATGCTTGCCAGATTTACAAAGACCGCAAAATTTATTGCGCCAATGCAACTTCATGGCTATGACCAACTTCTTGAAGATAACCCGCAAACGGACACAGAACCTAATATTCCTTTTAATTTAGCGATACGACCAGGAAAAACGAAAGAGAAGGCCGTTCAAGTGTATACAGATTGGAAGAGACTCCGTAAACACTTTGGTGAAGAGTATAAAGGGTTAGTTGTAACGCTTGATGAATTGGTAAAGGATTATGATGTTGTTATTAATCCTGGCGAATATCCGATAGCTGTATTTATGACAGAAGAATTCTTTAATGCAGTTAATTAAATAGTTATAAGAAAAGCAACTCCTTGAGTTGCTTTTCTCTGGTTTAGTGGTTTATATATTCTCGAAATAAGCTATGATATAATTGAAGTATCAGCGATTAGCAAACGGGAGGAATATGAATGGGATTATTCGATTTTTTATTTGGAAAGAAGAAACAGGATCCGAGTTTTACTCTTGGTGTTGTTAATTTTTTTAAGGGAGAAGACAATCCTTCAGACTTAATGGTAGTGGGCTTTGTTAAAGGAACTATCAAAGTTGGGGACGAAATTGTTGTTACAAAGATGAGTTGTGTAACGGAAACTCCTGTGAAAACAAGTGTATTATCACTCGAGGTTCCTGAAGGCGAGGTTCAAGAAGCTTCAAACACAATGGTGATGGCAAGAGTCCAAGATGGGGCTAAACTTGATATTTATAAGGGAACGGTGTTGCATTCGGAAAATGCTCCGGATGCACAACGATATAATGCTTATATTACTGCGCTGGGAATCGCTTTTGTGAATGAACAAGAGGGCAAACTTACTAAAGAGGATTGTGAAAAATTAGCGGCATCAGATATTTCGGAGATTTGGCAATTATATTATAAAGTGCATGCTGAAGAGGCTAAACGATTTGAAGCCAAACAGGTACTATTAAATTATAAAAGACGAGAATTGTATAAACTGATTCGAGAAAAACTATTTTTATTAGATGATGTTTATGTAGTGTATTCAGTAGAAACAGATGAGCCTTATCTGTTTTCTCATGCATCAGAAGATGAGAAGGGCTCACTCTCTGTTACAATGCCAATGGCTCAATTGATTCCAAGCTCATACATGCATTACCATAAAGAGATTTATAAGAAAGATGAGATATTTGATTTTAAACGCATTGAGAATGGGCCTGATAAAGAAGGGATTCGTAATTTCATAAGAGACTTATTTATCTATGATGGAATACGTGGAATTCAATATTGTGGTGAAAAAACAACGATTCTTGCGGAACAACTAGTGGATCTTCCGCGATATAAAGGGATTGATGAAAAAGAAATACCTGTAACGAATCCGAATGTGATCAAGTGGTTATATTTGGCACGTCAATTGGGCAAGCTGAATACTAAAGATAAGAAAACACTCAGCCAGGTCTATTTATATCAGTTTTATGAAGCTTTAAAAACAGCAAAATTTATTGCCCCAATGCGACTTCATGGATATGACCAACTTTTGGAAGACAACCCGCAAACTGAAATAGAACCTAACATTCCTTTTGATTTAGCAATGCAAACCGGAAAAACGAAAGAGTGGACACTCAAAGTGTATACGGACTGGAAAAGACTTCGTAAGCACTATGGAGAAGATTGTAAAGCATTAATTGTGACGCTTGATGAACAATTAGAGTATTATGATGTCGTTATTAATCCGGGAGACCATCCGATGGCAGCTGCTACGATTACAGAAGAATTGTATAATGAAGTGAAGAAGAAAACAGTATAAGAAAAGCAACTCAAGGAGTTGCTTTTTCTTTGTTTGTAATATTCTTAAAGCTCATAACAGAAGGATTTTTTGATGAAAATTCAAGATAACTTGGGGAGAGCTAAAAATTTTATCAAAAACGTTATAATTTCTTAACTTTTCAGTTGATTTTTTCTGAGAAAAGCGCTATTATACAAATAATCTTTTGCTCTGTAATTCATTTTGCACGGCAAGAGATGTTCGACTAACGTTAACTTTCGCAGTGTTTACACCGAAGGCTAGCGTTTTTTTTTACTCAAAATTTAGACACTTTGTGATAAAAGAGAAGTATAGTACAATAGATAGGAAGAAAGAGAGGAGGTTTTTGATGGATACAGCAGTCTTAAAACAGAAAATTATCGCTAAAAGTAAAGAGCTTGGTATCGATAAGATTGGTTTTGCTTCTGCCGAGCCGTTTACGCACTTAGAAGAGAGCATGCGCCGTTCCAAAGAACTCGGCCATACGACAGGATTTGAGCATCCAGTGCTAGAAGAGCGTATTTATCCTGAGAAAATCTTCGACACTCCAAAAACCATTATTTCCATTGCGCTGGCGTATCCGACACTTCCAAAGAATAAGCCGGAACGTGTGAAGGGAGAGCGTCGCGGGGCCTTTGCGCGGGCTTCGTGGGGAGAGGATTATCACTTTATTCTCTCAAGACGCATGGAAGCACTGATTAACTACATCAAAGAAGAAGTTCAAGACGAAGATTCCCGCTTTAAGCCGATGGTCGACACGGGTGAATTAATCGATGTCCGCGTAGCTGAGCGTGCAGGGATTGGCTTTGTCGGCAAGAATGGACTTCTTATTACGAAGGAATTTGGCTCGTATGTCTACTTAGGGGAGCTGATTACGAATATCGAGTTTCCAACCGACGAGATGGTAGACTACGGATGCGGCGATTGTACGCGCTGTGTGGATTTCTGTCCAACCGGTGCGCTACTAGGCGACGGGCGTATGAATGCCATGCGCTGCTTGTCGTATCAGACGCAGACGAAGGGCTTTATGCCGCAAGAGTTTCGAAAAAAAATCGGTCATGTGATTTACGGCTGTGATATTTGCCAGCAAGTGTGTCCGTATAATAAGGGGAAAGATTTCCACTTGCATCCTGAAATGGAGCCATCCGTTGAGGAGACCCATCCGCTATTGAAGCCGCTCGTGACGATTTCGAACAAGGAATTCAAGGAGCGCTTTGGCAAAATGGCAGGATCGTGGCGTGGAAAGAAGCCATTGCAGCGAAATGCGATTATCGCCCTGGCCAACTACCGCGATAAAACAGCGGTGCCACTGCTGCTTCGTGTTATGAAAGAAGATATGCGCCCTGTGATGAAGGGGACCGCTGCATGGGCCGTTGCAGAAATCGTAAATGAATCCAACCAAGAGATGATTGATTATTTTAACGAGCAAAAAGCAGCAGCAACCAAGAAACTCGAATCGCTCGAAAATCCATCGAAGGAAGATATCGAGTTAATTGAAGAATTAGACAAAGCAATTGTAGTCTTACAAGAAAAATATAGAGAAGAGGCAACCAAATGACGGTAAATCATATCGTATTATTTGAACCACAAATCCCAGCCAATACTGGAAATATCGCAAGAACCTGTGCAGCGACGAATTCGCCACTGCATCTGATTGAACCGCTTGGATTCTCGACAGATGACAAGCACTTAAAACGCGCGGGGCTTGATTATTGGCATGATGTCGATATTACGTATCACAAATCCCTCGAAGCGTTCTTAGAATATTTAGGAGAACGTCCATTATATTTAATTACAAAATTCGCGAACCATACGTATGATGAGGTGGATTTAGCCCGCGATGAGGAGCAATTCTTCATGTTCGGGAAAGAAACAACCGGTCTTCCTGAAGAGTTTATGCGTGAAAACGAAGAGAAATGCTTGCGTCTTCCGATGAACGATACGCATGTAAGGTCATTGAACTTATCGAATACGGCAGCGATTGTCGTGTACGAAGCGCTTCGCCAACAACGTTTTGCAGGGCTTGAACTCGTGCACACGTATGACCATGATAAATTGAAGTAGGTGACAGGGATGAATCAAAACTTATATCAATGTATTGTGTACGCCATTTGTGCGATTGCCTTTGTGATTTTAGCGTTCGTTTCGAAGCCCCTCTACGGAATTGTGGCAGTTTTATTTGCCCTGTCGTCAATCGTCAATGGGATTCGTTATTTCAAAGAGAAGTAAAATTGCAAAATGAGGCTAGTTATGATACAGTTGATGACAGTTAAATAGCAAAATTGATGAAAAAGAGAGTAGTTTTTAACCGAATGTATTAGCGAGTTGGAAGGGTGAAAGCCAACCATTCATTAAAAATGAACCGCACTTTTGAAATGATTATTTGAAATGTAGGATAATCCGGATTCGCCGTTACCGAGTAAAGTGGCTCAATTTGAGCAAGCAGAGTGGTACCACGGGAATTCTCGTCTCTATATGACTGTCGTCGTATAGGGATTTTTTTGTGCAAATGGATATCCGAGTATAAAAACCAAAGAAAAGGAGAACAAAGATGAATTACAAGAAAATTGTTGCAGAACAAATCGCAAAAACAGTCGGCGAGCATTTAAGCGTTGATGAAATCGTATCAATGATTGAAGTGCCTAAATATGCAAACCAAGGGGACTTAGCTTTCCCTGCATTTACACTTGCAAAAGTATTACGTAAAGCGCCACAAGCTATCGCGACAGAAATCGTGGAAGCTGTAAGCGATAAGCACATCGAACGCGCAGAGGCAATGGGACCATACGCGAACTTCTTCTTAGAACGTAGCGCTTTTGCTGATGAAGTCTTAAAAGAAGTCTTAGAACTTGGAGAACATTACGGTGACTGGGATTACGGTCAAGGACGTAAAGTCGTGATCGATATGTCTTCACCAAACATCGCAAAACCAATGTCAATGGGACATTTACGTTCAACAGTAATCGGGAATGCGATTGCGAACCTTGAGAAAAAAGTGGGCTACGAGCCAATTCGTATCAACCACTTAGGAGACTGGGGAACACAATTCGGGAAACTCATTGAAGCGTACAAATTATGGGGAAGCGAAGAGCTTGTAAAAGCAGATCCAATCGCAGAACTGATTAAATTATACGTTCGTTTCCACGAAGAAGCAGAACTAGACCCAACGCTCGATGACAAAGGTCGTGCATGGTTCAAGAAACTAGAAGATGGAGACCCAGAAGCGGTTCGTCTATGGGAATGGTTCAGAAGCGAATCCTTAAAAGAATTCAACCGCGTGTATGACTTACTCGGTGTGACTTTTGATTCATACAATGGTGAAGCGTTCTATAATGACAAGATGGACGTTGTGGTCGACATGCTTGAAGACGCCAACTTACTAAAAGTGGATAACGGCGCTACCATCGTAGACCTTGAAAAATATGATTTACCACCAGCATTAATTAAAAAATCAGACGGCGCAACACTATACATGACACGTGACTTAGCAGCCGCAAACTACCGTAAGAATACTTATGATTTCGCAAAATGTATTTACGTGGTAGGGATGGAACAATCAAACCACTTCAAACAATTAAAAGCAGTCTTAAAAGAATTAAACTTACCTTGGTCTGAAGATATCGTGCATATTCCATTCGGACTAATCACATTGAACGGTAAGAAATTATCGACACGTAAAGGAAAAATCATCCTTCTTGAAGGCGTGTTAAAAGAAGCGACAGAACTTGCTTTGAAACAAATCGAAGCAAAAAATCCATCGCTTGGAAACAAAGAAGCTGTAGCACACGCTGTTGGGGTGGGTGCGGTGATTTTCCACGACTTGAAGAACGACCGTACAAACAACTTCGACTTTGCGCTTGAAGAAGTCGTACAATTCGAAGGAGAAACAGGGCCATACGTACAATATACACATGCTCGTGCGATGAGTATTTTACGTAAAGCCAACCATACCGTAGATACACAGGCTGCCTTCTCATTAACAGACGATGATGCGTGGGAAGTATTGAAATTCATCGAAAACTATCCAAACGTTGTGCGTTTTGCTGAAGAAAAATGCGAGCCATCAGCGATTGCGAAATACGTGATCAACTTAGCGCAAGCATTCAATAAATATTACGCACATACAAAAGTACTCGTTGAAGATGAAGCCTTCAACAGCCGTATCGCTTTAGTACAAACAACAGCAAGCATCCTAAAACAAGGCTTAGCGCTTCTTGGCGTAGCTGCTCCTGATGAAATGTAGTCATTGACATCAAGTAGGATAAGCCGTATACTAAATGCACATATATAAGCAATGAACAAGCGCAGTAGTGGTTGTCCACGGGAGAAAGAAGAGAATTGTCGGTTGGTGCAAGACAATCCCCCACATCCGCGAAGTACACTTGGGAGCAATCCGTCAGGACGTCTCATCCGCGATAAGGATGCTCGAGTGGATGATGCCCTGCATCGTCAACAAGGGTGGTAACACGGTGAAAATCGTCCCTAATAGTCTTTTTGGCTATTAGGGATTTTTTATTTACAAGAAAGAAGGGAAGAAACAAGATGAACATTATCGATGATTTAGAATGGCGCGGCGCCATCAACCAAATGACAGATGAAGAAGGCTTACGTGCCTTAACAAACGAAAAGGCTGTATCGCTCTACTGTGGGGTAGACCCAACTGGGGACAGCATGCACATTGGACACTTAATTCCATTTATGATTCTTCGTCGTTTCCAATTAGCAGGACATAAACCAGTCATCTT
>CAKAPS010000057.1:0-10286 GCA_916719965.1 uncultured Streptococcus sp.
TGCTGATTGTTTACCTGAAGATGCGATATATAATCCAATTTCAGAAGCGCCACGTGTCATTACCATTGGGACTGCAAACAAGCTTGAAGAAACGTTAGGACCGAATACACCAGTTCCTAAACCACCAGTTGTTGTATCTGGATTACCATAATACTTCCATGCAACAGTTTTTCCTTCTTCTCCTACAGCTGTTGCTCTACGTAGCAAGTTTAAGTTATTTGCGTATAGATTAATTCCATCTACCTTTACAGTAGTATTAGGTTTTGTAGGATCAAATAAGTCATTTGTATTTTGAGGAGCATAGTTTTTAGTTTTGGTGTTATTATTTTTTAACCATTCCCCGACATGTTGCCATCCTGTACCGTTAGTTGTAAATAAGGCTAATTCTCCTGGGTTCGCTGATTCACCATCGGCCATTACAATCGCTGGTTTTACAGTTTTACCTTTATATGTTGCTGAAATATCGAATTGAACCCCAATATTTCCTCCATCGTATTCTGATGAAATCGTTGTACTCTTCGTTCCTGTATCAATTCCTTCTGAACGAATTTCAGTCCAACGGTTTTGAGGGTCGGCAATTACGCGTGCTTCTTCTTTATTATTAAAAGCCTTTCTTGTTGTTGCATCACCAATAGAGTTGATATAACCATTTTTAGCGTTTGGATCGTAAGTCGCTTTTTCTTCGTCTGTAGCGCCTCGCTCTTCCAAACGTTTTTTATAAATTTCTGTTGCTTGGAATGGTTTTAAAGATTTCACTTTAATTTTTACAACATAACCAGGCATTACTTCTTTCGTATAAGTAGCACCCACTTGAAGGGCTAATTTGCCATCCGCTGTTGTTTCAGCGCCAGTCCAGTTTGCTTTATCACCAAAGTCTAACCATGAAACTTGTTTTAATAATTGTTCTGCTAAAATTTTTGGTGTAAAACCTGGTTTTTCTACTTTAGGAGTAGAAGTTGCGTCTACAACGTCTTCTCCAACAGTATCATCAGATGCAGGTGTAGCTTCACCTTCAGCAACTGCACGTCTTGAACGCGTACGTGGTTTGTTTTCTTCAGCTACTGTAGTTTCTTCTTTTTTCTCTGGAGCAGCAGTTGTTTCTTCTGCTTTCTCTGTTGCGGCTGTTGTTTCTTCTTTCTTTTCAGCTGCCGCAGTTGTTTCTTCAGTTTTTTCTGCTGGAGTTACTCCTTCAGCTGCAGTAGTTGCTTCTGGTTTTTCTACGGCAACTTCATAAACTGCTTTGTCGTCTTCGACCGTATCTTTCTTCTCTTCTGCAGGTTTTGCTGTTGTTTCTGCTGATGTTGCTTCAACAGTGTCCGCGTGTACAATTGTTTGCCCTTGTACAAACATGAAACCTAATGCAACAGCTACTGAAGCTGTTCCCATGCTTAATTTCTTGATTGCGTAACGTGTTACTTTTGAACGATTTTTACGTTCATTCATTTGAATATTTTTTGAACTAAACATCTTATACCTCTTTCCTTTTGATTATTTTTTAACTTCGATAATTTGTGAATTTTCACCGAACAGGAAATAATTTTTACCCTTATTCAGCTAAACATATTACCATATTCAATTGGATTTTCCAACTATTTCTACTTTACTTCCATTACAATTAGGTTACATTTTACTTGTGAATTGATTACTCAAAACTCTGACAATTCAAATATGAACAAATCGTGAATACCACATCTAGTGTTTTCATTTGTTTTCAACATATCCACTGTGGTTTTTCTTAAAATTAGTACAGATTTTTTTAAAACTAATACAGATTCTACTTTTGTCTTCTTCTTAATCGCTCCTTTCTCCTTCTCATTTTCTTCTTAATTTTTAAAATCATTACTACAATCAATAAAACTCCTAATAATCCAAGCCAAACTATAAATGGAACTCTCATTAGGAAGCGAAGTATGCCTTTAATCATTTCCTTAGGCGTTTTTTCTTCTACTTGAGTTGTTTCGATATACGTTGATTCCACCGCATCACTTGCTGCTGGCTCCACTTTTACTGCAAACTCTTTACCATACAGCGTCCCATATGGAGTTTGGACTTTTAATGTATTTCCTTCTAGTGCGTACACAGGTTCTTTCCCTTTTTCTACGTATACATCAACCGTATGCTCTACTGTTACTTTTTGTCCATCGATTGTTTGAGTACCTGGATTAAATACTGTCTTATGCTCGAAGTTTTTAAAAACATATTGCAATAATGCATTCCCGATTTTATGACGATTATACTCGCCGTGATGATCCGCGAATTGCCCGACTCCCAGAATCACTTCAACCAGCTCTACACCGTCTTGTTTGTAGATCCCAATATAATTAAATCCATCTCTTTCACTCGTTCCGGTTTTCAATCCAACGATTCCAGGATACGCCAACAAATCCCCTTCTACTGAATGGTTCGTATTCGTAATCGTTTTGGCATACGGCGTTCCACTCATGACGGTTAATTCTTTATTCTTCGTAATTTCTGTTATTTCTGGATGCGCCTTTAGCATCGCTACAACCATCTTCGCTAAATCTCTAGCCGTTGATTGGTTCGTTTCCGTTGAAGGATATCGTTGAACTGTATATAACCCTTCAAAATCATGCGTGACTGCGCCCGATGCTCCAACAAACTTGGTATTGGTCATTCCTAGTTCTTGCGCCTTTTGATTGATTAAATCCACATAGTCATCTGTATTCGGATTAATCAGATTTGCCAACATCAACACTGCAGCATTTGACGAAGGAAGTAGCGCCATCTTAATCAGCTCGCTAACTGGATATTCCACTCCCTCTACAATGGGCGAATTGCTAAGGTTTGTTAGATTCGATATCGCTTGGTCGTTCTTTGATGCAACGACTTTATCCTCCAGCTTAATTTTCCCGCTCTTAATCGCATCATACACCATAAAGATGGTCATGAGCTTACTCAGACTGGCTGGATCTACCACTCTATCTGGATTCTCCTGAAAGAGAATTTCTCCATTTGAGAAGTTCACCACGATATCTCCTTTAGGCGTATCTGCATCGGATACAGAATTCCCCTCGTTCTTTGTAATCGTAATACTTGATTCTTGTGCAAGTACAGTTGTGATTGGTGCCAACATCCCAGTAAGCACGACACAACTGATTGCAATTTTGAATAATTTTTTCACCATTTTTCCTCCTAATGTCTTACTATCATCATATGAAATCCTTTCCAAAAGTTCAATACTTTCCATATTAAAAAATCTTTACATTTCTTCGAAAAATGACTACTCTTAGAACTAGAGGTGACAATATGAGACATTTAACCAGAAGTGCTGTCTTTCTCTTCTTTACAAAAGGAAGAAAGGTACTCCTTCAAAAGCGAATGAATACAGGATTTATGGACGGCTATTATGACGCAACTGTCAGCGGGCATATCGAAGCCAATGAATCCATTACACAAGCTGCCTTGCGTGAAACGCGTGAAGAAATCGGCCTCGAAATCCCTTCAAGCGCCCTTTCCTTCTACACGACGCTTCATATGCATTTTGACGAACATGATTATTTCTATTTCTACTTCCATGTAGATGTAACCACTCTTCCGAACTTTGAAATTCATAACGGCGAGCCTGGAAAAATTGAAGAATTCAAATGGTTCCCTTTAGCGAAACTCCCCAAGAAGATTTCAGATTTTAATAAAGCAGCTCTCGAAAACCTTCAAACGGGTAATCCCCTTTCTGAATTTGGCTGGCCACAGACCCCTGAAAAATGTTCTTGGGCCTATCACTCACAAAAGATGATGGATTACCACGATAACGAATGGGGTGTCCCTTGCCACGATGACCAAGCACTCTTCGAACGATTGACTTTGGAAACGATTCAAGCAGGACTTAGCTGGGCTACGATTCTCAATAAACGCGAAAACTTCAGAGAGGCTTTTGACAACTTCGATATCCAAACGGTTGCTAAGTATGACGAAGCTAAAGTTCAATCTCTTCTTCAAAATGAAGGCATTATTCGTAATCAACTGAAGATTCGTGCCGCTATCGCAAATGCCAACGCAATTCTTACTATCCAAGAAAAGTATGGAAGCTTTGACGCTTTTTGTTGGAGCTTTGTTGACAACAAACCCATCATTAATGAATACACTACTATGGCAGAAGTTCCAGCCTTTACGCCACTTGCTGAAAAGTTCCGCAACGCTCTTCTCAAAGAAGGTTTTAAGTTTGTCGGACCAACGATTGTCTACTCCTTTATGCAATCTGTTGGCATGGTAAACGACCATTTAACAACTTGTCCATGTAAATAAAAAAATGAAGTGATACCTTATACGGTATCACTTCATTTTTTTAATCTAATATTGCTCGACTCAATAAGTCTGCCATTTCAGTCTCATCGTCACATAACGCTTTAAATCCAATCGCAAACTTCTTCACCAATTCCACATCTTCTGATCCAATCGAGAACAATCCCGCTTCCGAATCAAATGACAGAACTTCCATTAATTCTGGCATTTTCTCTTCTAGAAAGACAATTGCTAGAGAATTCCAATCATACCCATTCCCAACGAATCCCTCTTCTAGTCTTGTATCAAACACATTTTGTTTATAATCTTCATTTAACCAGAGCACGAGTGTTGCCCATACATCTTCAGTCCCCTCATCAAACACCATGAGTTTAAAGGGTTCTAAATGTTTATTGAATTCTTCGTACGACATCCCTTCACGACTCCTTCATTCATTTCCCTCTATTCTACCCATCATCACACCATTTGTCGAGCCTCCCCTCATGAGGCGCACACACTCTATCCCTGCACCTGTCCATTTACGAGGGGTTGAAATGATGAATGAGGAAACTAACCAATTAGATTATTTCACCAAACTGACTCCTTAAGCACCCTACTTTTTTAAGGTAAAACACAAAGAGCCTCGGATACCAATAATCATAAGAATAACGTGCGTAACCAATGTGAATTACACTCTCTTGAAAATTTATTTTCTAGAGAGTGTTTGAAGCTTGGTAGCCTCAAGACCTTGGCTTGAGGCGATACAGTTATTCTTATAATTATTGAACGTAGCCGAAGTTAAAAAACTCTATGAGGAGCACAGTCAGTATACTAGCTCCGATTCATTGATGAGGGTGTTAAAACAATGGATACGAACACATCAATAGACTTATTTCACCAAACAGATTCCTAAATTACCATATTTGGTAATCAAAAACACGAAGAGATTTCGGAGTCTATAGTGGTAACAATAGCGACTACAACTGATGTGAATTAGGGACTCTTCGAAATTTATTTCGTAGAGTCCCTTTGAAGCTCAGTAGGATTGAGACCTTAGACTCAATCCGGTGTAGCTATTGTCACCACTATGAAGATCTCCGAAATAACACGTAGTGTTTTTGAATACTATCTTTGCACCAACAAAAAAACAGGCTCCTTTTTAGGAACCTGTTTGAGTTGAAATTATAACCATTTCGTATAGTCTTCGTCATCCATCGCTTCAACACTACCGAGTAGGTACCCATTTCCGACCTGCGAGAAGAAATCATGGTTACTTGTCCCAGTTGAAATCCCGTTCATCACAATCGGATCCACATCTTCAGCAGTATCCGGGAACAATGGATCGAACCCTAAGTTTTGAAGCGCCTTATTCGCATTATAACGAATAAATACTTTAACTTTTTCAGTCCAACCAACTTGGTCATAGATAGATTGTGTATACTTCACTTCGTTTTGGTAAAGTTCCAAGCATAAGTTGTATACCCACATCTTCATTTCTTCTTGTTCTTGTTCTGGCAATTCGTTGTAGCCTTGTTGGAACTTGTAACCTGTATAAGTTCCGTGAACTGACTCGTCACGAATGATTAACTTGATAATTTCAGCCACGTTGGCAAGCTTGTTATTTCCTAAGTAGTACAATGGTGTAAAGAATCCACTGTAGAATAGGAATGTTTCAAGCATTGTAGAAGCCACTTTCATCTTCAAGGCATCTCTACTTTGATAGATTTCGTTAATCTTTTTCGCTTTAAATTGTAAGTATTCATTGTTGTTTGTCCATTCGAAAATATCTTCGATTTCTGCTTTTGTATGCAATGTACTGAAGATTGTTGAGTAACTTTTCGCGTGAACTGATTCCATGAATTGAATATTATTCCATACTGCTTCTTCGTGTTGAGTGCGCACGTAATCTTTCATTAAGCTTGCACCTTCTTCTGATTGAAGTGTATCTAATAATGTTAATCCACCGAATACTTTCCCTACTACATCTTTTTCTTCTGGAGATAATGTTCTCCAGTCGTCCAAGTCGTTTGATACTGGAATACGTGTATCTAACCAGAATTGCTCTGTTAGTTTTTCCCAAGTTAATTTATCGATCATGTCTTCAACTTGGTTCCAGTCAATCGCTTTATAGTACTCTACGGGTTGCGTAGAATTTTGAGAAAGAATCTCATTAAAATATCGTTTTGTACTCATGAGCTTTTGTCCTTTCTTTCGTATCCCCATTAAATGCTGCAGCTTTCGCAAGCATTACTTCCGATTTCATCGTTGTTTTCTGTAAATGTACGTACATAGTAGATTGACTTGATGCCTTTATTCCACGCGTAGTTACGTAAAATGTTTAAGTCACGTGTTGTCATCTTGTTTGTACGTCCTTCTTTCCATTCGTATAAACCTTCAGGAAGTTCTGAGCGCATGAATAATGTCAAACTCATTCCTTGGTCGATATGTTTTTGAGCAGCTGCGTATACGTCGATGACTTTACGCATATCGATATCGTACGCTGATTTGTAGAATGGTAAAGTGTCGTTTGATAAGAATGGAGCTGGGTAATAAGTCTTACCAGTCTTCTTCTCTTGACGTTCTTCAATTAAACGAGTGATTGGGTGTAATGAAGCACTTGTTTCGTTTACGTAGCTGATTGAACCTGTTGGCGCAATTGCTAAACGGTTTTGGTGATATAATCCACCGCTCATCACGTCTTCTTTTAATTGTTTCCAATCTTCTACAGTTGGGATTGGAAGTTTCGCAAAGATTTTCTTCACCTTTTCAGATTGAATTTGTACCTCTTCAGCAATGTAGCTATCGAAGTATTCACCTGTTGCGTATTTAGAACGTTCGAACCCAACGAATGATTTACCACGTTCTTTAGCAATCTTGTTACTTGCTTTCAAAGTGTAGAAGTTCAACATTCTGAAGTATAAATCAGTTGCTTCGATAGACTCAGGTGAGCCATATTCCATTTGATTTAATGCAAAGAATGTGTGTAATCCCATCGCTCCTAGACCGATAGTGTGCGCTTTGTTATTACCATTTTTAACAGTTGGAACAGCATCGATACTTGAGTGGTCTGTTACAAACGTTAACGCACGAACAGCTACATCTACAGAGCGTTCGAAGTCAGGAGATTTCATTAAGTTCACGATGTTTGTTGAACCCAAGTTACAGCTAATATCTGTTCCTAAGTGTTCATATTCTTGAGCATTGTTAATGACTGAAGGCTCTTGAACTTGTAGGATTTCAGAACATAAATTACTCATAATAATCTTTCCATCGATTGGGTTTACACGGTTTGCTGTATCGATGTTCACCACATATGGATATCCAGATTCTTGTTGTAATTTACTAATTTCGTTTTCTAAATCACGCGCACGTAATTTAGATTTACGGATTTCAGGATTGTTTACCATGTTTTCATATTCTTTAGTGATGTCCACATATGAGAATGGCACACCGTAAATACGTTCCACATCGTATGGGCTGAATAAGTACATAATGTCGTCATTTTTGATTAATTCATAGAATTTATCTGGAACAACAAGACCTAGTGATAATGTCTTCACACGCACTTTTTCATCCGCATTTTCTTTTTTCGTAGATAAGAACGATACGATATCTGGGTGGAATACGTTTAAGTAAACCGCACCGGCACCGTTACGTTGACCTAATTGGTTTGAGTAGCTGAAACTATCTTCTAATAATTTCATAATTGGAACGACACCGCTTGATGCATTCTCAATTTTCTTGATTGGGTCACCTGCTGCACGAACGTTTGACAAGCTAACCCCTACTCCTCCCCCAATTCTTGATAATTGAAGAGCAGAGTTGATTGTACGACCGATACTATTCATGTCGTCTGTTGTTTGAATTAAGAAGCAAGAAACGAGTTCCCCACGACGTTTTCTTCCGGCATTCAAGAATGTTGGTGTTGCTGGTTGATAGCGTTGTGTAATCATTTCTTCCGCTAAATCATGTGCTAATTGCTCATCGCCATCTGCTAAGAAAAGAGCGTTAAATACAATACGATCTTCAAAACGTTCTAAGTAACGTTGACCATCGTTTGTTTTCATTGCATATTGTTTGTAGAACTTAAATGCAGACATGAATGAACGGAAACGGAATTTTTTCTTGTACGTTTCTTTCATTAATTTCTTAACGAATTTACGATTATATTTCCCTAAAAATTCTGCTTCTAAATAATCGTGTTCAATTAAGTAATCCAGTTTTTCATCTAATGTATAGAAGAAAACTGTATTTGGGTTTACGTGTTCTAAGAAGAATGCACGAACCGCTTCACGATCTTTATGCAATGGAATTTTCCCATCAACTGGACGGTTTAACTCATTGTTTAATGCGAAGTATGTAACTTCTTGAGTCTTGTTAATTAATTTTGGACTATCCAATCTCTCTCACCTTTTCTATTAGTATTTGTACATCTTTATCTGTACCTTGATTTTCAAAGCAATGTAGCAATGGAATCTGGTATTTAGCCGCTAACGCTCTGGCATTTGAACAAAAACTCGTATTGAAATTGCGATTCCCTGAACCAGCAACCCCTTTTAACAGGCTGCGATTCTCGCCAAAATCAATAAATTCATAAAAAAAATTCGCCACTTGCTCTCCATAAGTTGGTGTAATGACGATATAAGGTTCTTCCATTTGACATACGGGATTTTTCTTAGAAATTTCGACAAAATCCCAGTCCAATTTTTTTACGAATTGTCTTGTTTTTCCAGTTAGTGATAAATAAACGACTTTCACAGGTACTCCATTTCTGAATTCGAAATACAAGTAAATGTATTCCAATCTCACTTGAAACTCACGAAACTAATTATATCTAGCTCGAAAGTTTTTTGCAACATTTTAACAACATTTTGTATTGTTTTTTTTACGAAACACAAAATATAGTGACTCCACCTACCTACCCCCGACATTTAGTGTACGCAAAAAATCAAGTAAAATGATTGACAGAAACGGTTGACGACTGTAGACTAAACATATAGAAAGGAGTTCTATTTATGACAGAATTTCAACCAATGAGCCCTTCTGAACGTCAAATTATGCGTGTCTTATGGGCCAATCCAAACAGCACAAGCGGATATATTATCGAGCAATTGCAACGCTCATTTTCATGGAGTGACTCGACGATTAAAACCCTCATTATCCGTTTAACCAAAAAAGGATATATCCAAATCGATAATCGAAAGAAACCATTCCACTACTCGGCGACGATTTCTGAGAAAGCACAACTCGACCAAGAGACCGATGTGCTTCTAGAACAAGTTTGCCATAAACAGAATGGAAATTTATTACATACACTGATCGATAAGGCCACTTTGAGCCAAGATGACATTCAAGAATTAGTGAGCGCCTTAAAGGAAAAAGCAGCCACTGCTCCAACATCTGTTGCATGTAACTGCCTACCAGGACAATGTAATTGCCATCACCATCATCACTAAAACAAAAACCTATTGCTTAAAGCCACAATGACTTTAAACAATAGGTTATTTATCTATATATATATTTCAGTTTGGATTATTTTAAACTGAGGGTAAATGACTATGAAGCTTACGGATTTAATAGTAGCAGTAATGGGAAGAATATTAAAGCGAATAAGAGGGAGTTAGGAATTCATTCCTTACTCCCTCTTTGAGGCTTTAAAGGTGCAAGACCAAGGCTTGCACCGGTAATCCTATTACCGCTACTATTTCTAAATCCGTAATCAATTCATAGTCATTGTCCAATTACGATTTCAAATAATCCTTCGCGTCCTTAAAGAAGCTAGCAATAATCATAACGATAATAATCCCAATTGGAAGTGCCGCGATAATCGCAACGGATTGTAAGTTATACATTGAGTTTTCTGAGAAAATCAATGCAATTGGGAACAAGATAAATACGAGTGACCAGAACATGCGGACACGTTTATCACTGCCATGCGTGTGTTCTAATTCTTTGTATGAATAAGCAGATACGACTAGAGTTAAAGCGTCGAATGTTGTCGCATAGAACGCAATCATCGTTACAGCCAGTAATAATAATCCAATGTT
>CAKAPS010000058.1:0-10057 GCA_916719965.1 uncultured Streptococcus sp.
CATTTAATACATTCGATTTACTTGTCTCAACTAACTCCGGATTAAGTCTAGCAATCTCATCAGAGTTTACTAAACCACGATGTTTAAAGGCTTTAGTCCATTCTTGGATAAACTTATCTTCCGTTGGCACTTCTTTAATGCTGAATTTTGGATTATGCACATGGATATAACTTGCTTCTAGAGGCGTTGGAACCGTACCTGTTTCACTGCGAATAATTTCTTCAGATACTTTCAAATACGTTAACAGTTGGATTTGAACTCCTGCAATAAGTTTTGCAATCTCGAATTTTTGTTCAGAAGATTTATAGTCAATAATCCCGTTATAAATTCCGTTATCTGACTGTAGTAAGTCGATACGGTCAATTTTCCCACGTAAATGAATAGACTGATTTTTACCAATTGGAATGTGAATTGGATAGTTTCCAGAAGTCCCAAATACCACTTCGGTCATCCAAGGTTTTGTCTCTAGCGCTAAGGCTTGTTTTTGAAGCGCATTTGTCGTTTGCATTAGAGTTTGGTGTAACAATCCTTGGACGAAGTTTAAACGTCTAGAAGAGCCTAAAATCGCAAATTTCGGGTTCTCTTTCATTCGATTGAAGATTTCTTTTTCAATAGCCAACTTTTGTTCTACCGTTAAGTCTCTTAAAGATAATCCAAGAGCATTCAATTCTTTAATAAACTGATCGAAGAATTCATGGAAGTATTCTCCTGTATTGGCTGGAGAAAGCTCGAATTCTTGGCGTTCTTTCAGTCTTAATCCGTATTGTAAGAAATGACTAAATGGATCCTTATAGTAAGTTTCAATTTGAGACGTTGATAAATTCAATTGATTTCCATAAAGCTCTTGCGCAAGAGAAAGTGGTAATTTACTTGCTACATTTAATCTAAAGACAGATGCCAGTAACGCATGATAGTCAGCGCTGAATGCAGCGTCTGCTTTTAGTAAATGTGGAATTAATTTCCATAAGAAATCAATCTCATCTTTTTCTTTAAACTTGTTTTCTCTCATCTTCAATAGAAGCGTTGTAAAGAGTTCAAACGGAACGACGAAATCCCCATGTTCTAAACGGTTTTGTCGGTTCAACGATCCATCGATTTCTTTAATTTCAAACTGTTTTAGTAATCGTTGAACAAAATTCGAAACAAGTTGTTCCTTACCATCTTTTGAAACAGCACAAGATAGATAAAGATGCTCTGTTGCGCTCATGAGTAACTGATAGAACACAAATGGTTCGACGGATTGCAGTTGTCCTGTTGTAGGCGCTAGGAAACGTCCACTATCTAGTTGATTTGAGAATAGCTCACGTTCATCGTCCGTTAATAACCCTGTCTCATCAATATTTCGTGGCATTACACCTTGCGTGAGTCCGACTGCAAAAGTAATTTTCTTAGGTGAATAACGAACAGAATCCATTCCTGTAATGGTTAATTCATCTAATGTAGATGGGGCTAAATTATAGTGTGTTTGTTCAAATCCTGTATGAAGTAACATCATAAAGGTTTCCCAATCAAAGGATTTATCTCCGAAAATATAGATATATTCATCTAGTAAACGGATAAATTCAGACCACACTTGTTCTTGACGTCTTGCTGTTTCGACGTCTCCTTCTTCAGCAGCAACATCTCTCCAGTAAATGACCGATTGATCTAATCCTAGAGTCGTCAATAATTGATACAGTACAGTAACTGCTTCAGTCGTTGTAGCTGCTTGTTCTAATTTCTTAAATGCAGGTAGTAATACACTCGTTAATTCATCTCGAAGTTCTTGCGCTTTTAAAAGAATTTGCGTATTTTTATCTGTCACTTCAACTGTAGAATCTTCGTCAATAGAATCTTCCACATAGGCCCAAGGTTTTCCATTGGTCCATTGATAACCTTCGTAACCATTAGCAAGAATAACTGTTTCCGTTTCATCTAATTGCTGTCTAAAGGCTTGTAATTGGTCCTTAAGAGGCGTTTCATCGTCTTTATGCCACAAGACATATTCGCTACGAAGAAGACTCATAATATCGGCATAACGCCAATCGTATTGCCAAATATTATAGAGTGCATCCAGAACTTGAATAATTGGATGATGCTCCATTGAGTCGGATAAATCGATAAAACCAGGAATATCATATTGTTTCAAAAGAGATTCCAAGAATAGATGGTTTCCTTCTAAATTACGTCCTAAAATTTGGATATCTTTATAACGGACTTTGCCCTCTTGGACCATTCTCTTAATTTGGGCAAATGTCTCTTGATACTCTTCTCTTTCATCTGTGTATTTAGTAAACGTAATCTTTTGTAATGGTAGCTTTTCTTTAGAAGTTCTCTTCACTTTTGGAAGCCCACCATTCGTTTCAAGCCAGGACTTTTCAACCTCTTTAAATTCATCATCAAAAAGTGAATTGTTCTCTTCCCATTCGATGATGCGAGCTAAGTCCTCTCCTCTATTCACCCATCTTGAGAGTCTTTCTAAGAGGAGTCTGTTTGAAGTAAATAATGAATCACCTGCTTCGTTTTTAGCGGTATGGACTCCATATGTCGTTAATGTTGCATGGAATTCAACGGTTGCCCCACTTCCTACTAAGGCTTCAATCACTTTCATTTCAGCCTTCGTTAATGTCACCATTTCATCGATTGCAATAAAGGTATTGGACAACTCCTTAGTAGCAATTACGCTGCATAATTGCGCATAGCTTTCTTCTTGATGAACGAAATCTTCTTTTAGTGCTTCTATATAGTAACGATAAATAATCCCAAAATCTTTTAATCGTTGCTCGTTTTCTGAAGGAGTGGACGCTTCAAAAAAGCTAGAGAAATCCTCAACTTCAATTCCTCCAGATTGAAACTCATTCATGACCTTGCTTAATTGTTCAAGAAAACCTTTATGACGAGCTTCATTTTTAAAGAGAACAAAATCCTCTGAATGTTCCTCTAGAATTGATTTCAATAGCATGGTAATTCCGACTTTTGAAATCGATGTTTTCTCAGTAATAGCTTCATTTCTTAGCAAATACCATAATAAACGTTTGAAACTGTATACTTGTAGTCTTGTTGAAGCGTAGCTACGAGAAGATGAATCCGTTAATAACTCTCCGACTTGTCGAATCATCTCCATTTCGGCAGTAAACTTAATGTGATCAGGAACAATGTAGTAAACCTGATGTGCTTCATCTTGTTTAAGCCACTGCGCAAAACGTTCGGCAATCTTCTTTGATTTATTAACGGATTTCTTTGAAATAACAGCATTAAATCCCATTGATGCTTCCTCCTTTTTAAGTCTTCTCTAGTATATCATGAAATCCAGAAAAAGCGCTTTAAAAATTGAAATAAAAAAACACTTTTAGCAGTTTCCTACTAAAAGTGTACTAGTCTCTTCTATTAAATTATCCCACTAATTTTTCTAAAAGATCAGGACGGAATCCGAAGAATGGTTCCACACCGTCAGCAACGATAACAGGTAATGATTGAAAACCTAATTCCTTCACTTCTGCTAAAGCTTCTTCTGATTCGAAAACATCTTTTACAGTGAATTCCACGTTGTTATTTTCGAAAAATTGTTTTGTAAAATTGCATTGCATGCAATTTGGTTTTGAATAAAGAATAATATTGCGATTTGACATATTACTTCTCCCCTTTTTATTTTTTCTGACAGAAGATATCATACATCATTTTGAATTAAAATACAATATATAGTCCTTATGAAAATGCATTTTCATTTTAAAACACAATATATAGTTTTTACGAATTACTTATAAACGCTGGTATCATAGCCTTTGTTGGTTACATAACCATCTTTTTCCCAAATATTTTTCTTGCGTTTTTTTGCTTTCTTTTCAATTTCTTGGAATTGTTTCAATAAGCTTGTGTTTGGTTCGTACGCATATCCAACTCTGGCAAGTCCTTCTTCGATTAAAATATCTTGAAGTAATTTACCATCGACATATACATACATTAATGCACGATCGTACTTATCTGCATGATCACCAACATCAAAACTTCCTTCTATTTTCTTCGCATTTTTCAAGAGTTCTTCTGTACGTTTCTTCGCCTCATCTGCAAATGGTTGTGCTTCTTTACCCTCTTTTGCTGTTTCTGGAGCATCTACAATCAGTAAACGTACTTTAAATTCTTTTCCTTCATAACTGAGGTGGAATGTATCTCCATCTGCTCCGTAAACATATTTAAACGGATATTTTTTCATGCTCTCAAAGTAATCAAAATTGGTTCCTGTAAAAGAGGAATTAGAGGCGTTCTGAGACGTTTTCGATGAAGAATGAGTATTTGATTTATTCGTTGCCTTTTGCTCTCCAAAAGCCTTGTATAGAGCAAATACAACCACAACAATAATTGAAATAATTGTACTAATCATTTTCCATTGTTTTTGGGTCATTTTGTTCCTCCCTAATAAATAAAAAAGAGGCAAGAGCCCCTTTTCTATTCAAATTAAACTTCTAAAAGTTCTTTTTCTTTGTTTGCTGCTAACTTATCGATGTTCTTAACACTTTCATCCGTAACTTTTTGGATGTCTTTTTCTAATGTGTGTAATTCATCTTCAGTAATTTCTTTTGCTTTTTCAGCTTTTTTCGCTTGATCAATCGCATCACGACGGATATTACGTACACTTACTTTTGCACTTTCCGCTTCTTTACCTACTTGTTTAGCCAATTCTTTACGACGTTCTTCAGTTAATTGCGGAATAATTAAACGAATAACAGAACCATCACTTGTTGGAGTGATTCCAATATCGCTCATTAAAATCGCACGTTCAATGTCGTTTAATGAAGATTTATCATATGGTGTAATTAAAAGCATACGTGCTTCTGGAACTGTAATCGAAGCTAATTGGTTTACTGGAGTTAACGCTCCATAGTATTCCACTTCTAAGCGGTCTAAAAGACTTGCATTAGCACGTCCAGCACGGATTGAGCCTAATTCACGTTGAAGCGCATCTTCAGATTTTTTCATACGTTCTTTTGTATGAGCTAAAATTTCGCTAGTTGACATATACTATTTCCCCCTAACCGTTGTACCAATGTTCTCCCCTAATACAACGCGTCTAATATTTCCTGGTTCATTTAAATTAAATACAACTAATGGAATATCGTTATCCATAGAAAGTGAGCTCGCAGTCGTATCCATAACTTTTAAGCCTTTTTGAATAACATCTAAGTGTGTTAATTCATTGTATTTCTTCGCATTAACGTCTACACGTGGATCAGCACTATACACCCCATCCACATTGTTTTTCGCCATTAAGATTGCGTCTGCTTCGATTTCAGCAGCACGTAAAGCAGCGGCTGTATCTGTTGAGAAGTAAGGGTTCCCTGTACCACCCGCAAAGATCACAACACGTTCTTTTTCTAAGTGACGGACCGCTCTACGACGAATGTATGGTTCAGCAATTTGACGCATATCAATAGAAGTTTGAACACGAGTTGGAACTCCTACGTTTTCTAAAGCGTCTTGAAGTGCTAATGCATTCATAACAGTTGCTAACATTCCCATATAGTCTGCTTGAGCGCGTTCCATACCAACTTCTTCACCAGTAATTCCACGCCAAATGTTACCACCGCCGACAACAATGGCAATTTCAACACCTAAATCATGAACCTCTTTTAGCTCTTTAACAACTTCTTTAATCGTTGGTGGGTTAATACCAAAGCCTGCTTGCCCTGCTAATGCCTCACCACTTAATTTTAAAACAACACGTTTGTATTTTGGTTCAACCATTGCTTTATCTCCTTAATCTTTATAAAAAAAGGGAATAGCGGGTAGCTATCTACCATATTCCCTCACATGAACAGTGATTATTTTTTAACTTGTCCCATAACTTCTTCTACAAAGTTATCAACACGTTTTTCTAAACCTTCACCAACTTCATAACGGTGGAATAATTTAACTTTTCCGCCTTTAGAAGCAACGAATTTAGATACAGTTTGATCTGGATCTTTAACGAATGGTTGGTCGTTTAAGCTGATTTCAGCTAAGAATTTGTTTAAACGTCCAGCGATCATTTTTTCAACGATGTTAGCTGGTTTGCCTTCGTTTAATGCTTGTTCAGTAAGAACTTTCTTTTCATGTTCTAATTCTTCTTCAGAAACTTGTGAACGGTCAATATATTTAGGGTTGATTGCAGCGATGTGCATTGAAACATCTTTAGCTGCTGAATCGTCTGTAGAACCTTCAACAACAGTTAACACACCGATACGTCCACCCATGTGTAAGTATGCACCGAAAGCATCTGCATCAGATTTTTCAACGATTTCGAAACGACGTAAAGTGATTTTTTCACCGATAACTGTAGTTGCTTCTGCAATAACGTCAGAAACTTTACCGTTTGGAGTTTCAACTTCAAGTGCTTCTTCTAATGTTGATGGGTTTGCTTTTAAGATTGCTTCTGAGATTTCTTTAACTAATGCTTGGAATTTGTCGTTTTTAGCAACGAAGTCAGTTTCAGCATTTACTTCTAAGATAACTGCGCGGTTTCCTTCAACTAATACATTAGTGATACCTTCTGCAGCGATACGGTCTGCTTTTTTAGCAGCTTTTGCTAAACCAGCTTCACGTAAGTAGTCAACCGCTTTGTCGATATCTCCTTCAACTTTAACTAATGCTTTTTTAGCATCCATCATACCTACGCCAGTCATGTCGCGTAATTGTTTTACTAATTGAGCTGTAACTTGAGCCATTCTCAATTCCTCCTATAATTTGCTTTTAAATTTTTTACAAACTTTTTAAAAAAAGCTGTTTGAATTGAAAAGTCTATTTCGCCTCTTTCTGATTCAAACAGCTTAACAGTTAGTGATTATTCAGCGTTGTCGCCTTCAACTAATTTTTCGATATCTTCTAATGAAGTATCTTTATCTAAGTCTTCAACGTCTACTGCTACGTCTTCACCTTGGTTACCTTCGATGAATGCATCAGCCATTTTAGCAACGATTAATTTAACCGCGCGGATAGCATCATCATTTGATGGAATAACAACATCGATTTCATCTGGGTCACAGTTTGTGTCAACCATAGCAACGATTGGAATGTTTAATTTGTGAGCTTCTTGAACTGCAATGCGTTCTTTACGAGGGTCAACGATAAACATTACATCAGGAATGCGTGGCATATCTTTAATACCACCTAAGTATTTTTCAAGTTTGTCTAATTCTTTTAATAGAATACCAACTTCTTTTTTAGGTAATACTTCGAAAGTGCCGTCTTCTTGCATTTCTTTGATTTTTTTCAAACGTTTGATACGTGTTTGGATTGTATCCCAGTTAGTTAAAGTACCACCTAACCAACGATGGTTAACGTAGTATTGACCTGAACGGATTGCTTCGTCTTTAACAGCATCTTGTGCTTGTTTTTTAGTACCAACGAATAATGCAATACCACCGTTTTCAGCAACTTCATGCATGTAGTTGTATGCATCGTCCACTAATTTAACAGTTTTTTGTAGGTCGATGATATAGATACCATTTCTTTCTGTGAAGATGTATCTCTTCATCTTAGGGTTCCAGCGACGTGTTTGGTGACCGAAATGTACACCAGCTTCTAACAATTGTTTCATTGAAATAACTGCCATTTTTGTTTTCCTCCAATTTGGTTTATATTTTCCTCCCCAATTTTCAGCGATAAGACCTCTTCTAAAAGAAGCACCAATCTTAACATCCAATTAGGTGTGAATTTTTTTGGTTTTTACACCATCAATGATTGTACATGAAAGTTATTTAAATTGCAAGAAAATTCTATTGTTTTCATGATGAAACAATAGAATTTCCAACAAAGTCTTTTTCATTTTAATATAATACAGCGACATTAAAGCTAATAATAAGTAACACTGTTAGAATAACGTTTAACCAGGGGAAGCTTCCTTTACTCTTTTCCTGCGTAACATACGCTACCAAACCAGAAATTTCGATCAAATTAATTCCAATAAGATACAAGATAATTGGTAAAGTCAATGTGTCCATCTGAGGTCCTATTAATAATTCAAAATTCATTGCGATGGATATAACGAATAGTCCAGATCCGATAAGTTGTAAAACGAGGCTGACAAGAAACAGAATATTTTCATGCTTGCGTTTATAGAACACGAGCAGATTCTTAAACAAACTTATAAAAATAATATAGTTGAAAATAATTAAAATGCCGCCAACAACAAAGAAAGTTGTAATAATACCTGCTTCTTTTGATTTCAAAACGAGAATTGATAATAACGTTATAAAATAAAATATATTATAGTCTCTTAGTTTAATTTTTTCTTCCATGACTATTTCCTTCCATTTTAGATTAGTTTCTGTTTTGCCAATAAACAGTAACTGTTCCATCTTTCACTTTAACAGCAAGATACTGTTGATCATTTTTAATGTTATCTTTCTCTGGAACAAATACATAGGTATCGAATAAATAGAGCCCATCAGGAAGCGCGTCCTTACTTAAGCTATTAAATTTTGAAGATACAAACGATAGAAGTTCCTCTAGTGAAGAAGCCTCGCGGTAATCCACTCGTAAATAACCAGTAATGACCTCAGTTTCACTTGAAAGGAGTTCTTCTAGTCTTAAATTGTAAATAGCTTCTGTTACCGAGTTATCTTTCGAATAATCCGCTGCAATATGAGCTAATCTTTTTAAACGTTCTTCCCCTGAGATTAAGGGGTTTACATCTATTTTAACATTTGTAATTTCTACATCTTCAACCTTATCATCCAATACTCTTTTCACTTTATCAACGGAAGATTCTAGATCAGAATTGAATAGAAATGCTCCTCTTAAGAATGTAAAGTTTTGATTGAATAGAAGTTTAAGAACCTTTGCTTCCTCTGTTGAAACATTAAACGTATTCACCGTCTCCTGCATATCACGAATACTAGTCCCTTTTTCTAAGAACACATTGTTTTGGAATGTGACTTCACTTCCTGAACTCAGTTTTTCGGTAAATTTGATATTCACCATATCATTATTCACTGGTGGAATTACTTTTACAGTAGCGTTAAAACCATGTTCTTTAAAGTACTCCTCAATTTTTACAGTGATATCGTCTGACCTGTTTTGTTCTACTTGTTGATTATTGATTGCTAATGCCATGAACGCATACATAGAAGCAATGATATAAAAATATGGTGCTTTTAAAAGCTTTTGTTTTCCTTCAGCAAACCCGTACACCATTAAACACAAAACATTAAATACTAATAATAGTACAAACGTTAATACTGCTCCGCTTTTTGCGTTAACAATGGACTCAAATGGCATAATCACCGTAAAAGGATATTTTAATTCGTTAAATGTAAAATATAAGAATAGAACAAACGCCATAGTCCCTGGGATTCGGACCTTTGCATTGTCTTTAGCTAACACAAAGTTAATAATATAGAGTTCACGTAATACTGCAAATAGAATTACAAAAAACAAAATGATAAAAACAATAAAATAAACTGAAAATAATGCTTTCGTGATTCCATGTCCCATAATGACTTCTAGCATAAACAGGAGAAAATAAAGAATAGTTGGAAGTAATAAGTTAATATACTGTATCTTCTTATTATTCATAAATACCTCCTCTTCTATTTCAAATCATCTTCTTCAAAATAACCTAACCCATTTTCCACAACAAAAGTACTAATCACATCTCTGGTTTTCCCATTCACCTCAGCACTACCCTTGAATTGATAGACTCCGTCCCAGAAGGTGCCTCTTGGTAATGCTTCTAGTACTTCTTTAAAGTATTCTAGGTTAGATAACCCTGCTTTCTGAGCTTTAGAAGTTAATTCAGAATAGAAAATGAGATCAATATTTGCGTAAATTTGATCGTTCTTCATCGCTTGCTTTACATCAATATTGTAAAACCCAGCAGCGTCTTGATCCCCTTTTTCGACATTTCGAAGCGATTCAGCAATTAAAAATGCCGTAAATTCATACCCGTCTGTTGGATAAAAATCAACTCTAGACTCTTTTACCAGCTCAACTTTAAAAGCTGTATTAATGGTATCAGCAATTGTATGAGGCACTTTTAATATATTTAATTTTTCTTTATAAAGGTTGAGTAAGAAGTTGAATTCCTCATATTTTACTTTATCAA
>CAKAPS010000059.1:0-10041 GCA_916719965.1 uncultured Streptococcus sp.
TTACTTGGAATTGCAAATCCCATCCCTTCAACAGACGATTTAGAAATCTTCATTGAGTTGATTCCAATCAGCTGACCAGCGCTATTAATTAACGCTCCCCCTGAGTTTCCTGGGTTAATCGCCGCATCTGTTTGAATGGCCGTTACGACCCAGTCTTCTTGTCCATCACCATCAACGTCTGTGGCAACAGCACGGTTAGTTGCTGAGACGATTCCTTGCGTTACACTTGTTGCGAATTCACTTCCCAGAGGAGAACCAATCGCAATCGCGGTTTGCCCAACTTCAACCTCATCAGAATTTGCAAATTCTGCGACAGTTGAAACATTTGTATTGGCAATACGAATCACGGCTAAGTCTGTCCATTGGTCACTACCAACAAGCTCAGCTTTTTCACGTGTTCCGTCTGCTAAAAGAACTTCCAATTCTTGTGATTTCGCAATAACGTGATAGTTCGTCACGATATAGGCATATCCACCCTCATTTTTATAAATGACCCCACTACCTTCAGACGCAGTAGCTAATTCTCCTCCGGTTTGTTGTGTGCCGTATAAGTTATTTCTTGAAGTTGATTGTTTGTTAATCACTGAAACAACCGCGTTCTTCACTTCAGCAACTACTTTTGTGATTTCTGTTCCACCTTTTGTGGCTGTGGATGTTTTTGTTGTTTCCACTTGTGTTTGTGAGGGTTGTGCTGCAGGTGTTGTTGCTTGGTTTGCTGGATTCGTTACAGCCATAATTCCAACTCCTCCGGCAACGGCGACTGCTCCTCCCACTAATCCACCGATAAAGCCATTTTTAAAAGACTTCGATGATTTTTTTCTAGTTAATTGTTCTTGTGACATCTGCTCACTCCTCTCGTTTGTAAATATACAATAGTTTTTTCATATGAAATTTATATGAAATAAACCTTACGGAGTCCTTAAAAAACTCTTTCATTCTTGCTAAGTTTTTAAACGGTAAATAACTTTGTAGGTTCATACGGATCTGTATGATAAAGCTCGAAGGCCTGATGAACCCCTTTATCATGCGTTTGGAAGATACTTTCCGCAGTCTGATAGGCGATTTCCTTCATATTATTATCCTGACTTAAGTGGCCTAGATAAATCCGTTTTGTGCGGTCCCCCATCATTTCACACATCGCAAGCGCGCCATCATCATTCGATAAGTGTCCCTTGTCGCTTAAGATACGTTGTTTCAAATGCCAAGCGTAAGGTCCCATTCGAAGCATTTCTAAATCATGATTGCTTTCGATGAGATACGCATCTGCATTTTTCAACAATCCTCTTAGCTTATCACTCACATAACCCGTGTCTGTCAGCATCACGAACTGCTTGCCTTCCCGTTGGAAACTATAAAATTGAGGAGAGGCCGCATCATGTGATACTGCAAAGCTCATCACATCTAAGTCTCCAAACGTTAACGTCTCTCCTGTATTGAAGATTTCTTGTTGTTCGAGAGCCACTTTCCCGATTTTACCAGCCATAGCTTGCCACGTTTTTTCATTGGCATAAATTGGAATCCCGTACTTACGAGCGAGAACTCCAATTCCTTTAATGTGGTCGGAATGTTCATGGGTAACCAGAATGGCATCTACATCTGAAATGGAGCGATCAATCTTCTCCATTTGCGCAGTAATGGCTTTACCAGTGAGTCCACAGTCCACTAATATTTTTTGTTTTGGCGTTTCGATGTAAGTAGCATTTCCCGAGCTACCACTCGCGAGTAAACTCACTTTCAAACCTGATTCTTGCATAGTTATTCCCTTCTTATTGTTGCTGTACACTTTGCGTTGTTGTTGTGTTATTGGTGGTTGTACGCTGCGTTTGCGTATTCGTTGTTTCTAGCGTTTCATTGGCTAATACTGTCCCATGAATCGCATCTACACGACGGGCAATTAATTGTCCGTCAGCTTGACGAATTTCAATATACCACGCAGGTGAGTAAATTGAAAAATCTTTTAGTACAAGCGATTGATAATACGATAATTTCACCGATTGAACGGTTGCCTTCGACGAAATTCGTCCGGCTAAGTAAAGAATCTCAACCGCCTTTTGAGCCGTAATCAATTCACGCTCTTTCCCAAGTACTTGCACACTTCCAGCATAAGTCTGTTCATAGCTTACGACTTGGTCATTGGCATTAATCGTAAAGATAATTTGACTCGAGCCATCCATAATCGTTAACTTATCTGCTTTTTGTGTATAAATCACTTTGCGGGTTGTTGGATTATAGGATGACCATGTGTATTGGTCTCCAAAAGCCACTTGATTATTTTCAACGATTTTTGTTAAATCGGCAAAACTATCTGCAGATACAGAGCCACTTAAGTCTAATTGAATAGGAGTAATAAATTGGCCATTAATGACACTTTTTTCAATCGTCACGACTTGGTTTGGTAAACTAGAGAGTTTTCCGTCAGTGGACTCTGGTGTCACTTGTACAATCGGAACGGCTTCTACCGTCGCATTCAGCGTTGGTAATGTAATTCCGTCTAGCTTCATTTGGTCGATGACGTTAATACTTGTATTCAATGGATTCTTCGTGTCAGTTCGTTTTTGCCACACTAATCCGAATAAGAATAAATCGAGGATAAAGAAGCAGACGATGAGAACGACTGCGCTTCTCTTAAAATCCATCTGCGTCACCTCCCGTTGTTGTCGGTCCATTCGCTGGTTCTGTTTGACTCTTCTCGGCTTTTAATTCAGCCAGAGTCTTCCAAGTACCATTCTTTTTAATGTACCACGTTGGTGTAAATTCAACGATTTGTACACTCTCACTACTGATCGTCCATGAATATCCGATACGAATATCTTCAATTTCATTCATAACAAATCCTTCGTTCAACAATTCAGTGACAATCGTCTTCCCACCAACAACCATTACCTTCTTACTTTTTGTCGGTAACGGCGTTTGTGCAATCAGTGATGAGGTTCTCATTTTCTCGATTCCTGTTGAATTGACCTTTATTTGCGTGAAACCTTCTTTGCCACTGGATAAGATTGGATAAGAATCCACGTAACGAACGTATTCGACGAGATTATTATTTAAATCTACCGAGAATAGACTCACGCCCATTTGCCAGCCTCCAAGACGTTTCATCTGGCCGAAAGTTTGCGTTAAGTTATTAGTATATAGTAACGTTTCCTCTCCTGAGCGGTTCTCGAAGAAAGTAACCACATTTGTCGTACGGTCTAATTTCAATTGCGATAAATTATCATTGTATACAACGGTCTTTCCGTCTCCACGCGTACGAATTTCTGATTGATTCGTAAATAACTGAGTAATATAGAAACTCATTGGAATCTGCTCGATTAAATAGGCAGACTGTTCCACATTCAAATTATCTTGTTCGACAAAGAATTGTTTTGTTTTTCCACGATACGATTCAACTTCGTAAAAATCACTATCCGCGTATAATCCCTCTAATGATGTTTTAAAACTTTCATTTACTTTAGCACTGTAGAGTTGTTTCGTGTCATCATTGATAAAATAAGCAGTAGAAGGATCATCTGTGCGAATCACAATACGAGAAAAACGGTCATTATTTAAGTCGTCCATATTTCCATCAAAGAATCGGTTCACAATTCCAAATGAATGCAGCCCATCAAATAAAATCTGAATTCTGGCTTCACGTAAGACGAGATTTTCATAACTAGTTTCGTCCATGACTTCCAAACGCGTTAAATTCGTAAATTGTTTATTTAAGTGTGCATTGACTTCCTTCATAATGGAAGCACTGCTCGTCATTTCGAACTTATTTTTGTTCGTTAGAACCATTCGAGTTGGTCTAAACACATCTTCTGTTGTATAAGTTGCACGAACTTGCACACCTGTATCTTGTGTCGTTGCGACATTATTATTTTGCTTTTGATTCGTAAAGAAATCAACCGGACGTACTACGATGAGATACGTAAACACAAAGCTAATGGCCATTAATACAAAGAGCGCCGTTAGCATTGCTCGATAACGTTTAAAATTCATCCCATTCACCGTCCTCTTCAAATGGAACATAAGGTAGAGAAACAAAGAAGGTTGATCCTTTGTTTTCAATACTGTTCACCCAAATTTTACCACCGTGTAATTGAACGACTTCTTTCGCGATAGCCAGTCCAAGACCACTACCACCCATCGCTCTTGAACGAGCCTTATCTACACGATAGAATCGGTCGAATAAGTGTGGAATATCCTTACGCGGAATTCCTAATCCTTCGTCACTAACACTCACGATTAAATCTGTATGAGTTTCCATCAGACGAACGATAATACGACCCCCGTCTGGAGAATATTTAATCGCATTATTAATAATATTATCCAGCACTTGCGTCATCTTATCTTGGTCGATTTCTACCCATAAGTCTCGTTGTGTAATATCCGTTAAAATACGGTAATTCTTTTCACGATATTGGTCACTTGAAAGCACCATATCGAAACGGTTGGCAATATGTTTCACCAACTCATTCATATTCACGAATTCCTTATCGAGCTCGAGACGGTTTTGGTCCATACGCGATAAGTTGAGTAAGTCCGTAATCATACGCATCATACGGTCCGTTTCAGTTTCGATAACGTTTAAGAATTCTGGCGCAATTTCTTTATTTTCCCAAGCCCCATCCACTAACGCTTCTGTATAACTCTTGATACTTGTTAGTGGGGTCCGTAATTCGTGGGAAACGTTCGATACGAAATTACGACGTTCACGGTCAATTTTCTCTTGTTCGGTAACGTCGGTCAATACGCAGACAAGACCGCTAATAAATCCAGATTCACGTTGAATCACTGAGAATTCACATTGAACAATCGTATCTTCGCCATCTTCTTCAAAGGTAATCAACCGTTCTTCTTGAGACTCTAATAAATCTCTAAAAGTAACAGTTTGATCGAGTCTCAATACATCTAATAATGGCGTTCCTACAATACGTTCGCTACGCAAGTTTAAAATATCTAGCGCTGCCGCATTGATAATCACAATACGTCCACGACGGTCGGTCGCAATAACCCCGTCACTCATATGACGCAGAACACTATCCAGCCTTTGCCGCTCCGCTTCGGTTCCTTCTTGTGCTTCTTTAATCTTCACAGAGAGATCGTTAATCGCTTGCCCTAGTTGTCCAAGCTCATCATCCCCGTAAATCATCACTTCACCCGTATAATTTCCTTCAGCAATCTGCTCGGTTTGTTGCTTCATCTCTGCGATTGGTCGCGTAATCCCTTGCGAAATCATTACGGTAATCACGATGGCCAAAATAATGACAAAGATAGAAGAACTAATAAAGATAACCCCGATATCTTTTACCTGTGTATAACGCGATTCGATATTCGACGTTACCGAAATAATCCCAACCGGATTTCCTGAGGCACTATTTACTGGGTCAATCGGTGAAACATATTTCCAATAACGCGTTTCGCCTTCCGTGAAGTTGTAGCTTTGAACGGTATTCGACACAACAACTTGTTGAACATCGGCTTCGGTTGAACGCGTTCCGACAACTGATTGTTGCGTTTGGTTGGTTGTTCCCAAAATATATCCTTGCATGTCCATGATGCGAATTTCGACAATACTATTCCCTGTCGGATAGTCTTGTAATAGTTGCGAAATTTCAGACATCTTCGCTTCATCGGTCGCATCTTTTGCCAAAATCGGCTGCACGTTATTTTTCAAGAACCCTACTTGCAGTTGGATTTGTTCTTGGAAGTTAGACACCATTTGCGACTCTAATTGCGTTAAGAAGTTCGCGACAATGAGTTGCAGCGAGATGACTAAGAGCAAGATGAACAGCATCGGAATCTTAAACTGAATGGAACGAAAGAATCGTTTCATTTTCTTCATGAGTCATTTTCCCCTCTACTTTTTAGAAAAATACGCTTTTCTTGCCGGTAGTTCAGGTGGCAAGGAAAAGCGCATTTCAATCTTAAGCTTCTTTTTCTTGATCTGGGGTCTTAATATAGTAACCTACCCCACGACGAGTCATAATCCATGTTGGGTGACTCGGTGTATCTTCGATTTTTTCACGTAAGCGACGTACCGTAACGTCCACTGTACGCACATCTCCGAAGTAATCATATCCCCACACCGTTTGCAATAGGTGCTCACGTGTGATTACTTGCCCGATATGTTTTGCTAAGTAGTGAAGTAATTCGAACTCACGGTGCGTTAATTCAATTTCTTCGCCACGTTTTGAAACCACATAAGCATCTTCATGAATAATGAGTGAGCCTAATACGATTTCGTTAGCTGTTTTTTCTTCTTCGGCTTCCGCTGGAGCTAATTGCTGACGACGTAAGTTTGCTTTCACACGCGCGATTAACTCACGGTTTGAGAAAGGTTTTGTCACATAGTCATCGGCTCCAAGTTCAAGACCTAAAACTTTATCAATTTCAGAATCTTTCGCTGTCACCATGATAATTGGGACATTGCTTGTTTTACGGATTTCACGGCATACTTCTAAGCCGTCAATTTTCGGTAACATTAAGTCTAAAATAACTAAATCTGGATTTTTTTCATTGAAAGCCACCAGACCCTCTTCACCGTCAAAGGCTGTGATTACCTCGAAGCCCTCTTTTGTAAGACTAAACTTGACGATGTCTGAGATTGGCTTCTCATCATCTACAACTAGGATTTTTTTCATATAAATCCTCCTTTACTCTATTACTTTTTTTATGCCCAAACACTTTCTAAAATGTTGGTTTGTTCTCTATCTGGTCCTACACTGAATGTAGAAATACGTACGCCGACTAATTCTGAAATACGACGAACATAGTTGCGTGCATTTTCAGGAAGCTCTTCAAGTGAACGGCATCCTGTAATGTCTTCGTTCCAACCTGGTAATTCTTCATACACAGGTTCGCATTGTGCTAGTTCTACTAGGCTTGCTGGGTAGTGAGAAATTTCTTCTCCATTTGGTTTACGGTAAGCCACACAGATTTTCACTGTTTCTAAACCAGTTAATACGTCAATACTGTTTAAGCTTAAGTTTGTAATACCTGATACACGTTTAGAGTGGCGCATTACAACGCTATCGAACCAACCTACACGTCTTGGACGTCCAGTTGTTGTTCCGTATTCACGTCCGACTTCACGAATACGTGAGCCGATTTCATCAAATAATTCTGTTGGGAAAGGTCCATCCCCTACACGAGAAGTGTATGCCTTACATACCCCAACGACTTTATCAATTTTTGAAGGTCCAACACCGCTACCGATAGTAACCCCACCAGCAACTGGATTAGAAGAAGTTACGAATGGATATGTTCCTTGGTCGATATCCAACATAACCCCTTGAGCGCCTTCGAATAATACGCGTTTGCCATTGTCTAGTGCGTCATTTAAAATCACTGAAGTGTCGCAAACGTATTTCTTCATTTGTTGACCATATTCGTAGTACTCTTCGAAAATGTCATCAAACTCAATTGGTTCTGCATCGTACATTTTAGTAAAGAGACGATTCTTTTCAGCTAAGTTGATTCTTAGACGTTCCGCAAATACTTCACGGTCTAGTAAATCTGCCACACGAATCCCAACACGCGCTGCTTTATCCATGTAGCAAGGTCCAATCCCTTTATTCGTTGTTCCAATTTTGTTGTCGCCTTTAGCTTCTTCTTGTAATTGGTCTAAACGAATGTGGTATGGCAAGATGACATGCGCACGGTCTGAAATACGTAAGTTATCAGTAGTCACATTTCTTTCGTGTAAATACGCAAGTTCTGTGATTAGAGATTTTGGATTCAATACAACCCCATTTCCGATCACGCTGATTTTCTCTGGTGAAAAAATCCCTGATGGAATTAAGTGAAGTTTATAAGTCACTCCATTGAATTGAATTGTATGTCCTGCATTGTCTCCCCCTTGATAGCGGGCAATGACTTCTGCATTTTCACTGAGGAAGTCTGTAATTTTTCCTTTACCTTCGTCTCCCCATTGTGTTCCTACTACTACTACTGATGACATTTGACGCACCTCTTCTTTGTATTATTCATTTAAATGTCTGTGATTAGGCCATTGGAGCGTTTTGCTCGACTCCATCCGGCACAAGATTTGTAAATTTATTAAATTCTTTCATGAAGTTCAATTCAACCGTTCCACGAGGACCGCTACGGTTTTTCTCGATAATCACTTCGATGGTACTATTTGGTTCCACTTCTGGCACATGTCCATTCTCATCTGGTTCTTGACGATAGTAATCATCACGATATAAGAATGCTACGATATCCGCGTCTTGCTCGATAGATCCAGATTCACGAATATCTGACATGATTGGTCGTTTATCTTGACGTTGTTCCACACCACGCGATAATTGCGAAAGTGCGATAACGGGAACTTTTAATTCCTTCGCTAATTTCTTCAAGTTACGAGAGATTTCAGAAACCTCTTGTTGACGACTCTCTTTTCCGTTTCCTTCAATCAACTGCAAGTAGTCGATGACGATTAATCCAAGATTATTACGCTCTTGTTTTAAGCGACGACACTTTGCACGGATTTCAGCAACACGAATCCCTGGAGTATCATCAATAAAAATTGGTGCTTCAGATAATGCTCCGGTTGCAACGAAATATTGTGTATATTCTTCAGGCGTTAATTTACCTGTCTTCAAATGCCCTGCGTTAATGCTGGCATGAGAGCAGATAATACGCTCTACTAGAGACTCAGCACCCATTTCAAGACTGAAGATGGCTACCGTTTCGTTCAGGTTCACGGCAACGTTCTTTGCAATATTCAATACAAAGGCCGTTTTACCAACAGATGGACGAGCCGCTAAGATGATTAACTCATCCGCATGTAGCCCTGACGTCATTCTGTCTAAACCGATATATCCTGTCGCAATCCCTGTAACCTCACCGTTGTTTTTTGCACGCTCTTCTAAGCTTTCATAAGCAGTACGAAGAACCGAGCTAATTGGAATGAAACCAGCCTTATTACGTCCTTCAGATACAGAAAGAATATCCTTCTCAGCCGTATCCAAGACGTTGGCAATTGGTTCATCCTCTTGGTAAGCATTTTTTACAATATTTGTCGAAGTTTTAATTAATTTACGGCGCGTAGATTTTTCTAAAACGATTTGTGTATAGTACTCTACGTTGGCTGCTGTTGGCACTTTATCAAGAAGTTCGATTAACGTTACTTCTCCACCAATATTTTCCATTTGATTCTTTTGTCTTAAAATCTCTGAAACGGTGATTGCGTCAATATCGATATTGTTTTGGTTTAATTCAATCATTGCCGCAAAAATTAATTGATGAGAAACACGATAAAAATCTTCCGGTGTCAAAAATTCCATAACCGAAATAATCGAGTCACTTGCAAGAAGAATAGACCCAAGAACGGCTTCTTCTGCCTCAATATTTTGTGGTGGAACTAAATTTGGATATAGTTCTTCCATTCAAACACCCTTTCTACTAAAAATAACCATAAAAATACAGTTTCATTGTATCATAAAACGCTGTAATAAAACAGAAGATTGAGTCTTTTCTAGCATGGAAACTGGAATGTTTGTTTACAACTTCGTGAATTATATCACATAATTAAAACCAAAAGAAAAAGGATTCTCCACAACGGGAAAATCCTTAGTATTTCTTATTATTGAGCAACGATATTCACAGTCATAATCGCTGTTACATCGTGGTGTAATTTAACAGGAACACGAGTGTATCCTAACGCACGAATTGGTGCTGCTAATTCGAATTTACGACGATCCAATTCAACATTGAATTTCTTGTTGAATTCTTCAGCGATTTGTTTTGCTGGGATAGCTCCGAATAGACGGCCATCTTCCCCTGCTTTTGCTTTAATCGTTACGACTGTATCTTCGCGTTCTAAGAACTCTTTAATTTCTTTGGCTTTTGCTAATAGTTCAGCGTTATGTTTAGCTTCAGCTTTCTTTTGTCCTGATAAAGTTGCTAAGTTTGCAGCATTTGCTTCTTTAGCTAAACCATTTTTGATTAGGAAGTTTTGTGCGTATCCGTCTGCAACGTTTTTAACGTCACCTTTTTTACCTTTACCTTTTACATCTTTCAAGAAAATTACTTTCATGTTTCTTCCTCCTAATT
>CAKAPS010000060.1:0-9990 GCA_916719965.1 uncultured Streptococcus sp.
AGTTTTAACGTTTACTAAATTGTGATGCTTTACGAGCTTTTTTCAAGCCTGGTTTTTTACGTTCTTTCATACGTGGGTCACGTGTTAATAAGCCAGCAGCTTTTAACACTCCACGGAAGTCAGGGTCAACTGTTAATAATGCACGAGCGATTCCGTGACGGATAGCTCCTGATTGACCTGTGAATCCACCACCGTTAACGTTAACTAAAACGTCGTATGAACCTAAAGTTTCAGTTAAGTTTAAAGGTTGTTTGATTACTTCGTGTAAGTAAGCAAATGGGATGTATTCTTCGATTGATTTTTTGTTAATTGTAATGTTTCCTGTCCCTGGTACTAAGATAACACGGGCAGTTGAGTTTTTACGGCGTCCAGTGCCGCGGTATTGTGCTTGAGCCAATGCTTTTTCCTCCTTAGATTAGTGATTGGATGTCTACTACTGCTGGTTGTTGTGCAGCATGTGGATGTTCAGCTCCACCGTAAACATGTAATTTAGTAAATTGACGACGACCTAATGAGTTCTTAGGTAACATGCCTTTGATTGATAATTCAACTAATTTACGAGAGTTGTTAGCACGTAATTCACCAGCTGTACGAGCTGTCAATCCACCAGGGTGGTTTGAGTGGTGATAGTAAACTTTATCAGTTGCTTTTTTACCTGTTAAGGCAACTTTGTCAGCGTTGATGATGATTACAAAATCACCTGTATCAACGTTAGGTGTAAATGTTGGTTTGTTTTTTCCACGTAAAATGCTTGCTGCAACAGCTGAAAGACGTCCTAATGGCACATCAGTAGCGTCGATAACAACCCAGTTACGTTCTGTAGTGCTAGCTTTAGCCATGTATGTTGTACGCACGATTGTTTCCTCCAATTTCTTTCTTGGTATTCTTCACATTGAGTTTAACGGGGCTCAAATGTGGATCTATTATCTAGAAAATAAAATTATTTTGCTAATGCTTCTTTAGCTTTGTCTGCTAATACTGTGAAAGCAGCTGCATCGTTAACTGCTAAGTCAGCTAACATTTTGCGGTTCATTTCGATACCAGCTAATTTTAAGCCGTGCATTAATTTGCTGTAGCTTAATCCGTTTAAACGAGCTGCCGCATTGATACGTGCGATCCATAATTTACGGAAGTCACGTTTCTTTTGACGACGGTCACGGTAAGCATACATATATGATTTCATGACTGCTTGTTTAGCTGTTTTAAATAATTTTGATTTCGCTCCGTAGTAACCTTTTGCTAATTTTAAAACGCGGTTACGACGACGACGAGTAACTGTTCCACCTTTAACACGTGGCATAATTAATTCCTCCTTGGTCTATCAGTCTCTTGCGACTGTTTGAAAATGTAATAGTTTGCGTGCTGAATTAACGCATTTGACTTAATTGTTGTTTAATACGTTTGATGTCAGTAGCGTGAACCATTGTTTGTTTACGCAAGTGACGACGTTGTTTTTTAGTTTTGCCATGGAAACGGTGGCTTGTGAAGGCTTGAGAACGTTTTAATCCTCCACCACCTGTACGTTTGAAACGTTTAGCTGAACCACGGTGTGTTTTTTGTTTTGGCATGAGACTTTCCTCCTGTTACTTTTTTACTTATCATTCTTAGGTGCTAACATCAAGAACATGCTTCGTCCGTCCATTTTAGCCTTTTGTTCAACTGTTGCGATTTCAGAAACTTGTTCTGCTAAACGCTCGAGAACTTTTTGACCAATCTCTTTATGAGTAATGGCACGACCTTTGAAGCGAATGCTTGCTTTGACTTTATCGCCTTTTTCAAGGAACTTGATCGCCGCTTTTAACTTCGTATTAAAGTCGTTCTCATCAATTGTAGGGCTTAGACGCACTTCTTTGATATTGATGACTTTTTGGTTTTTGCGAGCTTCTCGTTCTTTTTTCTGTTGTTCAAAGCGATATTTACCATAATCCATGATTCTGGCAACTGGCGGTTTTGCATTTGGCGAAACTAACACTAGATCAAGTCCAGCTTGTTCTGCTAAACGTAAAGCATCGTTTTTCGTTTGAACACCAATTTGTTCACCGTTATTGTCAATAACACGTAACTCACGAGCGCGAATTCCATCATTGACCATCATATCTTTTGCTATGATATTCACCTCCAAGAATTTTTGAGAGAAAAAAAGCAAAAAAGCAACGGAAGTAATAGAATACTCCCGCTGCCAATGTCTTTTTAAAACTTGAACATTTCCTATCAGCCCAAGGACTCTTGTCAACTTAGGCGAGAAGCGGGATGCTTCTGCTTGTTTTCTCAACTCCAATAGTCTACCAAATAATAGAGATTCTGTCAACACATATCCCTTTACAGGTCACTATTAATTTTTTCCTTTTAGTAGAATACAGTATTCCCTCAAATTCGTCAACAAATCTACTCTTCTTTTCGTGTTTTTCTCTAGCGTGAGGAGTATAATATAGGTGAAAATTTTTGAAAGGAGGTGTACGCTATGGGACTTGCGAATCTTCAACAGTATTCTCTCACAAAACACTTTAAACAACGAGCCTTCGAACGCTTTGGTATCCCCGAAGAGAAATGCTTAAAGTGGTTTCGAGTTCAGGCACAAACCATGGAGTTATGTGACAATCCGAAAAATCAAGATCCACATCAACAACGATTTCAGAATGCAGATAACATCATCATGATTTGTAACACGGAAAACCGAACTGCTCGTACTTGTTTTTCAGGTGCGTCTTGTGACAGGTTACTGTATGAACAATTTCAAACGGATCGTGAAATGCTGATTGCAACTTACCGAACGGAACTTGTCGGCAAGGAATCAGACGACATTTTACAGTCGCTTGAAACATTGCTTCGCATGACAAACGAAGCACGGTTAAAATTGTCAGTCGTTTCAACCGAGTGGATGACCGACTTTAATACTTCTCTTCAACAGTTGCAATCTAATGTGGAGAAAATGCAACGCCATTTAAATTTGTTCAATTAGGCTAATAAATAACTTTATTATTCTAATTAAGCAACATGGGTGAGCCGATGTCGACTCACCCTATTTAATTTAATTTGATTTTTCAGAATCCTTACAGATTTTTTGATAATAGCTGTAATAGGAGACCGGGTCGAGCCTATTGTCTCTCCCCTTTAATGTTCAAAGCGGGCGTAAGAACTTCATTCTAACGTCCGCTAATTCACATTTAATCTTTTTCCTATTACAGCTATTATAAAATCCGTTGATTCTTCGAAATCAATAGCTAGTTAAGTGAGTCAACTTATGCTATTTAAAGTGACTATTAGCTATCTATTTTGAATACTCCTCAAACCAGTCTGTAATAGCTTTTAGACGTGCTTGACGAAGGTTTGGTAATCCTTGACGAGATAGTCCGTGGCTAGACTGAGGGAATAAAATCATTTTTGTGGGCACATTGTTTTTACGCATGGCCATATACATTTGCTCTCCTTGTTCTTGTGGGCAACGTAAGTCACTTTGTCCGTGCAAGACCAGTAATGGTGTCTTCGCGTTTTTCGCATGCGCGACAGGTGACATTTCCCATAAACGTTGAGTGTGGTTAATGTCATCAAGCAATTGTTTTTCCACGAAGAATGGGCCGATGTCGCTAGTGCCGTAGAAGCTAATCCAGTTACTGATAGAGCGTTGTGTCACGGCAGCACGGAATCGGTCGGTATGCGTTACGATCCAGTTGGTCATGAATCCACCATAGCTTCCTCCGGCAACGTATAATTGGTCCGCGTCGACTTCAGGGTGTGTTTCTAAGATATAGTCTACCCCCATCATTAAGTCGTCGAAATCATGGTTACCGTAGTCGCCAAGAATACTCTTCACGAAGTCTTGGCCGTAAGTGTTACTTCCGCGTGGGTTGATCATAATCACGCCGTAGCCTTTTGCAGCGAGGGCTTGCATTTCATGGAAGAAACTTTCGCCGTAAGCCACTTGTGGTCCCCCGTGAACATAGAGGATTGCCGCGTGCTTGTCTGTTTTTTCTACTGGTGGCATATACCATCCGTGGATGTCCCAGTTGTCGTAACCTTTATAAGTGAAACGTTCAGGCGTTGTAACGATATGTTCAGCTAAATACGCTTCGTTTGGATTGTAAAGGTCTGTGATTTCGCCTGTTTTTAAGTTTAAGCGCGCTAATACGCTTGGTACAGTTGTGGTTGAGTACGTGATGAATAGCTCGTCCTCAGAGATGATGGTTGCTCCTGTAAGGTGTAAGAGTTCATCGAAGATTTTTTCCACTCGTCCGTCTAAATACAAACGGTAAAGAACAGTTCTACCTTCAACGCTTGCGCACGCTAAGAAGCTTTCTTCATCGAACCATTGTGGCTCAACTCCTGTCACGGCTTGTTGGAAATCCGCCACGAGCCAGTCGCCCCATTCCACATCGAAGTCGGCTGTTAAGTTTAAAATATGGCCTTCTTCATCTGGTTTGCTATCGAAGTTCACGATTAAGTCTGCTTGCGTTACAAATCCATGCTTCCCTGAACTATATTGTAGGACTGCTCCGTCTTTTGCATCTAGGACATAACGATAAGACTCATCTGTTCCAGCTTCAAGAATCGGATGAATGTCGCCTGTTGCAACGTCCACGTAGCACGCTTCTGCACTATCTAATGTCCAGCGAACGTTTGATAAATCACGGTCCACTACAAGTGTTGTTTCGTTATGTAATACGTCACGAAGTCCAATAGATTCTTTTGATTCGAATAGTGTTGTACCTTCTTTTGTAGCAACGTCCACTTTTTTTATTTGTGTCACTTCGTCGTTTGGTAAGAATGTTCCTCCGTCAAAACGATACGTTGTTTTTTCAACGACGATTGGTTGAGGGAACTCTTCTTTCTTCTCTTCTTCCTCTGGTTTTGTAGTTTGGAAAACGATAGACTTGCTATCTTTTGCCCACACATATCCTGACACGCCTTTTTTCTCTTCTGTTAAGGCGACGGCTTTCCCGCCTTGAACCGATTGAATTTTTAATTGAGGCGTCTTTTCTTCCCCTGCATTGCTGATGAAGCTAATCCATTTCCCGTCTGGAGAGACTTTCAGTGATGAATTCACCGTTCCTTCGTCTCCATACGCTACTTTGCCGTCAGCTGTGTACTTATAAATAGCTGTCTCGTACGTATTTTTCTTTTCGTTCATTTTTGTTTCTGTAAAAAAGAAAGCATCTCCTGCGACAACAGGTTGCCCTACATTCTTCAACTCGAATAAATCTTTTTGTTCGATTTTCTTCATTAAAATCACTCCTTTTCAGTGTGTACCATTCTAGTCTACTCTGATATGAAAAGTTTTGCAACGTCAAAAAAGCGTGACACTAGGAATTCTAGTCTCACGCTTTGTGTTATTTATCGATTATGCTTCTTGTTCTTCTTTTTTACGAGAAGTGGCTACAAGGCCTAATGAAGCTAAAATGGTAAGAGCCGCCGCATTGAAAATCGCAAACTCATCTGTTGTCCCCGTATTTGGTAATTCTGTTTGAGTTGTTTTCTCAACAGCTGGTGCTACAACCGTTTGCTGTGGAGCTTCTTGTTCTGGCTCCACTGGTTTAGCTGGCTCAGCCGGTTCAACTGGTTTAACAGGTTCCTCAGGTTGCGCTGGATTTTCAGGCTTCGTCGGTTCCTCAGGTTTAACGGGATCCACTGGTGCCGGCGTCACTGTTGCTGTGTAGCTTGCTGTTGCAACTGTTCCATTCATATCCACACGTTGAATCGTTACCGCTGGCGTTTCGCCTGTAAAGCTCGCTTCCGGAACAAAGGTAATCGTTCCGTCCGCTGCTACGGTAAATGTTCCAACGCCCGCAATGACTTTCTCAGTCGTTCCATCTTCGAAGGTAGCTGGTACGCTATCATCTAGCGGTACTTCTGCATCCCCTTCTATAAAGGTTGGCTTAGCAGTTTGCGTCTTTCCTTGAACATCCGTTGAAGTTGCGTCCTCTCCTGTCGGCGTTACTGCCGTCACAGTTGGTGTGTACTTCCCAGTCGCAGCTTTTCCGTTCTCATCTTTGACTTGAACCGTCACCGCGTCTGGTGTTCCAACAAAATCTTTGTTTGGTGTGAACGTAACTTCACCAGTTAATGAATCAAGCGTATACGTTCCAACTTTTGCGCCATCTTTTGTCGCGTCAATCGTTGTATCGTCCACTGCCGTTCCATTTACGACAAATTTCGCTGGTTGGTCTGAGTCGACTTTCAACGGAACTTCCACGTCTCCCTCGGTAAACTTCGGAATTCCTGTTTGAACTTTTCCTTGTTTACCTGTTGAAGTTACGTCTTCTCCCGTTGGAGTGACTGGCGTTACAGTTGGTGTGTACTTCGCAGTTGCCGTAGTTCCATTCTCATCTTTGACTTGAACCGTCACCGCATCTGGCGTCCCAACAAAATCTTTGTTTGGTGTGAACGTAACTTCACCAGTTAGTGAATCAAGCGTATACGTTCCAACTTTTACACCATCTTTCATAGCGTCAACCGTTGTTTCTTCTACTGCCGTTCCATTTACCACGAATTTCGCTGGTTGGTCTGCGTTCACTTTCAACGGTACTTCTGCGTCTCCCTCAGTAAACTTCGGTGTTCCAGTTTGAACTTTCCCTTGTTTACCTGTTGAAGTCACATCTTCTCCTGTTGGAGTGACTGGTGTAACAGTCGGCGTATATTTCAAGCCAGCAATTGCTTTTCCTGTTGCTTTTTCAATCACTTGAAGAACGATTGTTTCCGCTGTCCCTGTGAAGTCTTTATTCGGTGTAAACGTGACTTTCCCCGTCGTTTCATCGACCGTGTACGTTCCAACCTCTTTTCCATCTTTCATCGCTGGAGCACTCGCACCAAGCGCCTTGCCAGTCGTCGGATCAACTAAGACCATTGGCTTCTCGCTTGACGGTATAACGGCTCCATCTTTTCCTTCGAACTTCGGTGTTTCCACGTGGGCGAGCCCTTGTACTTTTGTACTTGTGAGTTCTTTAGACATTGGAACAACCGTTGGAATATAACGTCCGTCCATTGTATTTGTTTGGTCGCTGACGATCGTCTCATTCGCGCTCACTGGCGTCCATCCGGTATTATTTCCGTTATCGTCCGTTCGACGAATCGTGATCCCTTTGCCCGTTCCGACAAATCCAGCTTCTGGAATAAATTCAACGGTCACATTTTTTCCTGCTCCCGTGACTTTATATTTCCCTTCACCAGCCACGACATAGTACCCTTCAGCGTCAAGCGTCACTTTAGCACCCGTTTCATCAACGATTACTGGTTCGATGGCTTCGTCAATCACTGCATCGTCTGTAAGTGAATAGCGTTGTTTCCCACTTGGTGTGAAGACCACTGTTCCCGTTTGTGGAATTCCTTGTAGTCCATCTGTTTCGGTCTTACTTCCTTTTGGCAAGAATGTTAAATGCACTTCGAAATCTTCCACTTCACCTGACAAGGCCATGCCTGTTGGCTTCTCAATTTGAGTCGCGTCTTTTGCGATTCGCACACGTGCACCAAGCTCACTCAGCGAAACGTTCACTTTTTTGAAAGCATCCTTAAAGACAAGAGTAGCTGTGCCGTCTGCATTAATCGTTAATTTTTCAGAGCGTTCATCTTCGTCAAATGTTCCATTTCCGTTAAAGTCTACCCAACCGTAAAGTGTTGCTTCGTCCGCTCCACCTGTATGGGCCTCAACGGACATGGTTAAATCGCCTGTGTTTGTACGGTCTAACACTAAAATACCGTTTGTTTTTTCTTTAAGGTCCGCTGGAAGTATTTGATCAATGCCTTCATCCGCAGAACCTTCTGCATCGTCGCCTTTCCAGTTCGTACGGTCGACATTTTCATCGACATCCGGACGTGTATCTCCAAGATACGGTTGCTTTACATCTTCCCCTGTCACATTGTGAACTTGGTTAATACTATGTGTCGCTTTCCCATAACTTTCAGGAGCATCACTTTCGTCAAATGGTAAGAATCCAATCATGGCAGACTGCTTACTTGCCGATGCCATATACAGACTCACTTCTGTAGCTCCTTGCGTCATGACAATCGGTACAGCTACCATTCCGGCAGAAAGGTTCGGTCCAAATACACCTGTTCCAAGTCCGCCTGTTTTTTGGTCAGGACTTCCGTAGTATTTCCACGCGACAGGTTTCTTATCTGGCCCGACCTGTGTAGCCTCACGAATCGCCGCCAACTCTCCACTGTGGTAGTTTACTCCATTAATCGGCAGTGGTCTGAATCCGATGACTTTTTTATTCGGATCGAATAAATCTTTTGTATCTTGTGGGAAATAATTCAGCGTATAAGGGCTATCGTATTTATACCATTCTGCAAAATGCTGCCAACCCGTTCCGTTAGTTGTGTAAAGAGACAACTCCCCTAGATTAGACGAATCTCCCTCTGTCATAAGAACAGTTGGTTTGACCGTTTTTCCTTTATACGTTCCTGTAATCTCGAATTGAACTCCGACATTTCCGCCTTCATATTGCGTCGTAATCGTTGTTCTCTTTTCGCCAGTATCGATTCCTGAATTATAAATTTCACTCCACGCGTCTTGTGGTTCGCCGACAATCAGTGCTTCTTTTCCCGCCTTGAATTCACGTTTCCCATCTGCACTTTCCGCACTATTCATATATCCATTTTTCGCGTTTGGATCATAGGTATTTTTTTCAGCCGCCGTTGCCCCTTGTGCTTCGAGTCTCTTCTTGTAGATTTCCGTTGCGTTAAATGGTTTAAGCGACTTCACGCGAACCGTCACGACATATCCTGGACTAATTTCTTTTGTATACGTTGACCCTTCTTGTAAGGCTAATTGCCCTGTTGAAGTAGTCGTAGTTCCACTCCAGTTCGCCACGTCACCAAAATCAATCCAACTTGCCTGGCTAAGCAATTCTTCTTGGGATAATTCCTTAGTAAAACCAGGTTTTGTAACTTTAGGAGTAGCCGTAGCATCTTCAACATCCGTCCCAACTGGAGAAGTTGCTGCTGGAGCGTCCCCAGCTTCGCGTCTTGTACGAGTACGAGGCGCTTGTTCCTCAGAGGTAGTTGTTGTTTCTTCAGTGGTTGCTTCTACTTTTTTAGATGTTTCCTCTGCTTTTGCCTCAGTAGTACTTTGAGTCGTTTCAACCGTATCGGCTAAAACAACGCTTTGTCCTTGCACAAATAAAAAGCCTAATGCGACCGCCACAGAAGCTGTTCCCATGCTGAGTTTTTTAATCGCATAACGCGTTACTTTCGAACGATTTTTACGCTCATTCATCTGAGTGTTTTTCGAACTAAACATAGCTACCTCCTTCTTTTTTATTCTTTCAAATTTGAGTGACTTAATCTCTTAATTTTATCGTATTCAACGCATTTCTACAATTTATTTTACTAAAAAAACATGGGGCTAGGTTGCCCTAGTCCCATGCCGTTCTTAATGTTTTAAATTAAGCTTCTTGCTCTTCATCTTTTTTACGAGATGTAGCTACTAAACCTACTGATGCTAGGATACTTAATGCTGCTGCACTAAATACTCCGTATTCATCGCTTGTACCAGTGTTTGGTAATTCTTGTTGTGGTTTAGCTGGTTCTGGTGTTGTTGTAGTTGGTTCAACTTCTACTGGTTTAGCAGGAGCTGGTGTAACTGTTGCAACATAGTTTGCTTTCACAACTGTACCGTTCACGTCAACACGTTGAATTGTTACAGCTGGAGCAACACCAGTAAAGTTTGGTTCTGGAACAAATGTGATTGTTCCGTCTGGAGCTACTGTAAATGTTCCTACACCAGGAATTACTTTCGTAGTTGATCCATCTTCGAATGTTGCAGGTACTGTGTCATCAAGTGGCACATCAGAGTCACCTTCAGTGAATTTAGGTTTCGCTGTTTGTGTCTTACCTTGAACGTCAGTAGTTTCTGCATCTTCTGCAGTTGGTGTTACTGGAGTAACTGTTGGTGTGTACTTAGCTGTTACTGGAGTTCCGTTTGCGTCTTTTGCTTGAACAGTAATTCCATCTGGAGTTCCTACGAAATCTTTGTTTGGTGTAAATGTTACTTCACCA
>CAKAPS010000061.1:0-9973 GCA_916719965.1 uncultured Streptococcus sp.
TAGCAAAAAATACCATATATGGACATGTCCATATATGGTATTTTTAGGTTAAAAGAAGGAGGCGTTACAATGAAAAGAGTTGCAATTTTGGATAAAAAACAAATTGATATTCTAGATGAGTTACCCTATCCGATTATGGTGAGATATGCGGCTATCATGCTTCTTTTAGATAAAGAAGGAGTGACAGACGCCGTTTGGGAAAGATGGGGAGTAGAAGAAGAAGGAAAAGAAATATTGCTTATTCCGGAAGGCAAAGAAAGGGTGGGGACAGAATTTGAAAAATTATTTATTAAAACGTTTAAATCAATTGAAATCCAAGTATCCAGAGTTTGAAAAAGACTTGATGAGAGAATTTGCGAATCATAAAATTGGGCTAAGAATGACAGAGTTCAGGTTGAAAACAGGTTTATCTCAAAATCAGTTTGCCAAGAAAATTGGGATGTCTGCCTCTCACTATTCACGGTTAGAAAGAGGACGACAAAATATTTCATTTTTACTTCTAGAAGAAATTGCTCAAAAAGCGGGAGTTTGGTTTGACGTTTCTTTTGAAACGGAAGAGGAGAAACCGTGGTCTCAACAGCTTAGTAAGAAGAGAGGGACTAAATCGGTCCCGAAAATTCATAAATCTTAACCAAATTGTAATGTGAGCACGGTTGCATTTCTGCTGTTTTATGTTAAAATATAAATGTGTTCAGAAATATGGATTCAAAGATACTGGAAATAAGCGGGACGAATTACGACCCTATCTGGAGATGATTGGAGGAAGGTTTCGATGAATTATCTTAATCTATCTCATCTATTGGTTCCAGAAAGCAGAGTCGCCCTTCAAACGCGATTCCGTATTTTACAAGCCATCGCAACGTATCAACCGATTGGACGTAGAGCTCTTGCAAAAGTGGTTCAGATGTCCGAGCGCACACTTCGTAACGAATGTGAGGATATGAAAGCATTAGACCTCATTGAAGTACAAGGTGCGGGGATGAGACTCACAGAAGTGGGTGAATTTATATTAGAACGCTCGGATGATTTAAAAAATAACTTTATCCAGATGAGTCTGGTTGAACATGAAGTGGCAAAAGCACTCGGAGTTCAATATGTGAAAGTAGTTGAGAATCCGACAAAAACATCTAAGTTGGTTCAAGAGATTATGGATATTCTCTTACCGCTTGGGACTTCCATTATCGCCATCACTGGGGGCCAAACGATGGTCCGTGTCAGCGAAGGGTTCACAAAAGACATTTCAGTGAACCGAGACCTTACGATTGTTCCTGCAAGAGGAGGCATGTTTGGGTCGATGCTGATTCAGGCAAATAATGTCAGTGAGAAAATGGCGACGGGAATTGGCGCCCATCATGAAGCGCTCTTTGTTCCCGAACATGTCCAACAGGCGACATATGCACCGCTAATGCAAGAACCTTCAGTCGCAAAGACGATAGGTCTCATGAAAAAGGCGGAGTGTTTGTTATATAGCGTTGGAAGTGCTATTATAATGGGAGAGAGACGTGGCCTAACTGAAGAACAAATGGCTACGTTAAAAAAGAAGAAAGCAATTGGAGAAGCGTTCGGTTGTTTCTTCGATGCAGAAGGAAATGTGGTATTAAAAATCCCACGAGTAGGGCTGCATCTTAGTGATTTATCTACGATTCCACATTCGATTGCCGTTGTGGAAGGCGCAGAGAAGGCACCTGCTTTAAAAGCATATGCCAAATTAGCTCCAGTGGATCGCACTTGGTTTGTGATTGACAAGGAGACATCAGAGTTGGTTTTGAACGGGGCAACCCGCAAAAAATAAAAATAAAAAATTCCTAGGAGGAAAAACTATATGACAGTTAAAGTTGGTATTAACGGTTTCGGACGTATCGGTCGTTTAGCATTCCGTCGTATTCAAGATGTGGAAGGATTAGAAGTTGTTGCAATCAATGACTTAACAGACGCTAAGCAATTAGCTCACTTGTTAAAATATGATTCAACTCAAGGACGTTTCAACGGTGAAGTTGAAGTGTTAGATGGAGCTTTCCGCGTTAACGGTAAAGAAGTTAAAGTACTTGCTAACCGTAATCCTGAAGAATTACCATGGGGTGAACTAGGCGTTGATATCGTATTAGAATGTACTGGTTTCTTCACTTCTAAAGAAAAAGCTGAATTACACTTAAAAGGTGGCGCTAAACGCGTTGTTATCTCTGCTCCTGGTGGAAATGACGTTCCTACAGTTGTATTCAACACAAACCACAACATTTTAACAGGTAAAGAAACTGTTATCTCTGGTGCTTCATGTACTACAAACTGCTTAGCTCCAATGGCTAAAGCATTAAACGATAAATTCGGTATCGTTGAAGGTTTAATGACAACAATCCACGGTTACACAGGTGACCAAAACACATTAGACGCACCTCACGCTAAAGGTGACTTACGTCGTGCTCGTGCTGCAGCAGTTAACATCGTTCCTAACACAACTGGTGCTGCTAAAGCTATCGGATTAGTAATCCCAGAATTAAACGGAAAATTAGACGGAGCTGCACAACGTGTTCCTGTTCCAACAGGTTCATTAACTGAATTAGTAACAGTTTTAGAAAAACCAGTTACTGCTGAAGAAATCAACGCAGCTATGAAAGAATTAGCTAACGAATCTTACGGTTACACTGAAGATCCAATCGTATCTTCTGATATCGTAGGTATCACTTACGGTTCATTATTCGATGCAACTCAAACTAAAGTAATGACTGTAGGCGACAAACAATTAGTTAAAACTGTTGCTTGGTACGATAACGAAATGTCATACACTGCACAATTAGTTCGTACTTTACAATACTTCGCAAAACTATAATTTAAACTATAGATTTAGCTAATCGTATCTATTTTCTCAGGGCGATGGAAGCATTCGCTTCCTCGCCCTGTTTTCATAATGTGAGTAATGCACTCGCTCCAAATAAAAATGTAGGAGGCTATTTTATGGCTAAAAAAATCGTTACAGACTTACAAGTTGAAGGAAAGAAAGTTTTAGTTCGTGTGGACTTTAACGTTCCTTTGAAAGATGGCGTGATTACAGACGACAACCGTATCGTTCAAGCATTGCCAACTATCAAATACTTAATCGATCACAACGCTAAAGTGATCTTATTCTCTCACTTAGGTAAAGTGAAATCTGAAGAAGACAAAGCTAAATTAAGCTTACGTCCAGTTGCAGAACGCTTATCTGAGTTGCTAGAAAAACCAGTGACTTTCGTTCCAGAAACTCGTGGAGAAAAGTTAGAAGCTGCTATTAATGCACTTAAAGAAGGCGATGTTTTATTATTCGAAAATACTCGTTTCGAAGATTTAGATGGCAAGAAAGAATCTAAAAACGACCCTGAATTAGGTAAATATTGGGCTTCTTTAGGAGACTTATTCGTTAACGATGCATTCGGTACAGCTCACCGTGCGCATGCTTCAAACGTTGGTATTGCTAGCCAATTAGAATCAGCCGCTGGATTCTTGATGGAAAAAGAAATCAAGTTTATCGGTGGTGCAGTAGATAACCCAGAACGTCCATTCGTGGCGATCTTAGGTGGAGCGAAAGTTTCAGACAAGATTGGTGTTATTAACAGCTTATTAGACAAAGCTGATAAAGTTCTTATCGGTGGAGGAATGGCATACACATTCTTCAAAGCAATGGGACGTGAAGTAGGTCTTTCATTATTAGAATTAGACCGCGTTGAATTAGCGAAAGAAATTATGGAAAAAGCTGGCGATAAATTAGTATTGCCAATCGATAACGTTGTTGCTAAAGAATTCTCTAATGATGCTGTAGCTACAATTGTTGATTCAGATGCTATCCCAGCAGACCAAGAAGGTTTAGATATCGGACCTAAGACAGTTGAATTATTTGCAAACTACTTAAAAGATGCAAAAACTGTTGTATGGAATGGACCAATGGGTGTATTCGAATTACCAAACTTTGCTAAAGGAACTATCGGTGTATGTGAAGCGATTGCGAACCTTGAAGGCGCAACTACAATCATCGGTGGTGGGGACTCAGCAGCTGCTGCAATCTCACTAGGATACGCTGACAAATTCACTCACATTTCAACAGGTGGTGGAGCTTCTCTAGAATATCTAGAAGGTAAAGAACTACCAGGTGTTGCTGCTATCAGTGATAAATAATTATAAATATTAAAAGGAGATGTTGTGTATATGCGTAAACCAATTATTGCCGGAAACTGGAAAATGAACAAAAACCCAAAAGAAACTCAAGCTTTTGTGGAAGCTGTTGTTGGTAAATTACCTTCAGGCGAACGCGTAGAAAGTGCTATCGCTGCTCCTGCAGTTAACTTAGTAACTTTATTAGAATATGCGAAAGGATCAGAATTAAAAGTAGCTGCTGAAAACTGCTACTTCGAAGATGCTGGTGCTTTCACTGGTGAAACTTCACCTAAAGTATTAGCTGAAATGGGCGTGCACTACGTAGTTATCGGCCACTCAGAACGTCGTGAATATTTCCACGAAACTGACGAAGATATCAACAAAAAAGCACATGCTATTTTCAGAAACGGCTTAACACCAATCATTTGTTGTGGTGAAACTTTAGAAACTTACGAAGCAGGAAAAGCTTCTGAATTCGTAGGAGGACAAGTTTCTGCAGCATTGAAAGGTTTATCAAACGAGCAAGTATCATCATTAGTGATTGCTTATGAACCAATCTGGGCTATCGGAACTGGTAAATCAGCATCTCAAGATGACGCTCAAAAAATGTGTAAAGTTGTTCGTGACGTTGTAGCAGCTGACTTCGGTCAAGAAGTTGCTGACAAAGTTCGCGTTCAATACGGTGGATCTGTAAAACCAGAAAACATTGCTGAATACATGGCTTGTCCAGACGTTGACGGTGCTCTTGTAGGTGGAGCAAGCTTACAACCAGATTCATTCTTAGCTTTATTGGAGGCAGTAAAATAATGGCAAAATCACCAGTTGCAATCATTATCTTAGATGGTTTCGGATGGAGACCAGAAGTTGAAGGTAATGCCGTTGCACAAGCAAAAAAACCAAATTTTGATCGTTATTATAACGAATTCCCTCATACAACATTAAAAGCTTCTGGATTAGATGTAGGTCTACCAGATGGCCAAATGGGGAACTCAGAAGTAGGTCATACAAACATCGGTGCTGGACGTATCGTTTACCAAAGCTTAACTCGTATCGATAAAGCGATTTTAGATGGTGAATTCGAATCAAACCCAGCATTAAACGGTGCATTTAACCACGTAAAAGAAAATGGCTCTGCATTACACTTATTCGGATTATTATCTGATGGTGGAGTACACAGCCACATCAACCATTTATTAGCATTAGTGGAAACAGCTAAAGCAAAAGGAATCGACAAAGTGTACATTCATGCATTCATGGATGGACGTGACGTAGACCCTAAAGCTGGTCCTTCTTACATCAAAACTTTAGAAGACAAATTAGCTGAAGTAGGCGTTGGAGAAATCGCAACAGTGTCAGGTCGTTACTATGCAATGGACCGTGACAAACGTTGGGAACGTGTGAAATTAGCTTATGATGCAATCGCTCATAGCGAAGGCCCTCAATTCGAAAGCGCACAAGCTGTTATCGAAGATAGCTATGCTAAAGACGTTACAGACGAATTCGTAATTCCATCAGTAATCGTTAAAGATGGCAAACCAGTGGCAAAAGTAGAAGACAACGATGCAATCATCTTCTTCAACTTCCGTCCTGACCGTGCAATCCAATTATCAAATGCGTTCACTGATAAAGAGTGGACAAACTTTGACCGTGGTGCACGTGCTACAAACGTTAAATTTGTGACAATGACTTTATATAACCCAAGCGTGGATGCAGAAGTTGCATTCCCCCCAATTCCAATGACAAACGTTCTTGGTGAAGTGTTATCTAAAGCAGGCCTTGCACAATTACGTATTGCCGAAACTGAAAAATATCCACACGTAACATTCTTCATGAATGGTGGACGTAACGAAGAATTCCCTGGTGAAAACCGTATTTTAATTCCTTCTCCAAAGGTTGCAACTTACGACTTGAAACCAGAAATGAGTGCTTACGAAGTAGGAGATGCATTATACAACTCAATCATCAATGATGAAAATGATGCCATCATCTTAAACTTCGCGAACCCAGACATGGTTGGACACTCAGGAATGTTAGAACCAACAATCAAAGCGATTGAAGCAGTGGATGAAAACTTAGGTAAAGTTGTTGACGCCATCCTTGCAAAAGGCGGTAGCGCAATTATCTTTGCTGACCACGGTAACTCAGAAACAATGATTACACCAGAAGGAACACCACATACTGCACATACAACAGTGCCAGTACCAGTGATTGTTACGAAGAAAGGTGTAACATTACGCGAGGGTGGACGTTTAGCAGACGTTGCTCCAACTATGCTTGATTTACTAAATGTGGAAAAACCAGAAGAAATGACTGGTGAATCATTAATCGAAAAATAAAGAATCCCTTTCCAAAGGTTGAAACTCTGATGATTTTCGATTAAAATAATAACGTACAAAATAAATATTAAAGGAGTTAATAAATCATGCCATTTATTACAGATGTATTAGCAAGAGAAGTACTAGACTCACGTGGGAACCCAACTATCGAAGTTGAAGTTTACACAGAAAGCGGAGCGTTCGGACGCGGTATGGTTCCTTCAGGAGCTTCAACTGGTGAATACGAAGCAGTTGAATTACGTGACGGCGACAAATCTCGTTACTCAGGAAAAGGAGTTCAAAAAGCAGTTGACAATGTTAACAACATTATCGCTGAAGCTATCTTAGGTTATGATGTTCGTGAGCAAATGGCGATCGACAAATTAATGATCGAATTAGATGGTACTCCAAACAAAGGTAAATTAGGAGCTAACGCAATCTTAGGCGTATCTATCGCTGTAGCACGCGCAGCTGCTGACTACTTAGATCAACCTTTATACCAATACTTAGGCGGATTCAACACTAAAGTATTACCAACACCAATGATGAACATCGTTAACGGTGGATCTCACTCAGATGCTCCAATCGCATTCCAAGAGTTCATGATCTTACCTGTTGGTGCTCCTTCATTCAAAGAAGCTTTACGTTGGGGTGCTGAAGTATTCCACGCATTGAAAGGTATCTTACACGACCGCGGTTTAGTAACTGCAGTAGGTGACGAAGGTGGTTTCGCTCCAACATTCGAAGGAACTGAAGATGCTGTAGAAACAATTTTAGCAGCAATCAGAAAAGTAGGTCTAGAACCAGGTAAAGATGTTTACTTAGGATTTGACTGTGCTTCATCTGAATTCTTCAAAGATGGCGTATATGACTACACAATCTTCGAAGGTGAAAAAGGTGCTAAACGTACTCCAGCTGAACAAGTTGAATACTTAGCAGAATTAGTTGAAAAATACCCAATCATCACAATCGAAGACGGCTGTGACGAAAACGACTGGGATGGATGGAAATTATTAACTGAACGCTTAGGCGGTAAAGTTCAATTAGTTGGTGACGACTTATTCGTAACTAACACTGAAATCTTATCTCGTGGTATCGAACAAGGTATTGCAAACTCAATCTTAATCAAAGTTAACCAAATCGGTACTTTAACTGAAACATTCAACGCAATCGAAATGGCTCAAAAAGCTGGTTACACTGCAGTTGTTTCACACCGTTCTGGTGAAACTGAAGATGCTACAATTGCTGACATCGCAGTTGCAACAAACGCTGGACAAATCAAGACTGGTTCATTAAGCCGTACAGACCGTATTGCTAAATACAACCAATTATTACGTATTGAAGATCAATTAGGTGACTTAGCTGTTTACCAAGGTCTATCAGCGTTCTACAACTTGAAAAACAAATAATTCCTAGGAATTAGGGAGGGGAAGCAGATTTGCTTCCCCTCCTTTTTTGTGCAAAAATTGAGGGCTTCAACCGAAGGTTGAAAGGATAAGAAACAGCGCTTGTTCTATATAGAGTTACTATTTAATGAGGTGGTTTGAAAATGCTAACCTGATTGATAGCCGTTTGAATATAGTGGAGTTTGTGATGGGGCACCGCCTCGAGCCTTAGGTCTCTCGGTCTTCGAAGCTTCAAAGAGGGAGTAGCGAATGAATTCGCACTCCCTCTAATTCACATTCGATGCCATTCCCCATCACTCATTCCACTATAACGGCTATCTTCGGTTATCATTTTTCAATGTGACTTCATCATTAATTTCTCTAAAACAAGCGCTGTTTCTTATCCTTAGGTGTGAAACGAGGCAATTTTTGCGGAGAAAAGTGGGAGGAGTAGAGAGGAGGAGAGGTTGTTAGAAAAAGACAGCAAAACGGCTATCAAAACAGTTATCATTTTTCAAACTGTGTAAAAGACAGCAAAATAGTTATAGTATAGAACAAGATAGGGAAAGCCAGAATGCGATTTTCGGTGTAAACTAATTATGAAAGCGAAATCATAGTGAACGGAGGGATTTTGATGAAAGTCGCGGTTGGTATTGATATTGGGGGGACAAAGGTAGCGGTTGCGTTGATTAACGAAAATGGGGAGATCGTTAGTCGTTCACAAAGCCCAAGCCAAACAGCGAGTGCCGAAAGTTTGTATCAGGGTGTGGTCCAACTGGTGGATAAAGTGCTCAATGATAATGATTTACGCATTCAAGATACGTATGGGATTGGTGTTGGATTACCAGGGAAGGTAGATGTGGAAAACGGGGTAGCGATTTTCCAAAATAATATACCTTGGGCTAATTTTCCAATTGTAGCAAGATTGAAGGAAACATACGGAGACATACCGGTGAAAATCGATAATGACGTAAAAGTAGCGGCTTATGCGGAATATCGAATGCTCAATCTAAAACCTACAGACATGTTTGGATACGTAACGGTATCAACAGGAATCGCAGCCACCAACATCGTCAATAATACAATCTTACGCGGGGAAGGTTTCTCAGGCGAAATTGGGTTTGTCAAAGTGCCTTACTTTGAATGTCTCGAAGCGTTAGAAGTGGCTTGTTCGGGTGTCGGAATCGAGCGTACAGGACGCGAAATTTATGAAGACGAGACATTAACAACGAAAGACGTCTTTGATAAATGGCGCAATGGTGAGGAAGCGGCTTGCCGTATCATCGAAGAAACAGCTATGGGATTAGCAAGTGTTCTTCATGGAATGGTCTGCTTACTAGATCCAAAAACTATTGTGTTCGGAGGTAGTGTTTCAAACTACAACCCAGACTTTATAGAACTCGTGAAAGAAGAGTTAGCAGAACTCCTTCATCACGAACAAAAACATATTCTAGAGCATATCCAAGCATCAACCATTAAGGGGGATAATGGAATCATCGGTGCCGGCCTGCTCGTAATAGAATAGCAAACGATAGAAAATGCTAGGATTGTCCTAGCGTTTTTTATTTTTGCACCTTTTCCCTTCAGCGATGGAAGATAAACAATTTTTAGCGATTCACCTTATAGATGGGTTGTTGATTATCAGAAAAAACATCAGTTTATTGAAAGAATAGCGGGGAATCACATTGAATGTGAATTAGGTGGAGTTAGGAATGAAATCCTTACTCCACCTTTGAAGCTTCAAAGGTGAGAGAAGAAAGGCTCGAACCGGTGTCCCACTATGACTCTTTCAATATAAAACTGATGTTTTTCTGATAATCAAAAAAGACCCATTCTAAATGAATGGATCTCATCAATTAAAAATAGTTTATCTCACTAAGCCAACCGCTTTCTCCATCTTGCGTAGCGTCTTACTTGCCACTGCATTTGCTTTCTTAGCACCCTCATCAAGAATCTCATCTAGCTTATCAGATTTTAATAGCTCATAGTAGCGTTCTTGGATTGGTTCCATCACAGCGATAATCGCATCGGCTAATTCTTCTTTGAATTGGCCATAACCAACGCCTTTGAAGCGTTCTACGAGTGATTCAATACTTTCACCAGAGAAAGCAGAGAAGATTGTTAATAGGTTTGATACGCCAGGTTTTTCAGCTG
>CAKAPS010000062.1:0-9896 GCA_916719965.1 uncultured Streptococcus sp.
TATTGGAGAAATTACTCAGATTCCACCGATGTATTCTGCTGTAAAAGTGAACGGGAAACGTCTCTATGAGTATGCAAGAGCTGGTGAAGAGGTAGAACGTCCTGTCAGAAAAGCAACGATTTATAATTTCAGACGTATTTCAGAACCAGTTTATAATGGTGAAACGAAGACACAATCGTGGAAATTTGAAGTGAGTTGCAGCAAAGGGACTTATGTGCGTACGCTCTCTGTTGATTTTGGAAAAGCATTGGGTGTTGAAGCGCATATGTCGCAATTAACACGTGTGAAAAGTGGTCCTTTCCATTCTGACGATTGCATTACCTTAGAACAGCTAAATGAACTTGCACAAAGCGACAAAGCACAAGAAGCTTTAATTCCTGTTGATTTAGTATTTGAAGACTATCCTCGAATCGACTTAACAGAAGATGAATACATTCGTTTTAAAAATGGTGCAATTTTAACAAAAGATGAATTTCCTCAGATTGTAGCACCGACAGCATGTTATTTTGAAGAGGAACTTATTTCGATTTACGGTCCTCATCCTACGAAAAAAGGCTTATTAAAACCAATTAAAATGTTTTAGAAAGGAGAGAAGAATGCAAACGATTGAGTTAACACACCCTTATAAAGAAGAGTGTATTGTTCAAGAGCCAATTGTCCTTGCTTTAGGGTTCTTTGATGGGATTCATTTAGGACACCAAGAAGTAATTACTACAGCGAAAAAGGTTGCCCAGGAACGCGGCTTTAAAGCAGCAGTGATGTCTTTTAATCAACATCCATCTGTTATTTTCCAAAACGTTGATCCTGAAAGCATTCAATATGTCTCGCCGCTAGAACGTAAGAAGGAATTATTAGAATCACTTGGCGTAGATATCTTCTATTTAGTGGATTTTACAAAAGAGTTTGGAGCACTTTCACCACAAGAATTTGTTGATCAATACATCGTGGGTTTAAATGCGAAAGTGGTTGTAGCTGGATTTGACTACACATACGGAAAACGAGACATCGCGAATATGGAATTATTACCGAAGTACGCTTCGAATAGATTCGAGATTATTACAATTGATGAGCAAAAGAACGATAGCGGAAAGATAAGTTCGACAGCAGTTCGAGATTTATTGCTACAAGGTGATATTGAACAAGCAAACGAATTATTAGGATACGACTACATCATGGATGGGGTTGTTGTTCACGGTTTTGGGCGAGGTAGTAAAATGCTTGGATTCCCAACAGCCAATATCGAAGTTTCTAATGATACTTTCCTCCTTAAAAACGGAGTGTATGTTGTTGAAATGTTTGTGGAAGGTAAATGGATTCCTGGTATGGCGTCTATCGGAATCAATCCAACCTTTGATGACGTTCATAAAGTAACGATTGAAGTGAACTTGCTCGATTTTGACAAAGATATTTATCATCTTCCAGTTCGTGTGAAATGGTTAAAATACTTAAGACCAGAATTAAAATTTGACGGAATCGATGCGTTAATCGCTCAATTAAAACAAGACGAACAAGATACAAGAGATTATTTCAAAACAAAGAGAGGTTGATTCTCGATGTGGTATTTAAAGAACTATGATGAACTAACGAAGGAAGAGATTGTTGCGATTTACAAAGCCAGAATCGAAACCTTTATTGTCGGCCAGGATTTGAATTATCAAGAAATTGACGATACGGATAAAAAATCTTGGCATCTATTTGAGATGAATGATGATGGAGAAGTCATTTCTTATTTACGAATCATTCCTGAAAAGGATAAAGTTCGTCTTGGTCGAGTGTTAATTGACAATCGATACCGAGGACAAGGGAAAGGCCGTGCATTATTAGAACGGGCTAAAGAGGTATGTAAAGAGTGGTTTGTAGATACTGTGATTGAAGTTCATGCACAAGCACACCTGCAAAAGCAATATGAATCACTTGGATTTGAAGTTGTTTCAGAACCTTATGATATTGTCGGTATTTCACATATTACGATGGAATTGTATTAGGAGGAAATCATGATTACACGTTACACACGTCCAGAAATGGCGAAAATTTGGTCGGATGAAAATCGTTATAATTGTTGGCTAGAAGTTGAAATCTTAGCCGATGAAGCTTGGGCTGAGCTAGGAGAAATTCCTAAGGAAGACGTAGAAAAGATTCGTAAAAATGCGAAATTCACAGTTGAACGTATTTTAGAAATCGAAGAAGAAACAAGACATGATGTTGTTGCGTTTACAAGATGTGTTTCTGAAAGTCTTGGAGAAGAAAAGAAATGGGTTCACTATGGCCTAACAAGTACGGACGTAGTAGATACAGCGTACGGTTATCAATTAAAACAAGCTAACGACATTTTACGTAAAGACTTAGCAGACTTCTTAGAAATCATTAAAGAAAAAGCACTAGCCTATAAAGATACAGTTTGTATGGGAAGAACGCATGGAGTTCATGCTGAACCAACCACTTTCGGATTGAAGTTAGCCTTATGGTATTCAGAAATGAAACGCAATATCGAACGTTTCGAACGCGCAGCACAAGGTGTTGAAGCTGGTAAGATTAGTGGAGCCGTTGGAACCTTTGCGAATATTTCTCCAGAAGTAGAAGCATATGTGTGCAAAAAACTTGGGATTCGTCCTCAAGAAATCTCTACACAGATTTTATCCCGTGATTTACATGCGGATTATATTTCTACAATTGCATTAATTGCGACAAGTATTGAGAAATTTGCGACAGAAATCCGTGGACTTCAAAAATCAGAAACACGTGAAGTAGAAGAGTTCTTTGCAAAAGGTCAAAAAGGATCTTCAGCAATGCCACATAAACGTAATCCAATCGGATCTGAAAATATGGCGGGTCTAGCTCGTGTCATCAGAGGACATATGGTCACAGCGTATGAGAACGTGAACCTATGGCATGAACGTGATATTTCACATTCTTCAGCTGAACGCATCATTATTCCAGATAGCACAATTTTACTGAACTATATGCTTCGTCGTTTCGGTAATATCGTTAAGAACTTGACGGTGTTTCCAGAAAACATGTTGCGTAATATGGATGCGACTTTTGGGTTAATATACAGCCAACGTGTGTTACTAAAACTGATCGACAAAGGAATGAGTCGCGAAAAAGCTTATGATTTAGTGCAACCATGTACAGCAAAAGCATGGGACGAAAAACTTCCTTTCCGCGCTGTTTTAGAAGAACAACCAGAAATTACAGCTACTTTAAGTAAAGAAGATTTAGATGATGCGTTTGATTATCACTATCATATTAAGAATGTAGATTTAATTTTTAAACGCGTTGGAATCTTATAATTTTGAAAAACATGCTGAAAAGAGTGCATTTTCAATAAAAATATGGTATAAATAGAAAGTAAAATTTAACAAAAGGAGTCAGAAAATGATTAACGTAAGTGATTTAAAAGCTGGAATGACATTCATTCTTGATGGAAAATTAATTAAAGTGTTGGAAATTAGCCACCACAAACCAGGTAAAGGGAACACTGTAATGCGTATGAAAATCCGTGACGTTCGTAACGGTTCAACAGTTGATACAACAATGCGTCCTGATGAAAAAGTAGAACGTGCACACATTGATACAAAAGATGTTCAATACTTATACAGCCAAGATGGCGTTGGAGTATTCATGGACTTAGAAACATACGAACAATATGAAATTCCTGAAGAAACAATCGAACAAGAATTAAAATACATCCTAGAAAACATGGAAGTTAAAATCCAATTCTACGGTTCAGAAGTAATTGGGGTTTCATTATCATCAACAGTTGTACTGCAAGTTACTGAAACTCAACCATCAATTAAAGGTGCTACAGTTACAGGTTCTGGTAAACCAGCAACAATGGAAACAGGTTTAGTAGTTAACGTTCCAGACTTCATCGAAGCAGGAGAATACTTAGAAGTTAACACTGCAGAAGGTACATACGTACGTCGTGCAACTAAATAATGATTTATTGAAACAAGGATGAGCCAAGCGTTCATCCTTGTTTTTTTTATAAAGGAGAAATGTGTATGCGGATTGCTGTGATGGCAGGAACACCTATGGACACGAAGTTAGGCGTTGATTTATTAAATAAAAATGGATTCAATCAAACGATTTCTGTTCCGATTTCTAAAAATCCGGTCGAACAAACGACTTTTCAAGCGTTAGAAGACGAAGAAAGAGAACAATATATTAGAAGTGTGATTGACGGGCTGAAAAACGACATTGACACTGTATTTGTGTATTGTAACTCTCTAAGCTCAGTTGTGAATTTCGATTCCTTGCAAGAAGAATATAGACTTCCTATGATTACTCCGATGCAAATGTATCGCACACTAGGCGTCAAACATGATTATTTAGCAGTAATGGCCGCGAATTCTCATGGATTAACAGGAGTAGAAAACAATCTATATATTGCAAATCCTAATCTTAAGGTGTTTGGTGTGACGATGCTAGAACTGGTTAAAGCTATTGAAACAGGAAAACCACAAGAAGAGATTATTAAGCAATTCGACTTCCATAGTTTATTCCATTATTTTGAAAGTACTGAGATTGAAGCTGTCCTACTAGGATGTACGCATTTCCCATATGTGAAGACAGAATTAGAGCAGCTCTCTAATATTCCAATTATAGATGTGGGTGTCTATATGATCGACCGCTTGAAAAGTCATATTCAGGAGGAAAATTCATGATTTCAATTGAAAAGATGGGTTATTTCTTTCGTTATGACAAAGTTAAATATAAAAATCCCGTAAAGTTTCCAGAAATTGCAGAAGAAATGGAACAGTTGAAGAAGGCTGGCCAAGATGCAAGACAGGAATTCACGAAGTTAACAGAAGTGTTTCAGAAGAACTTTAAGTCTTTTCGCATGGACCGAGTTAGTCAATGGATGAATCAAGCCCAAGTGGCAAGACCCGCTTTTTGGAGATACTTTATCGAAGAGGGGCAAGGTGAAGGAAATCCATCCTTTGCATTACGGTTGTTTTATAATGACGGTAAATTGGGCGTATATTTAGAATTGAGTTTTATCGAACGTAAAATGAACGAACGCTCTCTGATGTTACAAAACAAAGTGTTGGAATGTGAACCTAATCGTGACATTCTATATGTAGCATCTGATTTTCAAAAGAATGCAACAGCTTATGAAGGAAACGTATCTAATAGAGATGAACTAATGAGAGCTGTTAAAGAAGGAGAAATACGTAAAGTCATTTTAAGAAGGCCAGTATTTCTTGAAAGTACCAAAGATGGAATTGAAGAAGAACTTGCGGACGCATTGAAGGAATTAATTCCGTTTTATGAAACCATTTATATGAATGAAGTAAATTAAAAGAGGTAGATGTAAAATCTACCTCTTATTGTATTTATAGAGTTCTTTAAGCTGGAGCAGGAGTACCTGGCTTTATAGTTACTTCTTCTTCAGATTCAGTTTGCTCTGTAGTTGTTTCTTCTGTTGTTTCCTCTGTGGTTGTTTCACCAGTTGTTGGACCTTCAGTAGTTGGTGTCTCTGTTGTAGGTGTTTCAGTTGTTCCATTTTCAGTAGTGACTGTTGTTGTTTCATCACCTTTAACAATGATATACCCAACATATTCATAACAATCAATTTCATCTTCAGTAATTTCTTCTAATTGTGAAATAGAGACTACTTTAGTTGCACCATTTAAGGTTACTTGCGAAGCGTCTACAGATCCAACAAGAATGCTACCAGCTCCAACCACAAATAAAATAGTAATTAACTTTTTACCTTTATTTGATTTTAATAGAGCATAGGCTGCACCTAATACTAAAAGTCCAGCTCCAAGTGTCACTAAACTTGTTGATGTTCCAGTGTTAGGAAGAGAAGGTTTGTCAATTGGACAAGCCACTTTCTTGTAAACTAATTTTACAGAAGTAGTAGAGTTTACTGCTCCCGAAGGGTTCCCAGAGATGATTAATTCTTTTTCAGAATTAGAAAGTGAAGCAATATCAACATTCGTGATGTTCACTTTAGTCGTACTATCTGCATATGCAGAAGTAAAATTAGAAGCGAAAATTGCTGTTAAAAACGCTAAAGAAATTAGGGCTACTAATTTTTTGAATGATTTCATAATAAATCCTTTCTTTTTTCATTCTTTTTATTTATGAAATTATAATGGAAATAATGAAAATTTGCAAAGAAATGTGAAATCATTATTTTTCCTTTCAAAGGAAAATATAGAAATAAAAACGGACAGCTAGAACAGCTGTCCCTTGTCTTTTGATTAAGGTGGAGATGGTGTTCCCGGGAGAACAGTTACCTCTGTCTCTGTTTGAGCGGTTGTCGTTTCCGCTTCGGTAGTTGTTGTTACAATTGTTGTATCTTCAGTTGTTTCAGTAGTCTCAGTTGCTACAGTTTCTGAAGTTGTTGACTCAACAGTTGTCGTTTCTACAGTAGGTATAATGTAACCAACATACTCGTAGCACTCAATTTCTGGAATAGTAATATCATTCAAAGCTGAAATAGAAAACAGTTTAGTTTCACCAATTACTTCAATTGTCGAAGCAATTGCAGGAGTTGCTAGCGCAATACTTGTTCCACCTAATACGAAGAGTATGATTAATTTTCTTCCTTTAGAAGACTTAACTAAAAGTAAGCTAGAAACTAATAGCAGTGAACCGAAAATGATTGCTGCTAAGTTACTTGTAACCCCAGTATTTGGTAATGTTGGCTTATCAACAGGACATGCTTTCTTCTTATAAACTAGTTTTACAGTAGCGTTCGAAGAAACTGATCCCGAAGGAGTACCATTTATCATATTGCTTAATTCAGTTGGGGTTAATGTATCTATATCCACCGTAGTTACATTAACAGTTTGACTTTCAGCAGCTTTTATAGAGCTGTTATAGAAAAAGAAGCCAAATAGGAAAACTGAAAGAAAAGCAAGTGTGAAATGTTTAAGCTTCATTTTGATGTTCCTTTCTATAAACTTATAGATTATTCTATAAAAAATTATAAAGGAAAACCAAAAGACATTCAATATATAGTAGGAATGCCTTATCTACGGCAATAGTTGTAGTACAAAACCTTCAAAAAATCAGTCTAAAGTCCTAGTATTTTTTTATTGACTTAATTTGACCAATGTGTTAAATTATAAATGTGGTTAGCACTCGTCTTAGTCAAGTGCTAAAGAGAGGTGACTATGATGTTAACCAATAGACAATTGCTAATCTTACAATTAATCATACAATTATATACGGAAACTTTGGAGCCGGTCGGGTCGAAGAAGTTGATGGAAGTTGCAGAATTACCATTTAGTTCAGCGACGATTCGTAACGAGATGATGAAGCTGGAAGAGATGGGCTATCTTGAAAAGAACCATACTTCTTCTGGGCGAGTTCCTTCTAATAAAGGATATCGTTACTACATCGACAACATTCTACCTAGACAAAAGCAACCTGTTTCTTTAAGCGTTCGAAATCAAATTCGTGAAGTTTTCCAACAGTCAACATTAGAGATTCAAGATGTATTTCGTTTATCTGCTGACATACTAGCAACATTAACGAACTACACCGCAATTTCTTTTGGACCGGAAGTGAAAACTGCCACGTTATCGGGATTTAGACTTGTTCGCCTAAACCCAAATCAAGTGATGGCAATCATAGTCATCAGTAATGGTTTAGTTGAAAATAAAGTCTATACAATTCCTGGTGGAATTGACGATAGTGATTTAGATAAAGTGGTTCGCATCATTAATGAAGAATTAATTGGAGTACCGCTAGATATCGTTGCTAAACGATTAAAAACGGATCTTCCAATCCTTATGAATCGCTATATGAATTCACAAATTCAAATCGTCAAAGTGATTCAAGAAATGATGAATCGTTTCGAAAATGATCGAATGCATGTCGCAGGAAGAAGATATTTGTTAAATTACTTTGATCATCACGCTAATGTGGATCAACTCAAGGGAATTTATCAATTGATGGATGATCAGTCTAAGTTACATCAACTAGTAACCAATGATCATCAAGATATTCAAATTAGGCTCGGGTCAGAAATGGATCATCCGTTACTTGGTGACTTTAGTTTGGTAACAGCTAGTTACGAAACTCCAAACCAAGATACAGGAATGATTGCACTTCTTGGACCAAAGAATATGCCGTATTCGAATGTATTATCAATTGTAAAAGGACTCAGGGAAGAGTTAGCAACCACGATAGAAGATTATTATCGTAACTTATAGAGTAAGGAGATGAAATCTTGGAAACAAATGAACAAAACAATAAAGAAGAATTAAAAGAAGAAAAAATTGTTGCAGATGAAGCTCCTCAAGAAGAAGTTACTGAAGAAACCAAAACAGAACTTACGAATGAAGAGAAATTACAACAAGAAGTAGAGAAGTTGAACGATCAAGTATATCGACTCTCTGCTGAAATCTCGAATATCCAAAAGAGAAACGCAAAAGAAAGACAAGAGGCTGCAAAATATCGCAGTCAAAGTCTTGCGCAAAACTTATTAAATGTGATTGATAACCTTGAGAGAGCAATCGCTTCTCCAAGTGAATCAGAAGAAGCTCAAAACCTTAAAAAAGGGGTTGAGATGGTGTATGAAGGTTTTCTTTATGCACTAAAAGAAGAAGGCATAGAAGAAATTGAAGCCTTAAACCAACCATTCGATCCAACTTTACATCACGCTGTTCAAACCGTTCCTGTTGAGGAAGGGCAAGAAGCAGACCGCGTGGTACAAGTGTATCAAAAAGGATACAAATTAAAAGATCGAGTATTACGACCAGCAATGGTCATTGTCTCACAATAAGAAGACGAAACTTAAAATAATATTATAAATAATAGGAGTGAATTAAATATGAGTAAAATTATAGGTATTGACTTAGGAACAACAAACTCAGCAGTTGCTGTTTTAGAAGGTAACGAAGCAAAAATTATTGCAAACCCAGAAGGAAACCGTACAACACCATCTGTTGTAGCGTTCAAAAATGGAGAAATTCAAGTAGGTGAAGTTGCAAAACGTCAAGCTGTAACAAACCCAAATACAATTGCATCTATCAAACGTCACATGGGCGAAACAGGATATAAAGTAGAAATCGAAGGTAAATCTTATACACCTCAAGAAATTTCAGCAATGATCCTACAATACTTAAAAGGATATGCTGAAGAATATCTTGGAGAAAAAGTTGAAAAAGCAGTTATTACTGTACCTGCATACTTCAACGACGCACAACGTCAAGCAACTAAAGACGCTGGTCGTATCGCTGGTTTAGAAGTGGAACGTATCGTTAACGAACCAACAGCAGCGGCTCTTGCATATGGTTTAGACAAAGTAGACCACGAAGAAAAAATCTTAGTATTTGACCTTGGTGGTGGTACATTCGACGTATCAATCCTTGAATTAGGAGATGGCGTATTCGACGTATTATCAACAGCTGGTGATAACCATCTTGGTGGGGATGACTTCGACCAAAAAATCATTGATTTCTTAGTAGAAGAATTCCAACGTGATAACGGTATTGATTTATCAAGCGATAAAATGGCAATGCAACGTTTGAAAGATGCTGCTGAAAAAGCTAAGAAAGACTTATCAGGTGTATCTCAAACACAAATCAGCTTACCATTCATTTCTGCTGGTGCAGCTGGCCCATTACACTTAGAAGTAACATTAACTCGTGCTAAATTTGATCAATTAACTCATGATTTAGTAGAACGTACAAAAGAACCAGTTCGTCGTGCATTAGCTGACGCAGGTTTAACAGCTTCAGATATCGACCAAGTATTATTAGTTGGTGGGTCAACTCGTATTCCAGCAGTTGTTGAAGCTGTTCGTAACGAAACTGGTAAAGAACCTAACAAATCAGTAAACCCAGACGAAGTAGTAGCGATGGGTGCTGCAATCCAAGGTGGGGTTATCTCTGGTGATGTGAAAGATATCGTATTATTAGACGTAACAC
>CAKAPS010000063.1:0-9895 GCA_916719965.1 uncultured Streptococcus sp.
TAGAGCACTTGGTTTGGGACCAAGGGGTCGTAGGTTCGAATCCTGTATTCCCGATACGTAAACAAATGAGAAAGCTAGACATTGTGTCTAGCTTCTTTTTTTATCAAAAAATGCAAGATGATTGGCAAAAGACGCATTCTTTTGTATAATTAAAGTCAAATATAGTCAAGGTAAAAGGAGGAAGATGAATGCAAAATCAAAATCAAAATATGTCGGATTTGATTGAAAATTACTTAAAGAATGTACTGCATAAGAATGAAACAGTTGAAATCAGACGCAGTGAGATTGCAGACCAATTCAATTGTGTACCTTCCCAAATTAATTACGTGATTAATACTCGCTTTACCATTCAACAAGGCTATGTCGTTGAAAGTAAACGCGGTGGCGGTGGTTATATCCGCATTATGAAAGTAAATCTAGTGGACGAGATGGATATCTTAAATGCATTAGGTGATCTTGTTCCTGAAGAACTTTCAGAGCGAGAAGGCAATCATTTATTACAAAACTTATATGAAAATGAGCTAATTACTAAACGTGAGGCGCAAATGATGTCACTCATGATGGAGAAAGATACATTCCCTTCAAACGTAAAGAATGCTGCAGAGATTCGTAGTAATATGATGAAGAAATTAATCGACAATTTGAAATACCGTTAAATAGAAAGGAATAAACGCATGAGTGAAATTTTTACACCAAAAGCAAAGAGTGCAATGGTCTTAGCTGCAAGAGAAGCCATCCTGTTCAAACACCAAGCCGTGGGAACAGAGCACTTACTATTAGGATTAATCCTTGAACAAGAAGGCATCGCGGGAAATGTGCTTCGTGCTGCAGGGTTGACTGCGGAAATCGTTCGTTCTGAAATCGAGTCACTCACAGGATACGGGTCAAACCGTAAGCAAATGGATCCGTACTTAATGCCTTATTCACCAAGAGCGAAGAAAGTGATTCTATCGGCAACTGATGAAGCTAAACGCCTCGAAGTGCCACAAGTCGGAACAGAGCACTTATTATTAGCCTTATTACGCGAAGAAGTATTAGCGACGAAGATTCTTCGCGATAACCAAATCGACCCTCAAGAGTTGATGAAAGAAATCTACGGTAAAATCGGAATTCAACCTTCAAACGCAGGTTCTAAGAGAAAAGCACGTCAAGAGTCTTCACAAGAAGGAACGCCTACATTAAACAGCTTAGCGCGTGACTTAACCGAATTAGCTCGCGAAGGCAAAATTGACCCAGTTGTCGGTCGTGAAGATGAAGTACGCCGCATTATCCAAATCATTAGCCGTCGTACGAAAAATAACCCTGTCCTCGTTGGGGAACCAGGTGTTGGGAAGACAGCCATCGTTGAAGGATTAGCACAACGCATGGTAAGCGGAGAAGTTCCAGAAGAAATCGCCGAGAAACGTCTTATGATGTTAGATATGGGTGCGGTAGTAGCCGGAACAAAATACCGTGGTGAGTTCGAAGAGCGCATGAAGAAAATCTTGGACGAAGTATACCGTGAACAAGATGTCATTCTCTTTATCGATGAGTTGCATACTCTTATCGGTGCAGGTGGGGCAGAAGGCTCTATTGATGCTTCAAATATCTTAAAACCAGCGCTTGCTCGTGGTGAAATCCAAGTTATCGGGGCGACTACGCTTGATGAATATCAAAAATATATCGAAAAAGACGCAGCCTTAGAACGTCGTTTTGCCTCTGTTCATGTGAATGAACCTAGTGCAGACGATACAGTCGAAATCTTAAAAGGCCTTCGCAAACGTTATGAAGACCACCACCGTGTGGAAATCACTGACGCAGCGATAGAAGCGGCCGTTCAATTATCGGTTCGTTATATTACGTCTCGTAAATTACCAGATAAAGCCATCGATTTGATGGACGAAACGGCTGCAAAAGCTCGACTAGACCGCAGTGGTAAACACTCACCGCTCCAAAAACTGGAAGCAGAAGTGGAAGAACTCGCTCAGAAGAAAGATGACGCGATTCGTGAGCAAAAATTCGAAGAAGCAGCTCGTTTACGCAAGAAAGAACAAGCCAAACGCGACAAGCTTGAAAAACTACGCCAAAAAGTAGAAGTCGAAGCCAAACGAGAATTTGTTGCGGCGATTACGGATGAAGATATCGCAGAAGTCGTATCGCAATGGACTGGAATTCCATTAAAACAAATGGAGAAAAAAGAAAGTGAACGCCTCGTGCATCTTGAAAAAGAATTGCATCAACGCGTGATTGGACAAGAAGAAGCCGTATCAGCGGTAGCTCGTTCGATTCGCCGTGCTCGTAGCGGATTGAAAGATCCAAAACGTCCAATCGGTTCATTCTTATTCCTAGGACCTACTGGGGTTGGGAAGACAGAGTTAGCTAAAACGTTAGCAGAAGCGATGTTTGGCGACCAAGATGCACTCGTTCGTATCGATATGTCTGAGTACATGGAGAAACACGCGGTTAGCCGTTTAGTCGGTTCACCTCCAGGATACGTTGGATTCGATGAAGGCGGACAATTAACAGAGAAGATTCGTAACAAACCTTACTCTGTGATTCTGTTAGATGAAATCGAAAAAGCCCATCCAGATGTATTTAACATTCTGTTGCAAGTCTTAGACGATGGCCATCTGACGGATTCGAAAGGACGTAAAGTCGACTTCAGAAATACGATTCTTATCATGACATCAAACCTTGGGGCAACGGCTCTTCGAGATGAAAAAGCAGTTGGTTTCGGTGCGAAAACCGTACAACATGACCACACGGCAATGGAAAAACGTATCCGCGAAGAGTTGAAGAATGCGTTCCGTCCTGAGCTATTGAACCGTATCGATGAAATTATCGTCTTCCATAAATTGACGAAACCTGAATTACGTCAAATCGTTCAATTGATGACAAAAGACATTAAGACTCGTCTTGCAGAACTCAATATCGAATTGAAATTCACTTCAGGAGTTATCGACTTGATCGCAGAAGAAGGATTCGACCCAGAATACGGGGCACGTCCAATTCGTCGCGCGATTCAAAAGAAAATCGAAGACCCGCTTAGTGAAGCACTTCTCAGTGGAGAAATTCGCTTCGGTCAAAAAGTGACAATCGGTTCTCAAAAAGGAAAAGTGACGATTAAAGAAACAAAAGTCGCTCCTAAAAAAGAAGCCGTTAAAGCATAAAAATCATAACGAAAACAGCCACTTCTATGTGAATAGAAGTGGCTATTTTTTAATAACTTTGTTTTTGTAAGAGTAGGTGGCCTAGCGTAAGGTCGTTCATGTCTTTGACGTTCAGCCCTGTTTGTTCTGCGAAACGGTCAATTCGATACTGCAAGGTGTTGCGGTGTAAGAAGAGTTTTTGGCTCGCCTTTGAGACATTTCCATGAGCGTCCCAGAGAGCTTCAATCAGTTCTTTTACGTCGTCTTCGCTTAATAAAAGAATCAACTCGTCGGCAATCGGTGCGATATCGACCAAAGCGTTGGCAATCGCCCATAACATGACCGGTGCAAATTCCAAACTCGAGCGCTTGTGCGAATGCATTAAGTATTCCACGAAGAGCGCTTTTTCGGCTTGATAGAGAAGCGGTACAGAGCTTGAGGTTGCCCAGCGGTTTCCAATAAAGAGTTGTAATTCCACTGCGAAGTCATCTTCAATGGCGGATTGCACTTCAAAGAGCGTGCTAGCAAGCGAGGTTGCGACTTCCGGGTTCACAACGAGCGTGTAGTGATGGCGGAAGTTTTTGAAGATGGCAAGGGCGCCAACGGTTAAGTTCTCAACGAACTCCATCCAGTCTTTTTCGTGAAAGACGCCTTCTTGCTTAGGAAATACCGCCAAGTGTACGCATTGAATATACGCAGTCGGGGTTGGCAATGCACCTTTTCCTTCCAAGTACGCAAGCCAAGGATGTGTTGGAATCGTTGTTTTTGTCGGTTGTGTATTTAAGGTTTCGATGAGGAATCGTTCGCGCTCCGTTAAGCTCGACTCTAAGAGATAAATCACTTCACCGTTCAGCGTTACAGGAACCGTGTTTTGACCGTTTTCTCCAAGAAGAGCATCCGGGAACAATTCTTTCCAAGTTTTTTTCATAAGAACTCCTTTTTTTGAAAAGTGTTTGCCTCTTAAGTATACACGTTGTTGCCTAGAGAATAAAGGTTCTTATACTATGATTTTATAAAGAAATTCGGTAGAATAGGACATATAGTCAATATAAGGGGGATCCGACATGTCAACAGAATGGTCATTAAAAGAAATATACCCTTCATTTGAAAGTGAAGAGTTTCAACGTGACATTGAACGTTTTTCAAACTTTAGAGAGGTATTCAACGGCTTAACGCTCGAAGATAACTTAGAGTCTATCAAAGCGGCAATTGCAGCCTTAGAAGAGTTCAGCGTCTTAAGCAGCCGTCTTGGAAACTACATTAATTTAACATTAACAGCGAACACGACAGACGAAACAGCGAATAAATACCGTACATTATTCGGCAATGCGTATGCTTCGTTAAACAGCGCGTATACAAAAGTCTACAAATTCATCGGAAGCGTGGAAACAGATATCACAGCAGATGAAGATTTAAAAGACTACGAATTCTACTTTGCAGAAGCAAAACAACAATACAAACATCTATTATCGGATGAATTAGAAGATGTCATTGCGAAATTCTCTATTAGCGGAGGAGATGGTTGGGAACAACTCTTCGAAGCGATGACTTCAGGTGTTGAAGGCGAATTTAAAGGCGAAAAAGTAACGCTTAGCGAAATTCGTAATATGGCATATGACGCCGATGCAACGGTTCGTAAAGAAGCGTACGAAACAGAATTGAAGATGTACGATACGATCAAAGAACCAATCGCATTTGCCTTAAACAATATTAAACAACAAGTACTAACAGAAACAAGCTTACGTGGTTTTGAATCTCCACTAGCGCAAACATTAGAAGCATCTCGTATGTCTCGTCAAACATTGGATGCGCTTCTTGAAGCGATTCGCGAATATTTACCACAATTCCGCGCTTACTTGAAACATAAAGCTTCTCTCTTAGGTCATGAAAATGGATTACCATTCTACGACTTATTTGCACCAATCGGAGAAAGCTCACGTCGTTTCACGATCGAAGAGTCGAAAGAATTCTTATTAGAAAACTTCAAAGGCTTCTCAGAAGATTTAGCGCAAATGACAAAAGAAGCTTACGAAAACAACTACATCGACTTCTTACCACGTAAAGGAAAAGTGGGGGGCGCGTTCTGTAGCAACCTACCATTCATCAAACAATCACGTATCTTAACAAACTTCTCTGGTTCATTAAGTGACGTTGTAACGATTGCGCACGAATTAGGACATGCGTACCACGGTTTACATATCGAAAACCACCGTGTATTAAACCAAGAGTACTCAATGCCTGTTGCTGAAACGGCGTCAACATTCAACGAAAATATCGTGATGAATACAATGATTAGCGAAGCGAGCGATGCTGAAAAAGTAGCCTTACTCGAATCACAATTACAAGATACAACACAAATCATCGTGGACATCTACTCACGTTACTTATTCGAATCTGCAGTATTTGAAAACCGTGAAAAGAGCTTCATGTTCTCGAAAGATTTAGAACAATTAATGTTGGATGCGCAAAAAGAAGCATACGGCGACGGATTAGATCCAGACGCAATGCATCCATATATGTGGGCTTGCAAACCGCACTACTACAGCAGCGGCTTAAGCTTCTACAACTTCCCATACGCATTCGGAGGATTGTTCTCTAAAGGTTTATATGCCATCTATCAAGAGCAACCTGAAGGATTCGTTGAGAAATATCAAGAGTTATTGTGTGCAACAACAGTGACTTCTGCGGAAGATACTGCGAAGGTGTTGGGCGTGGATGTTGAGGACAGCGCATTTTGGAAGAAGGCACTCGCGCAAGTTGCCGATAACATCGAGCAGTTCATTGCTTTAACTCCGGTAAAAGCATAAAAACATCTTGCGATGTTTAGTCCAATCTGTTGGAATAAAACAAAATTATTAATAGTGCTATAAAGTACTTCGAGCCCTTTCGGATATCTTCATAGCAATCATTATAGCTGTACCGGGCTGAGTCTTACGTCTCAGCTCCTATCGAGCCTCAAAGTGACTCTAGGAAATAAATTTCCAGAGTCACTAATTCGCATCGATTACACTCGCTATGATGATTGCTATAGAATCCGAAGGGCTCTTTCGTACTTTTATGGAGTTTAATTTCTGTTTTATTCCTGCGAGTTTGTAGTGTTTCGCAAGATATTTTTATGCTTTCCTTTTTTTGAGGAACTGCTGCGATGTTATTGCCAATGCTTAGGAAGGGAACGGCAAGGGTGTGATGCTTTTGGAGGGAGCGGGGTTCAAAAAGGCTCTTTTTATTGGATTTAACCGATTTTTTATATTGCATATGGGGGTAAAGAGGAGTACCATTAGAGTATCAACCTTAAAGGAGATGAAGTTATGTTTACGTTAACAAAGGAATTGACGAAACAATATAAAGAAAGTTTTCAAAGTAAGCCAGAGCGTATCGTGGCGCAAAATGCTGCGGTGAAGAATGGCTTGAAAGGATCTAGTGAGACGGTCGCTTCTGTTGTGGAAAATCAGCCGGTGTATTCGATTGATTTGGAACACGGGAAAGTAGCCAACCAAAAGGCTTCTGGTCGTTGCTGGATGTTTGCGGCGCTTAATACGTTCCGCCACAGACTCTTTAATAATTTCAAGCTCGAAGAATTTGAACTTTCTCAAAGTTATACTTTTTTCTGGGATAAATATGAAAAGGCCAATTATTTCCATGAAAATATTTTAAAAACAGCGGGCGAACCTGTGACAAGCCGCAATGTAGCCTTTCTTTTACAAACACCTCAACAAGACGGTGGACAATGGGATATGATTGTGTCACTGTTCAAGAAATATGGGGTTGTGCCAAAGAGTGTGATGCCGGAAAGTTTTTCAAGCTCGGCTTCAAGCGATTTGAACAAATACTTAAATAAAAAACTTCGCCAAGACGCAAAAGTGCTTCGTGACTTAGTGGCACGTGGAGCTAGCGAAGAAGAAATCAATGAAACGCGTAAACAATTAATGCAAGAAGTGTACGATTTGCTTAGCGTGACTCTTGGAACTCCGCCAGAAACATTCGACTTCGAATATCGTGATAAAGACAAGGAATTCCACCGTCACTTGAATTTGACACCGCAAAGCTTCTTCGAACAATTCGTGGGCTTGAACTTGGACGATTACGTGTCTATCATCAACTCACCAACAACGGACAAACCATTCAACCGTTCATACACTGTTGACATGCTTGGAAATGTCGTTGGAAACCAAGTGCGCTACTTGAACCTTGATATGGCAACGTTCAAAGAATTAGCGATTCGTCAATTAGAACAAGGCGAGTCTGTCTGGTTCGGGTGCGATGTTGGTCAATCTTCAAACCGTGGCAATGGTCGTCTTGCGCTTAATAACTTCGACCTTAAAGGTTTAACTGGAATCGATTATTCACTCACAAAGGGTGAACGTCTTGAATACGGCGACAGCTTAATGACACACGCGATGGTATTAACAGGGGTGAACCTTGTGGATGGTAAACCTAATCGCTGGAAAGTGGAAAATAGTTGGGGCGAAAAGTCTGGAGTTGAAGGGTTCTGGATGATGAGTGATGCGTGGATGGATGAGTTTACGTATCAGATCGTTATCAGAAAAGACTTGCTTACAAAAGAGCAACTCGACGCTTTCAACAGCGAACCAATTGTGTTAGCGCCATGGGATCCAATGGGGTCATTGGCCTAGGATGTGAGACATCGCGCTCAGAAATGGACCGTTGGACCGGAACGCCGGAAGGGACTCGGAACGAGTCGTGCGGACGTTTCGGGAAACGCACGCCATTTCTGCGATGGCGAGCTCAACTTCATCAATAAACTAAATTAGTTTCACTATTAACATCTTCAGATGTATGCATAAAACAAAATAAGTCCTCTGGACATCTTCATAGTGGTGACAGTAAAGGCACCGGATTGAGCCGAAGTCTCAATTCCTAGCAAGCTTCAAACCGAGGGTAAGTGATAAATCACGAACCCTCGGTAATTCACATTGCTTGCACTTCTTTACTGTTCCCACTATAGAGTCCAGAGGATTTTTGTTTTTTTGATTAGGCTAAAAAAGAGTGCATCCTAGATCTAACTCAATTGGTCGTGTGAAGCGGAGTTGTCTTTTGCCTTTTAGGGCTAGGGGTGCTGAATATGGCTTTCTGAAATTAACACATATGTTAATTGAGGCAATAAAAAAGGTGGGTAAAGGCTGAGGCCTTTATCCACCTTTTGAAGTTTAGTTGTTATTCGCTGCGGAGCGATTCGACTGGGTCTTTCTTAGCGGCGATGCGTGAAGGGATGAGACCAGCTAACATGGTAAGGACAATGGAGATACCAATGAGGATGAGCGCTGCTTCCCATGGTAACTGCGCCACGTTCTCCACGTTGGTCATTTTCGCAACGACGGCATTGATTGGAAGTGTTGCAAGGAGTGTAATGGCGATACCGAGCACTCCGGAGATAAATCCTTCGATGGCTGTTTCTGCCGTGAAGATGCGACGGATGTCTTTCTTCGAAGCCCCCATTGCACGTAGGATTCCGATTTCTTTTGTACGTTCGAGAACCGAGATGTACGTGATAATCGCAATCATAATCGATGATACGATGAGCGAGATGGCAACGAAACCAACGAGTACGGTTGTAATCACGCCCACCATTGTCGTAATCGAAGACATGATGGTTTGAATATCGTCGGAGTAGGCGAGCACTTTGTCGTCTTCTCCGGCGTCTTTTTTCGCCGTATTATAGGCGTTGATGAAGTCCTTCAACTCTTGTTTTTGTTGGAATGAAGAGGTGTAGAACTCGATGGCAGCCGGTTTGGATTTGTCGATGACGCCCAATTTTGCGAGGTTTTCCTCGTAAGTGGCAGCCGAGTTTTCGTTGTATTGTTGGATGTATTGCGCTTGTTGTTCAGGCGTCAATTTGACCAACTGGATTTTTTCTTCTTCGGTTAAATCAGCCGAATTGAATGGTTTTGGATCTTTGGCAAATGGTTTACCAGTAAATACATTGATGGTTGGGTTGGCTTCTTGCTCTTTCACGATGTCACTGTTTTGAATTTGTTCAGAAGTGTAATCGATAAGGGCGCTTGTATAAGCCACACCACCAGAAGGAGAGTTCACACCAGAACTTGTGCCTTCTTTTTGACGAAGAACGCCGACGATTGTAAGCTCGAGGCCATTCTCGATTTGCGTCTTCATATACGCTTCGTCATCAATTTTATTCATCCATTGGTTGTTTTCTTTCACGAAGCGGTTCGTGTTCACAACGGCTTTGAATGTTTTCCCGATGAAATCACTATATTGATACGTTTGTGATTTGAGTTCGTCGAGTTTCTTTACATCGTTTAATTCGCTAGGGTCTTTAATGCGTAAGCTATAGAGGAGCAGATCGCTAATTTGGTTATCTTCATCCACGATCAGGACGATTTCAGATTTATCCTTTGGAAGGCGACCTTCGAGCACATCATATTGCGCATTCAGCATTTCCTCGTCACTTGAAAGTTGGCTCCAATAGTCGATATTTTGCAAGTACCCTTTAATCGTTTGGTTAGCCGTATCGACTTCACCCGCTAGGTTTGACGGAAGAATACTCTTTGGACCGTTTGATGTGTCACTAGCGTAAATGTACGGTTGTAAATTGTATTGGTAACGAATGTCTTTGGTAAGGGCTGCGACTTCGGACGCGTGTTCATCCAAGTAAGTCTTGAAGGACGCGATGTCGTTTTTCCCGATTTGTTTTTTCAATAAATTCGTCAATACCGTATTGACGCCGAGCTCATTATTGTCTTTATAAGGCTTATCGCTCAAATCCGGAGAGGTCGCTAGCAAGTTGC
>CAKAPS010000064.1:0-9340 GCA_916719965.1 uncultured Streptococcus sp.
TACCAATTTTCTCGAGCACACACTTCAAATTCCCCCTTCCCTGCGCATCCATGTTTGCATTCGTTACTAGCACACACTTCATATCCTCCCTTCCCCGCGCCAGAGAACGTGGCATCTACATGTTCTGTCGCACTCTCTTATTCAAGAAAGGATTAACCTTTTTATGGCAGAAAGGGCCGATATACGAGAGAAACCTCGGATTCTATAATAGCAATAATGGGGAATCGTATTAAATGTGAATTAGCAGGAGTAGTCCACTCCTGGACGTACTCCTGCTTTGAAGCTTTAAAGGTGAGAGACCCTAGGCTCGAACCGGTACACCATTATAGCTATTATGAAGACATCCGAGGGAATCTCGAGTATATCGGACCGTTAGGTCCTCCTTCTCTTTCTATGTACAAAAAAAGAGTTAACGCAGTTTGCGTTAACCCTTTCTGTTAGCTTTTATTTAATAAGAGCAAGTGCGGCTTGCACGTGTGCAATGCTTCGTTCTCTTCCAAGCAATTCGATCGTCTTGCCGATCTCCGGCCCGTGTGTTTGTCCACTCGTCGCCACACGAATTGGCATAAACAAGTTTTTACCCTTCACGCCAGTTTCCTTTTGAACTTCCTTGATCGCTGCAAGAATACTTGGCTCATCAAATGTTTCCATTGATTCTAATTTCGCAACAAAAGCGTTCAATACCGTTGGAACTGTTTCGCCTTGAAGAACTTCTTTAGCTTGTTCATTTTCCACTTCGAAATCTTTTCTGAAGAAGAGCGCTGATAACTCAACGATTTCATTCATGTAGCTCATTTGGTCGTGGTATAAAGCTACTAATTTCACTAACCATGCATGTTCTTCAGGAGAAACTTCGCCTGATACAACGCCTGCTTCTTTTAATTGAGCAATCGCCATTTCAGCCACTTCTTCTAATGGAGTTTTCTTCACGTATGTGTTGTTAATCCATTCTAATTTCTTAGGATCGAAGGCTGCAGGTGATTTACCAAGACGTTTTTCGTCGAAGATTTCGATGAATTCTTCACGGCTGAAGATTTCGTGTTCGCCTTGAGGAGACCATCCTAGAAGTGCGATAAAGTTGAACATCGCTTCTGGTAAGTACCCTAAGTCTTTATATTGTTCGATGAATTGTAGAATTGATTCATCACGTTTAGATAATTTCTTACCTGTTTCAGTGTTAATGATTAACGTCATATGTCCGAAACGTGGTGGTTCCCAACCGAACGCTTCGTAAATCATTAATTGTTTTGGAGTATTCGCAATATGGTCATCTCCACGTAAAACGTGAGTGATTTCCATGAAGTGGTCATCCACTGCTACTGCGAAGTTGTAAGTTGGCATTCCGTCACGTTTTAAGATAACGAAGTCGCCACCCACACTTGTAGATTCGAATGAGATGTCACCTTTAACAATATCGTCGAATGCGTAAGTTCCTTGTTTTGGAACACGGAAACGAACAACAGGAGTGCGGCCTTCTGCTTCGAAAGCGTCACGTTGCTCTTGTGTTAAGTGAGCGTGTTGACCACTGTAGTGCGGCATTTCGCCACGAGCACGTTGCGCTTCACGTTCTGCTTCCAATTCTTCCTCTGTCATGTAGCATTTATACGCTTTGTCTTCGGCAATTAATTGCTCGATGAGTGGATTATAAATGTGTTCACGTTCTGATTGACGGTATGGCCCGTATTTGCCAGGTTTGTCTGGACCTTCATCCCAATCCATTCCAAGCCATGTTAAGTTTTCTAATTGGCTTTCTTCACCGTGTTCAAGATTTCTCTTGCGGTCAGTATCCTCGATACGGATGATGAACTCTCCACCATAATGTCTCGCGAATAAATAGTTAAATAGAGCTGTACGGGCATTCCCGATGTGTAAGTGCCCTGTTGGACTTGGTGCATAACGTACACGCACTTTATCTGTCATTGTAAAACTTCCTTTCTTTTGTCATCCTTCTTATTGTAAAACTTTTCCATGGGGATTTCCATGATTAATTTACAACTCTTCTAAAATATATTTAAAATCTTTTTCTTCCATCTTTTGAATGAGAATCACTCCGTCGCCCAAAGGAAGTAAGGTTGATTTTAATGTTGGGTCGCTTTGAACTAAATCAAGGAACATATTGAGACGGCGATGAATTTTACGCACACGTCTTGGGCGCTCCATCACGTCTTCTAAAATCGTCCCTCCTTGGAAAATATCATCAACCATTAGCACGCCACCCACTTCAAGCACGTCCATGCAATATGGAAAGAACTCGATGTATTTGGCTTTGGCGCTATCCATAAATAGGAAGTCGTATTTTCCTTGTTCCAGGGTTGGTAAAATGTCTGCCGCATCGCCTTCAAGCTGTGTGATACGGTCGGCCAACCCTAGTCTTTCAAAGTTAGCTTTGGCACGGCTATACATCAATTCGTAGCGGTCGATGGTCGTGACTTTCGCTTGTGGTGAAGCTGTTGCCATCAAACTCGCTGAGAATCCGACTGCTGTTCCAATCTCTAAAATATTTTTTGGTTGGTACAATCCAACAATAAAATCTAGAAACACAGCTGTTTCGTGAGGAATAATTGGAATCCCCAATTCATTGGCTGTATTTTCTAATTCACCCAAGTCCCCCGGAAAACGGCGTTGACTTGAACGCATGTACTCGACCAGTTCCGGTTTGACAACTGGTCTGTGCATCATTTCGTTTAACATAAATTCTCCTTTGATTAGAATCCGCCACCGCCGGATCCTCCACCACTACCACCGCTCGAGCCGCCAGAGAATCCCCCGCCGAATCCACCAGAGTTGCTACTTCCGTTCACAGAAGAATTCGCAGTGTTGTATGAGCTTGTAAATGTCTTATTAAAATCAGAAACAGGATAGTAAATCGTTCCGTTTTGATTTGAATAGAACACACTGTTTGGTAATTGGTCTGGTATTAATTTCTTCAACACTTTAATCACGTGTTCAGCCACGCCTAAAGAGATGGCGTAAACAAGGAAGTGATCCCACAGTTGAATACTTGGTAAATCTTCGATCCGCTTCATTGGTGAGAGATCTTTTAGCATTTGTTTAAAGGCTTGCCATTTACGATAACGTAATTCCCCTTCAAGAGAACGACGGTTGGCAAAAATTCCTGTACCGATCAGCGTTAATGGTCCAACGACAAGGAGTACGCCTCCAACAGTCCACAATAAATAATTTAAATTCTTCGTTAAGAAGGCTGCTCCAATGGTTAATGCCCCTATGATAACGAGTAAGCATCCTGGGAAACCACTACGTCCTTGAGGTTCGTCTTTACCGAAACGTGTAACGCGGTATTTCTCAGACGCAGTATCGACAGCGCCCATCCATTTTTGACACTCTTTATAGTAAGTCGTTGAATGATTTTTCGCATACTTCTTCACTTGTTCGAGTTCAATCGATGTACTTCCACCGCCAACAACATCAAAGAGTAAATGAAGCGCTAGTTTTTCATGACGAAGCATTTCTTTTGTATCGTCCACAAGCGTAATCGTATACGGCTCAGTATCCGATAACTTCAAGACTTTCTTACGAACAAGGTCCATCACCGTCGCACTAAAGTCGGTCATATCTGTTTTCCCGTAAACCGCCTGATTCATAACGGCTGGCGTAATATCTTCAGGAAGTTCATAGAGATGGTCTGGAATATGTTGCACCTTAGCAAGGCGATTACGGTTCGCGAAGAATCCTGTCGCAAAAGCATAAATCATATTTAAGACTAAGAGCACCCACCCAACAATCATTCCGAAGAATCCTGTGTTTTTAAGGTTTTTCTCGTCATTGATGAGCTTTTCCTCTTCGGCTACGATACGGTCAAATGCTTTTTCGTTTTTCACATTTGTATTCGCATGTGTCAATGTTTGTGGGAAAAGCATATGGACTTCCACAAAGTCACCACTTTTATTTTCCGGAGCCGTCAAGGTTACAGAACGATAATCGTCTGCGATTTTTACATCCCCGTTTTGGCCTGCACCATGTCCCCATGCACGAAGCGTTTCTCTTGAAGCTGTTCCAGGGAGATTCACCTTCACCGTAATATTACGTTGGTCGACTTCCCATTCTTTTCCGACTACTTTACGGTTTAATTCGGCCGTATCTAAGTAGTTCGTAATGAGTTTTGGAATCGTATATTGGAAAGTCACTTTTAATTTCGAGTTCGAAAATGGGAAATATACTTTGAACTGAATCTTCGAACCGCTATCCGTTAATTGATACGTTCCCTTTTTCCCAGTATTCTCCTGGTTCATTTGCAGGCGTCCTTCGCTCGTTTCTAAATACGCATAGACATCTGTTGGTTTTCCAAAACCAGAGTAATCCAAGTTATAGAAGACCCCATTATACGCACCATCCGATTGGAAGGTAATCGTTTCAAAGAACTGAACGTCCCCATTTTCTAAAATATTTGCTTCGATATCATACTTATCAACGACTAAACTTCTCGCATCAACCGTAGTACCGAGTCCCAAAAAGGCAACTAATCCTAATAAAAACGTGATGATCCAACGTTTCATTTGTTTCATATGCTCACCTCTATAAAAGAAGTGTGCGATGACTGCCGACTTCCACGAAGCACTCCGCCGTCACCGTCACACAGATTGTTTTCGTTTCTTACATTACTGATCCGACAATATTTAATTTCTTCTTCAAGTAGAATTTACCAGCAAGAGCCGCAGCCCCGATGAGTAAGTACCACTCGTAACCCATCACAATATTAATCACAGATGGGATGTATTGTTGGCTTAACACCACTAAGATTAACCAAGCAACCATCGCTACCGTACTTACCACTAAGTAACGGATATAGCCGCGTTGACCTTTTGGATTATCGAATTTCGGTGCATTTTTAGAAATCGCAAGCATGACAAATGCCCCAGCGATAAAGTTGATGAGAAGTGTGAAGAGTCCCATTGGTTGTGTATCTCCACTTGGGTTTAACATCAACATCACTCCTGTAACAAGAGCGAATAATCCGCCGACTAAAAGTCCACCGTCAACGGCAATTTGCCAGTCTGGTGATTTTGCATTTGGGTCTTTAACAGGTCCTGCTACGATTGATTGAACGCGTTCTGTTACCGTACCGAACAATTGACGAGCAGTCACGCCCGCTTTTTGTTTTTCAACGATTTCTGGAAGCATTACTGATAATTCTTTTTCGATTTGCGCTTCGTCAAATCCAGCTTCTTTCAATGCGCGTTCTAATTGATAGATGTATTGTTCATTTTTATTTGTTAATTCTGCTTTTAGAGAGTCTACTGACACTACTACTTCTTCTTGTACGTTTTGTTCTGACATGCTACAATCCTCCGATAACCTTATACATTAAATCTAAAGAGCATTACGTCGCCATCTTGCACGACATATTCTTTACCTTCTTGACGAACTTTTCCGTTTTCTTTTGCAGCCGTCATACTACCGTATTCCAGTAGGTCTGCGTAGGCTACCGTTTCGGCACGGATAAATCCACGCTCGAAGTCTGAGTGGATGATTCCCGCACATTGCGGAGCTTTCATGCCACGGCGGAATGTCCACGCGCGCACTTCTTGTTCACCCGCTGTAAAGTAAGTCGCTAATCCTAATAAGTGGTATGCTTTTTGGATTAAGATATCTAACCCTGAGATTTCGATACCCATTTCTTCTAAGAAAGCTTGTTTCTCTTCTTCCTCTAATTCGGCTACCTCTTCTTCGATTTTCGCACAAATCACAACGACTTCTGCATCTTCTTTTGCAGCATAGTCTTCTACTAATTGCACATATTGGTTATGCCCGCCTTCCATCACGTCATCTTCAGAGATGTTTGCGATGTAAAGCATTGGTTTTGTTGTTAAAAGGAATAAGCCTTTCACGATTGGAAGTTCTTCATCTGTGAATTCAATCGTACGTGCTAATTGTCCTTCTTCTAACACAGGTTTGATTTTTTCTAAGACAGCAAGTTCTGCAACAGCGTCTTTATCTTTTGTTTTCGCAATTTTTGCCACACGCGCAATACGTTTGTCCACTGACTCAAGATCGGCCAACACTAACTCTAGGTTGATCGTTTCGATGTCGGCGATTGGGTCTACTTTCCCAGCCACGTGTGTAATATTTTCGTCTTCAAAACAACGAACTACTTGGCAAATCGCATCTACTTGACGAATATGGCTTAAGAATTTATTTCCAAGACCTTCCCCGCGGCTTGCCCCTTTCACGATTCCCGCGATATCTGTAAATTCAAATGTCGTTGGGACAGTTTTCTTTGGTTTCACTAATTCTGTTAGTTTTTGTAAACGAAGGTCTGGTACTTCTACCACTCCGACGTTTGGGTCAATCGTCGCAAACGGATAGTTCGCTGCTTCGACCCCTGCTTTTGTAATTGCATTAAATAATGTTGACTTCCCAACGTTTGGTAAGCCGACGATTCCAGCTGTTAAGGCCATTTGTCACACTCTTTCTTTATTTGTTTTCTTCGGCAACAGAAATCGTCACCTTTTTCATCTTCTTCTCGAATTCCCGTCTTGGCATTAGGACCATTTGACCACAGTGATCACACTTGATACGAATGTCCATTCCCATACGGATGATTTCCCAGGAATTCGTTTGGCACGCATGCGGCTTTTTCATTTCCACATGATCGTGTAATTGATACGTTGTTCCTGCTTTCATACAGACTCCTTTTTAATCGTCTAATTCGATTTCTAATACTTCTAAAATACGTGTTAAATCCTTTTGAGAAAGGTATTCAATCTCGATTTTTCCACGCTCGCCTTTTTCGACGATTTGCACGCTTGTTCCGAATTTATCCATTAAGCGTTCTTCTGATTCAACGATATACATGGATTTCTTCGGTTTTGCTGCTTTTTTAACAACCTTTTTGACTGGTTCATTAATCGATTGAACGAGTTGTTCCAAGGCACGAACCGTTAACCCTTCCTTCACCGCTTTTTTAGCGACCGGTAAGATTTTCGTTTGGTCTTTTAATCCAAGTAAAGTACGTGCATGTCCTGCTGATAACTCTCCGCTTTGAACGAGTTCTTGTACAGGTTGCGGTAACGTTAATAAACGTAAGAAGTTTGCCACATATGAACGGCTCTTGCCGACACGGTTTGCAACTTCTTCTTGTTTTAATTTCAATGAATCCATCAATGTGCGGTATGCCATCGCTTCATCTAATGGTTTCAAATTCTCACGTTGTAAGTTTTCGACAACTGCGATTTGAATCATCGTTTCTTCAGAGTAGTCACGTACGATGGCCGGAATTGTTTCTTTCTCAGCTAATTTAGACGCACGCAGACGACGCTCCCCAGCTACAAGCTCGTAGCCTTTAATTTTCGACTTACGAACGATGATTGGTTGGAAGACACCATTTTGACGAATTGATTCTGCTAATTCCGCCAAGCCCTCTTCATCAAACTCTTTACGAGGTTGGTATGGATTTGGACGAATTTCTGAAACAGCAATTTTTTGAATTTGTTCTGAATCTTGAACTTGCTCTAGAGCATCGATGGTATCCAAGTCATTCATAAAGAGCGCATCAATACCGCGTCCAAGACCTTTTCCTTTTTGATTTTTACTCATGTGCCAACACTTCCTTTGCTAACTCCATGTACACTTCAGCCCCACGAGAGCGTGGATCGTAGTCGACAATCGCTTGTCCGTAACTTGGTGCCTCAGATAGACGTACGTTTCGAGGAATAATTGTTTTATATACTTTTTCACGGAAATACTTAATCACATCGTCTTTCACTTCGTTCCCTAAGTTCGTACGCGCATCGTACATCGTTAAAAGAACGCCCTCAATCTTCAACTGCGGATTGAAGTGTTTGCGAACCATCGTGATCGTGTTCATGAGTTGTGACAACCCTTCAAGTGCGTAGTATTCACATTGCACAGGGATTAGAACTGTGTCGCTGGCCGTAAAAGCATTCATTGTCAAATGCCCTAGTGAAGGTGGGCAGTCGATAAAGATATAATCGTAGTCATCTTTAATCTTCTTCACGGCTTCCTTCAAGCGTTGTTCACGACGTGGTTGGCTCGTTAACTCGATTTCGGCACCTGCTAACTGAATCGTAGAAGGAGCAATCATCAAGTTTTCGCGCGTTGTCGGTACAATCACATCAGCCATTGGTACTTGGTTCACTAAAACGTCATATACATCTTGTTCTAGCTCTCCTTTTTGCACGCCAAGACCACTCGTCGCATTCCCTTGAGGGTCACTATCAATAATTAATACTTTTTTGCCATGAACGGCAAGTGCTGCAGCCAAACTCACTGTTGAAGTTGTCTTCCCAACTCCGCCTTTTTGGTTGGCAACGGATATCACACGTCCCATATTCTTCCTCCATGTTTTCTTGTTATAAAAAAGGGAGAATGCAAGCATTCTCCCTCTCGCATGTCTACAAAATGTTCTTCATTTCTCGCAATATTTTGTTCTTTTCTATTGTAACAAAAAAGCGCCTTTTTTTGTAGTCATAGCGGTTTATTTTACGAAAAAAGCTTCGCCCTTATTGCGGCAAAGCTTTCTTTTGTTGTTCATTAAATTGTAAGTAAGCGATAGAGTATTCTTTACGCATTTGTTCGCCTTCATCCGTTACCTTAATTTCAACATTTGTAATCAGATTTCCAGCGCCATCTGTCTTGATTTTTAACTCGACTTTAGACGTATCCGTCGTCGCGATTCCAAGAACAGACGTCAACGCCTTACGAATCGATTCGTCGTTTCCTGTATAAGTCTTCTCGTACCCAGAGAATGTCTTCTTCCAAGGAACCTCTTGATGAATTTCCTTCGTTAATTGAATCACCTTTGCATACGGGAAAACTACTGTATTTTGAAGACTTGATGCTGCCGTGATGGTTTGTTCCCACTTGTCTTGATAGTAGCGAATAAATCCGACATTGGCATCCGCAATCACTTCGAGTTGGTTCGTTACCTTCCCAGCATTTTTATCGATTTTCGAGCCGTATCCTGTGCCGTCTTTCCACGCGCTGGCACTCGCCACCGTTTGTGCTGCGGGTGTTTTTGAGCCCTCTTTATAATCTGATTTTTTCACCGTAATATGATAATTAGAAACAGACTCTTCGGAACTAGCGACTTGGTCTTGAACCGCCTGAGTCGATAGTCCATTTCCACAAGCAGATAAAACGCATAGAAACGCCATTAATACTGTACTTTTAATCCATTTCATGATTTTACCTCCTCCTTATCATCCGTTTTATTATAGCAAACTTCCTTCAAAAATTCTCTTAAAATAAAATATTAGAAAAATAGCTACAAAATAAGCTGGGCACTAGGCCCAGCTTACACAATTTGCGTGGCAACGTCCTACCCTCGCAGGGAGAAACCCCCAACTACTATCGGCGCTAA
>CAKAPS010000065.1:0-9288 GCA_916719965.1 uncultured Streptococcus sp.
ATAAATCATGTTTAATATCGTACCCTGCATCGTGAACGTGGCATGTATCAAACGTTACGGATAAATGTTCATTATACGTCACACCGTCGATAATACGCGCTAATTCTTCGAATGTACGAGCTAGCTCTGTCCCTTTACCTGCCATTGTTTCTAATGCGATTTGAACTTTTTGGTCTTTCGTTAGAACTTGGTTTAATCCGTAGATGATTTGGTTTATTCCTACATCAACACCAGCCCCTACGTGAGAACCTGGATGAAGAACAACTTGTGTAGCACCAACCGCCTCTGCACGTTTCAATTCTTCTCTTAAAAATTCGATTGCAAAATCAATATAGCCTTCTTTTGTAGTGTTAGCTAAGTTAATAATATAAGGCGCATGGACAACAACTTCTTCAATGCCATGTTCTTTCATGTACTGTTTCCCAGCTTCAACATTTAACTCTTCAATTGGTTTTCTTCTTGTGTTTTGCGGAGCACCTGTATAAACCATCATGACATTTGCGTTATAGCTTGCTGCTTCCTTTGCTGAATTCAAGAGCATTTCTTTTCCGCTCATCGAAACGTGAGACCCAATTAACATAATCATCCTCCAAATATTTCATTATTCTCTATTATTTTACTAAAATAATTCTTCTGCAATCAAGCTGTAAGCAATTTTTTATACACAAATAGCGCTTTTATTGGTATAATAAGGAAGAAATATACAAATAAAAAGGAGCCCTTATGGATTCATTACTGAAATTCTTTAAGAAGAAAAATATACAGCAACTGCTGGGCTTTCTTGTTTCTCTTCTACTTCTGTGGATTATCGCCTATCCATTAGTAAGTGAAAGTTCAACAATAAAACCGCAAGCAAATACGCACCAGGCAAATACGGATACGAATAGTGGCAATACGGCTACTCAAACATCTACAGTGGTTAAAAATAAAATTGTAGAATTCGCAGTCAATACAAGCGATAAGGCGTTAAAGGTATACCATACGATGGACGCTAAAGGCATTCCAGTTGGGGAAATTACGAAAAACCAATACTTGCTGGCCTTGCATAAACTCGACAACGGTTGGATTCAAGTTCAATATGACGATCAAGTAGCCTATATCGAGGATAAAGATATCCTTCTTACTACGATGATGAAAGGATATGCTTCTGGCGGATTGAAATTACGCGAAACACAAGATGAAAATTCGAAAGTTCTCTTAACGATTCCTAACGGCGAACTCTTCTACCTCATTGAAGAATTGAACGATAAAGTCTTAAAAGTTCGTTACTTTGATAAAGAAGGTTATGTAGATAGCGACTCTACAAACTACGCGATTGAATTGATTCAAGAAATTCTCAACAAACAAGCTAGTCTTCCAACAACCATTGACTCTAACAAAATGTTTGTTACAAAACTAAAAGAAACACCTATTTACTCAGCTTCCAACGTCACTTCCGAATTAATCGGTACAGTAGATAAAGGAACACAATTTGTGTATGAAGACCGCGAAGGCGATTTCTATAAAGTATCTGTTGGTAATGGAAAATACGGTTATATTCCTTACTGGCTAGTGACTACAAACTTTGCCGGAATCGAAACGGATGAAACGATTCCTCAAGGGATTAAGAATGCAACAATTGTCATCGATCCAGGGCACGGTGGTGAAGATCCAGGTGCTGTTGTGAACTTCAGTGAAAAACACGAAGCAGACCATACATTAACAACTGCTCTACTTGTGAAGAAAGAACTCGAAGCAATGGGAGCAAAAGTTATCTTAACTAGAACAAGCGACACTTCTGTTTCACTTGCTGAACGTGCTGAAATTAGTAATAAAAATAATGCAAATGCATTTATTAGTATTCACTTCGACTCGTCTGAAGATGATAGTGCAAGCGGAACAACAGCCTACTACTACAGTGATAAGAGCGAAAGTCTCAGTCAGACAGTGAATAAATACTTATCTCGAAATCTTCCATTGAAAAACCAAGGAAGCAGATTCCAAAACTTCATGGTTCTTCGTGATAATGCTCGCCCATCGATTCTTTTAGAACTTGGATACTTAAATAACCAAGGCGATAACAAAGTGATTTCTTCTGAAGAATATCAACAAAACATCGCAAAAAGTATTGCAAACGCGCTTAAAGAATACTTCCAATAAAACAACAAAAAGCGATGCTACTCCAAACGGAATAGCATCGCTTCTTTTTATCTTAAAATAAGTCATCAATTTCTTGACTTGTTGTTTCTACTGGAGTTGTATAGTTTGCAGTAATTTCTTCAATCACTGTCCCCTCTACAGCCTCTTTAATTAACCCTTCCACATCAAGACGTGCTTCATATTGACGTGCCTTCTCCAGTTTCGGTTTTGTCTTAGGACTTGGCGGCGCAAACACCGTACAACAATCCTCAAACGGTTGAATCGACAACTCGAAAGTATCAATTTCTTCAGCAACTTTAATAATATCAAGTTTATCCATTGTAGCTACTGGACGGATAATTGGTGTATTGGTCACATCATTAATCGCCACCATGCTATCTAATGTTTGAGAAGCCACTTGCCCCACTGATTCCCCATTGGCAATCGCAAGAGCACGTGCATTTTCTCTTAGTTGATCCGTAATACGAAGCATTAAACGACGCATAATTGTCATTAAATACGCTTCCGGCACACTCTTCTTGATTTCCTCTTGAATTCTTGAAAAAGGTACCGTTAAGAATTGAATACTTCCACCAAAACGAGCAATTTTAGCTGCTAAGAGTTTTGTTTTCTCTAATGCTTGTGGGCTCGTATACGGTGGGCTTGCAAAGTGCACGCATTGAATTTCCATTCCACGTTTCATCGCAAGATATCCTGCTACTGGCGAATCAATCCCGCCAGATAGCATCAGCATCACACGACCACTTGTACCAACTGGAAGTCCCCCTGCTCCTTGGATTGTCTTCAGACTCACCATTAAGTGTTCACGGCGCACATCAATACGTACCGTAATATCTGGTTGTTTTAATTGAACCTTGATGTCTGGAAATGCTTCAAGAACAGCATCCCCTAAAAACAAGTTGATTTGATTCGTATCCATCTCGAATGTGTGATCCGAGCGTCTTGTCATAATCTTAAATGTTTTTCCCTCAAGGTCTTCTTGGTTTAATAAGTCGAGAACAACTTTTTTAGCCACTTCCATATCTTTTTCAACAATATATACTGGCGAAATAGATTGAATCCCAAAAATCGGTTTTACCTTTTCGATAACTGCTTCTTCAGGTGCTTCATGTAAATCTAAATACATAAAGTCATAATCAGGAATCACCTTTACCTGAGGAAAGTCTACTAAGGCTTTTTTAATATTTGACGCTAATTTTTGAGTGAACATTTTTTTGTTTCTACCCTTTGTAGAAAGTTCACCATAGCGAATCAAAATTCTAGTTTTCAACGATTTCCTCCTTTTATTTTAAAAACGAAAATTGTTTCATTAACTGATGCAGAACCTCGATAAACTGTTCGACTTCTTCTTTCGTATTGTCGTTTGAGAAGCTTACACGAACGGCTCCTGTCGCCCATTCAGTTGGCACATCCATCGCATAAAGCGTACTAGATGAATCTCCTTTTTTACTTGAACAAGCCGAAGTCGTAGAAATATAAATGCCATGATTTTCAAAAGCATGAACAACCACTTCTCCACGAACGCCTTTAATGGCAAAGCATAATACATGACTTGCTCCATCTTCCGGCGAGAAGATGCGAATTTCAGGTTTTGTTGCTAACTCTTTCCATAATTGACTACGAAGTTCTCCCGTAACTGACTCTTCTTCTAAAGCCATTCGCAGAGCTTTTGTTGTAGCTACAATTCCTGGAAGGTTTTCCGTTGTACTACGTTCCCCTTTTTCTTGTCCGCCACCTGTTAAGAGCGCTTGAATCTTACGTCCAAATTTCTTATACATAATCCCAACGCCTCGTGGTCCATGGAATTTATGTGCAGAAAGGCTCAATAAGTCAATACGTCCAATGGCAAGGAGCTGACTTGCGCGTTCCACTGCCTGAACAGCGTCCACATGAAAGTGAATCGATGGATATTCCTCAAGTACTTTAGCAATTTCAGCAATCGGTTGAACTGCTCCAACTTCATTATTAACAGCCATCACACTTACTAGAATCGTATCTTTACGAAGGCTCTCTTTTAATTGGTCTACATTTACAATCCCATTAGAATCGACATCTAAGTACGTTACTTCAAACCCAAATCGTTCTAATTGCTTACACGTTTGAATGACTGAAGGATGTTCAATCTTTGTTGTAATGATATGCTTCCCAAATACAGATTTTTCTAGAGCTGTTCCTTTAATCGCCCAGTTATTCGATTCAGTTCCGCCTGAGGTGAAGAAAATCTCCTCAGGTTGAACTGATAATAAACTAGCTACTTGTGCTCTAGCTTTGGTCAACACTTGAAAGGCATCGACTCCTAATTGGTGTAAGCTCGATGGATTTCCGAAGAACTTTTGGCTAACTTGAACATAGCTCGTTAATGCATCATCATAAATTTTCGTTGTTGCTGCATTATCAAAATAAATCATTCTACTATCCTTTCAAATTCCATTAGTTCGCAACGATGTTTACTAAACGTCCTGGAACAGCGATCACTTTGCGGATTGTTTTTCCTTCGATTGCAGATTTCACTGAATCATGCTCTTTTGCAAGTGCTTCAAGAGCTGCAGCATCTGCGTTTGTTGGAACCATTACGCGTGCTTTAATTTTCCCATTGACTTGGAAAATCACTTCTACTTCGTCTTCTACTAATTTAGATTCATCGTAAGTTGGCCATGGTTCGTAGCTAATTGATTCTGTGAATCCGAATTTACTCCAGATTTCTTCAGCCATATGTGGTGCTAATGGCGCAATCAATTGTACAAGACCTTTCATGTAATCGAATGGCAATGCGTCTGCTTTATAAGCTTCGTTAACGAAAATCATCATTTGAGAGATTGCAGTATTGAAATGCAACTCTTCGAAGTCTTCTGTCACTTTCTTCACTGTTTGATGGTACACTTTATCCAATTTACCATCGTTTAGTTTTGTGATACGGTCACGCATTTTACCATTATCATCAATCATCAATCTCCAGAAGCGGTCTAGGAACTTACGGCTACCCTCAAGTCCTTTTTCACTCCAAGCAATCGATGCATCAAGAGGTCCCATGAACATTTCATAAACACGTAATGTATCCGCACCATATTCACGAACCACATCATCAGGGTTTACAACATTCCCTTTAGATTTAGACATTTTCTCATTACCTTCACCAAGAATCATTCCTTGGTTAAATAGTTTTTGGAACGGTTCTTTGTTTGGAACAACTCCTAAATCGTATAACACTTTATACCAGAAACGAGCATATAGTAAGTGAAGAACGGCATGCTCTGCACCACCAATATATAAATCAACTGGTAACCATTGTTTTACTTTCTCAGGATCTGCAAGTCTTTCTTTGTTATGTGGATCAACATAACGTACAAAGTACCATGAGCTTCCTGCCCATTGTGGCATTGTATTTGTTTCACGACGACCCTTCTTACCTGTTACAGGGTCTGTGACATAAAGCCAGTCTTCAATTGCAGCCAGTGGAGATTCCCCAGTACCACTAGGACGAATTTTATCTGTTTTAGGCAATACTAATGGCAATTCAGATTCAGGAACAGTTGTCATAGTACCGTCTTCCCAATGAATCACTGGAATTGGTTCACCCCAATAACGTTGGCGTGAGAACAACCAGTCGCGTAGACGATAGCTTACTTTAGCTGCTCCTACGCCATGTTCTTCTAGCCATTCATTCATTTTTGCAATCGCATCAGCTTTATTCAATCCATCTAGGAAATCTGAATGAATATGCACACCGTCACCAGTGTATGCTTCTTCTTCGACGTTTCCGCCTTCGATGACTGGAATGATGTCTAATCCAAATACTTTAGCGAATTCGTAGTCGCGTTCATCGTGAGCTGGAACAGCCATGATCGCACCTGTACCATAAGTACTTAATACATAGTCCGCAATCCAGATTGGAATTTCTTTTCCGTTTACTGGGTTAATTGCGTATGCACCAGTGAATACTCCTGTTTTTTCTTTAGAAAGTTCTGTACGTTCTAAGTCTGATTTTGTAGAAACAGCTGCAATATAAGCATCCACTGCTTCTTTTTGTTCAGGAGTGACAATCTTTTGAACTAATTCATGTTCTGGTGCTAATACGTTATAAGTCGCTCCAAATAAAGTATCCGGACGTGTTGTGAAGACTTCAAAGCTTTCGTCTGTACCTTTAACGTTGAAACGAACTTGAGCGCCTTCTGAACGACCAATCCAGTTTCTTTGCATATCTTTGATGCTTTCTGGCCAATCTAGATCATCCAAATCTTCTAATAGGCGGTCGGCATAAGCTGTGATTTTCAACATCCATTGTTTCATTGGTTTACGGTAAACAGGATGTCCTCCACGTTCACTCTTACCATCGATCACTTCTTCGTTTGCTAGCACTGTTCCAAGCGCTGGACACCAGTTAACTGGAATTTCAGCTTCATACGCAAGTCCCATTTCTACTAGTTTTGTGAAAATCCATTGAGTCCATTTATAGTACTCTGGATCCGTTGTATTAATTTCACGGTCCCAGTCATAGCTGAATCCTAATTCATTAATTTGGCGTTTGAAGTTTGCAATGTTCACTTTAGTAAATTCTGCAGGGTCATTTCCTGTATCTAGAGCATATTGCTCGGCTGGAAGACCAAATGCATCCCATCCCATTGGGTGAAGTACATTATATCCTTGTGCACGCTTCATACGAGAAACGGCATCTGTTGCTGTGTAACCTTCTGGGTGACCTACGTGAAGTCCTTGTCCAGATGGATAAGGGAACATATCTAATGCGTAGAAGTTTTTCTTAGAAGCATCTTCTGTTGTTTTAAACGTATGATGTTCTTTCCAATATTTTTGCCATTTTGGCTCGATTTCTAGATGATTAAATGTCATCTAATCACTCCTTTCAAAATAAAAAACGTCCCACCTGTCAATGACAGATAGGACGCAATACGTGTTACCACCTAATAATTTTACTCTTCTTACCTGTAACGCTGGCGAGGCGGAAACTCTTACTATTAGTTCAGAGTTCAGCTAAAAGGCGAGTTCAGTTTATTGAAATGATGCATTTTCACCAGCCATGCACTCTCTACGTCTATCAAAGAAACTTACTATTCCTCTATCTGCTTTTGTGAATATTATTCTAGCAGATTATTTAGAAACTTTCAACACTTGACCAACTCGGATAGTATTTGAAGTTAAGCCGTTTAAAGCTCTTAATTCAGATAATGTTAATCCGTTATTCTTAGCGATACGGAATAAAGTATCACCTGCTTGAACTGTGTGAGTTGATGCACCAGTTGAATAGCTTACTGTAGTCGCTTTAGTAGTTGAAGTTGTTGCTTTTGCTGAACCAGATACTACTAATTGTTGACCAGGACGAATTGTGCTTGTTTCTGATAAGCCGTTGATTGATAACAATGTTGTTAATGAAATACCGTGGTTGTAAGCAATACGGTATAAAGTATCTCCTGCTTTAACTGTGTAAGTTCCGTTGCTTGTTGAAGCACCAGCTGATTGATAGCTTACTTGTGTAGCAGTTGTTTGGCTAGCATTTCCTGAAACAGATAATGTTTGGCCAGGACGGATTACTGAAGATTGTGATAATCCATTGATGCTTAATAATGTGTTTAAGCTCATGCCTGAACGACGTGCGATACTGTATAAAGTATCACCGGCTTGAACTGTATATGTTCCAGAAGTTGATGTTGAAGACGCTGTTGTTTTAGATGGTGTGTATCCAGCAGATACTGTACGTCCATCTGATTGACCAACTGTTAAGCTTTGTCCAGGGAAAATCACTGATGATTGTGATAATCCGTTGATGCTTAATAATGTGTTTAAGCTCATTCCTGAACGGCGTGCAATACTGTATAAAGTATCACCTGGTTGAACAATGTAGTTACCTCCACTTGTACGAGTTGAAGCAGTATTTGTTTTAACAACTGTTGATGCAGATTCGCCACCTACAACACGTAAAGTTTGACCTGGTTGGATTACGCTTGAAGTAGAAATTCCATTTGCTGAAACTAATTGAGATAAACTCATACCGAATTTACGGCTAATTCCATATAATGTATCTCCTGCTTTAACTGTGTAGTATCCATTTGCAGTTGCTTTAGCAGTATTTAAAACTGATTTTGTGCTTACTGTTGTAGCTACTGTAGAGTTTGTTTGTTTTGATGGTGTGCCTAAAGATAATGATTGACCAGGACGAATCACTGATGAAGTTGATAAACCATTCACAGTTAATAATTGGTCCACACTTACACCAGCTTTACGGCTGATACCGTATAAGGTATCACCTGCTTGAACTGTATATTGTCCGCCAGCAGAAGAAGTTCTTTCTTCAATACCAGCAGCAATCGCAGTTGCAGTACCATTATCATATTTTGTTAATCCGTATTGTTCGATAATACGGTTTAATTTTGCGTAATATGCAGTATCTGTTGCATAACGTCCTGTTAAGTAACGTGTAGCATCTTGATAGCTGTTTGTGCGGCTCTTCCATGCACCTGAATAGAACAGTGGAGCACCTTTAATACCATTGATGATTTTATCTACATAGTCATCCATAGATTCTTTGTAAGAAGGATATTTTCTGAAGTTATCGTAAATACCATAGTATTTTTGCGCTCCAGCATCTTCTAATGTATACATGTTTACAGATTGACCGTTGTAGTTCCCTTTCACACCAAATAAGTTGTGGTTTGGTTCAGCAGATAGCGCACTAGTTCCCCATGCAGATTCTAACGCTGCCTGTGCGATCATTACTGAAGTATATACATCTTTACCTTCTGTAGCTTGTTGAGCTGCAGGAATAATTTTATTCAAGAATTGTTGTGCTGGTGATTGTACTTGATTTGAAGTTACTGTATATGCATGTGATTTTGGCGCAAGTACTAATCCCGCTACTGTCGTCGCCCCAACAACTGCTACTGTCTTTTGTAAGTTTTTATTTGCAGCCTTTAAAGCTTTCATTTGTTTTTCCTTTTTCAAACGTAAATATCTTTCGTGTTTTGTTTCTGTCATCCTTTTTTCCTCCATCTAAAAACTAATTCGTTATTCATTATAGTAGGATAAATTCTTTTGTGTAGGGGAACGTTGCACGAACACGCAAATCGTCGTATACTCTTAATATCCGTAAAAATTATGTAACAAAATGTAAAATTTTAGTTAAGAGGTGCTTATTTTGAA
>CAKAPS010000066.1:0-9198 GCA_916719965.1 uncultured Streptococcus sp.
AAGTAATGTTTGAAGCAGCTTCAATTTGTTGACTTTGCAAACGAGAAAGCAAGAACGTACGAATTGGACCTGCCGCAAATAAGACCCCAGCAATAATAAATAAAATCGTTGCTAGGAAAATGCGCCAGTTAAATTTCTTCTTTGGCTGCTTTGGTGTTTTTTGATTTCTTCTTTCTTCAATCTTTTCCATTTTTATTCCCCTTTTTCTTTTGTACTCACAAGGATCCAATACCCTTTATCGAGTGCAATGCGTTCTACATTCCCAAAAACCTCTTGCATTTTCTTTTGCGCACTCGGAGCCCCTTGTTTTTTCTGAATCACGATGACGAGTTGCCCTTCTTCTACTAAGTGGTCGTAAGCCTCTTTTAAAATGCGATGCACGACTTCTTTCCCGGCACGAATCGGTGGATTACTAATAATCACTGAATAATCCTTCGCGTGGACATTGTCATACGTATTGCTTTCGTGAATCGTTACGTTCTGAATTCCATTCGCTTCGGCATTCCGTTTTGCTAAATCCATGGCACGTTCATTGACATCGACCATTTCCACAGACATCTCAGGATTTGCCTTTGCATAGGACAATCCCATTGGACCATAACCGCAACCGACATCTAGGAGTTTTCCTTGTGTAAGATGGGTTGGCACCTCATACGATTCAATCAGCAATTGGCTTCCAAAGTCAATCGTGTTTTTCGAGAACACTCCATTATCACTAGCAAACTGGAATGTGAATCCCTTTAAAACATAGCTAAAATGTTTTTCTTGGCTCTTACTATTCGGTTGATTTGTATAATAGTGATTTTGATTCATGAGCGTCTCCTTTTCTATTGGTCTTTGTCCATACTATCATAAATACCCCTTTTTCCAAAACAAAAAAACCCGCTGTTTGGGAACAGCGGGAAAAGGTTAGGAGGGTTTACTAATAAAAAAATGTTGGGAGTTCATTTTTTTACTTGGGAGAAGTAAACCTTAGGTGTTTTATTGGGTATGGCTAAATTATAGTGCTCATTTATGAATAAGTTGTGAATTTAAATAATTATTTATATGAATTAACACTTTTTTTATATTTTTACATCATCGTATTCAGTACTTTTTTCGAATAAAGCAACGACATAAGGACATGTTGCATGAATCTTTAAGTTATCATCTCTAGCAAAGTCTGCTAATTTGTCCACTAACTGACGTGCAACTCCTTGTCCGCGTAGGCTTGGATCCACAAATGTATGGTTCGCATCAATCACTCCTTCTCCTTTAGGGATATATGTGATTTCAGCATCCATTTCTCCAGCTGCATTGTAATGTCTAAACGCTTTTTCTTCTTTAATAAATTCCATTTGCAAATCCTCCTTAACAGTTCTATCTATAGTATACGACTCTCACCATAGGAATTCTAAGAAAGTGACTCAACATCTATCAGTAACATTTGTTAAACTTATTTTGCAACGAACTCATTTTTTCAGTTGTGATATTCTGTTAACAACTTAGAAAAATATGAATGGAGAATTTGTTATGCATATACCAGATAATTACTTGAGCCCCGCATCATGTGCTGTTTTAGCAGTTGCGGCTGCACCCGTTGTAGGTCTATCCATTACAAAAGTAAAAGCACAATTAAAGGAAAACAAAGAACTAGCACCAATGCTTGGAATTGCGGCTTCTCTTTCTTTCTTATTAATGATGTTTAATGTTCCCATCCCTGGTGGTACTACTGCTCACGCTGTAGGCGGTGTGTTACTGTCAATCTTAATTGGACCGTATGCGGCAAGTCTGGCACTTAGCGTTGCCCTCTTCTTACAGGCACTTCTATTTGGAGACGGAGGCATCATCGCTCTTGGCGCAAATATCTTCAACATGGCGATTGCAATGCCATTTATCGGATACGCCGTTTACAACTTCTTCCGTAAACAAAACCACGAAACAGCCGGAGTTCTCGTTGGTTCTTACGTAGGAATTAACGTGGCTGCATTCTTAACATCCATTGAACTTGGAATTCAACCAATCATTGCCACTCAAGGAGGCGAACCACTGTATAACCCTTATGGATTAGCGGTTACGATTCCAGCCATGATGGTAACTCACTTAACGATTGCCGGCGCTGTTGAAGTATTCTTCACTTATGTCATTTATCGTTTCGTGAAACAAGTGGCACCACAAGAACTATACACACCTACTTCAGTGAATACGACTTCTTTCGTAAAGAAAATCCGCTATGTCTTAATCGCCTTAGTCGTATTAAGCCCACTAGGATTATTAGCAGAAGGAACAGCCTTTGGAGAATGGTCCGCCGACGAACTTGCTGAAATGATGAATAATGTCCCAGCAGGAATCGAAAATGGATTTTCATTTGAAGCCCTCTTCAGTGATTACACGATTCCAGGAACAAACATCGCAGTGGGTTATATTTTATCAGCCATCACTGCACTATTGATTTTCTATATTTTAGGAAAAATGATTCGAACAATGAATGGAGCAAAAGTATCTCATGCGTAAACTACCTGACTGGCTACAAAGAGAAGAAGCACTCGCTGCCTCTTCGAAAAGCCATCAATATTTACAAATGAATATTAACTCATTGCGCCGTCTACTCGGCAAAATGAAACAAACGACACCCGCATTTAAGGCGAAATCTTCGTCTTGGATGCGGCTCGTTTACTTTGTGTGCTTAGCCATTCTGATTACACTCAGCCACTCTACTATCCAACTTTGGATTTTGGCGATTTTCCTATTAGCCCATATCGCCTTTCTTCCAGGAGAAGCGCTCCTTCGTCTTTGGAGGGTCCTCACGCGCGTACTTATCTTTACAGCGATTGTCCTCTTGCCAAGTATTCTTCTAAGAGGCTTCCAAAACAGCGGCATCTTCCTTGGTCGTACAGGAATTCTGGTCTTAAACTTGTCGCTATTCTTAGCCACAACGACAAGCGTTCAACTCGTTGAGGCGCTTCGCCAGTTGCATTTTCCAAAAACGATGATTCAGACAATTGAACTCGCGATGAAATATACGTATATTCTCGGAAAACATCTACAGCAACAAATCGAATGTGTTCAACTGCGAACCATCGGACAAAAGGTCAATCTAGGGTTATTTGGATCGATTCTTGGGCTCTTGTATTTATCGTCGAAAAACCATACGAAAGAAGTCTACGAGGCTATGACGCTTCGAGGCTACGGAATGGGCGTTAAACAAAAAGCCCCTTTCCACTGGAAGAAAGAGGACGTCTTATTATTACTCGAATTAATCGTGCTGGTTGCCGTAACAACCGTGCTACGCTAGAAAGGACCGCTTATGATTACAATTCATGATGGAAATTATCACTACACCGAAGACATCGGAATCCACGACATCAATCTTCATATCGATAAAGGAGAAACCGTGGCCTTAATGGGACCGAATGGAGCCGGGAAATCTACACTCTTTAAAATTTTGGTAGGCCTACTTCCGCTCTCTTCTGGACAATATCAATTTAACGATTGGATGGTGGACGCAGATTTCTTAAAAGACCCAAGTAATGCCGGCCATTTATACCAACAAGTCGGTTTGATTTTCCAAAACAGCGACATTCAACTATTCAATACGAAGGTTGCTGAAGAACTTGCCTTCGGTCCACGTCAACTCGGATTGCCCGAAGAAGAAATCGAACAGCGAGTGAATGATACACTGGCACTTTTAGAAATCGAACACCTAAGGGACCGTATCCCCTACCACCTATCAGGCGGGGAAAAGAAACTCGTGGCGATTGCTAGTGTGCTCACGATGAATCCAAGCGTATTGTTGTTTGATGAGCCCTTTAACGGCCTCTCACCAAAATACCAACGCCTCATCGCGGAATTACTACAAGAGTTAAAAGCAGCAGGAAAAACGCTGATTATTTCCTCACACCATTACGAACAAATTCAAGAGGTTATCCAACGTGTTCTCGTATTTTCAGAAGAACATACTCTAACTGGTGACTTCACTAAAGAAGAATGGGAAGACAATCCTGAATTCCGAGAAAATTTTCATCTAGGTTAAATCGTAAATAAAAAAAAACAAGGCAACTCTTATTGAGTTGCCTTTACTAATATTCATTGGACGTTCAGTAACCTCGTCATCTCAGGTACCTCTGTTTGAGGTGCGGCAGGAACCTTTCTGCCCTCAATGAACATTCATCAATATCATTATAGCGTTTAACAGAAGACTGTCAACTTTCGCTAAAACCAAAAGCTAATTTTTACTTTGGTAGCACCACTTGGAACACACTACCTTTTCCGAGTTCACTCTCTACTGTGATAGTTCCGCCAAGGCGTTCTACAATCGTTTTTACAATCGCAAGGCCTAGGCCATTTCCTTCTTGCACATGAGAACCTTCCACTTGGTAAAATTGCTCAAAAATATGTCGTTGGTCTTCCTCGCTCATTCCCATTCCATTATCGGCAATCGTGACTCTAATCGCATCATCTACTTCTTGAATATCAATCGTCAAATGCACGCTATCTCCAGAGTACTTCACCGCATTATCAAGCAGATTCGTCCACACTTGCATGCTTAAATCTGGATCCGTCACACAATGAACAGGCTGACTCGTAAACGTCAAGTCAATTTCTTTTTGCTTCCACTTCTCCGTAATTAAAATCACAGCATGTCGAATTTGTTCATCTAAATGAACCGATTTTTTCTTTGGTTCAAAATCGCGCTCCATCTTCGTGAGTGTCACAATCCCATCACATAGACGACTTAATCGCAAACTCTCCGACTGCAAGATAGTCGTCAATTCTTTACGAGTCGTTTCATCTAATTTCTCATCCGCCAACAAATCGCTCACCCCAACAAGGGAAGCAATCGGCGTCTTCAATTCATGCGACAGATTGGCGATAAATGCCGAGCGGTGTTCATCCGTCCGCTTCAAGTCCTCCACCATCTGATTTACATGCTGAGAAAGCTGGTCCAACTCGTTATGATATTTTGCGGTATCTTTCGGATAAGGTTTACGCGGAATCTTTCGGTTAAAATCACCCCTAGAAATCGCCTTTACCGATTCATTCAACTCTGAGATTGGCCGTGTTAAATGTACCGAACCGTACCACATCGCAAGGCTCCCTACAACGATAATGATAAAGCTAAAAATCAGTAACCATGATTGAAAACTCACTTCTACATAAAACCAATTTTTCAACACAAATACGGTCATGAGTGCAATGATACTGGTTGTGACTAATACACTACAAAACATATGGACAAAGTAGTTTCTTAGTGGGAACTGTAATTCTTTTTGTTTATCCATTTTTAACCGTCCCCTTATACCCTAATCCTCTAATCGTCACAATATCAAAGTCCGGATTGTCTTTAAATTTTTGGCGAACCCTTTTAATGCATGCATCCACCAATCGTTCATCGAGGTCTTCTTCCATCCCCCAAATATCATCCAGTAAATCCAGACGCGTAAAAATCTTCTCTGGATTACTCAATAATTTATAGAGTACATAAAACTCTTTTTTTGGAATTTGATAAACTGTATCCGTCTCTATATCCGTTAATGTTAACGCATTGTAGTCGAGTTTTGTATGCGGGAAACGCAATACTTTCTCCGTTTCCAACTGCGCTCTTCTCAGCAGTGCTCGAACACGTAAAGCCAATTCTTCTAAGCGAATCGGTTTCACCATATAATCATCGACCCCGAGTGTAAAAGCTTCTTCTAGAGACTCTAGTTGAGACTTTGCCGTAATCATTAAAATCGGTAAGGTATGTTTCGTTTCTCGAAGTGCCTTTACAAGGGAATAGCCGTCCATCACTGGCATCATAATATCAGAAATTAATAAATCCACTTGATGTTTCTCCATGAGCAACAGTGCTTCTTCCCCATTTTCGGCTGTATAAATTGTATAATTTTCTTGTTTTAACTTGGTTGTAATTAAGGTGCGAATCGCATGATCGTCTTCAGCAACTAATATTCTAAACATAGCTCCACCTTCTTTCTGGAACATTATAGCACAACTGCCTCTAGACGAACTAACTTCCCTTTCTTCATTTCATAAACTGTATCTACATATTCGAGAACAGAACGGTCATGCGTCACCATAATGGCACTCTTATGTTTCGATTTCACTTCGCGTTGAATCAATTGCGCAATCTCTTGACCACGTTCAGGGTCCAGGCTGGCAGTCGGCTCATCCGCTAAAATGAGTTGTGGATTTCCAATAAACGCACGCGCAATCGCAGCACGTTGTTTTTGTCCACCTGAAATTTGATTTGGGTATTGTCCGTAGCAATCTTCAATGCCTAGTTCTGCTAATAAACCTTTAACTTCTGCTTTGCGTTTCGCAGCGTCTTTTTCCCCTTTTAGTTTCGCGACCACTTCTAATTGGTCCCCGATTTTCATGTATGGAAGTAATTGATGGTCTTGGAAAATAAACCCAAGCAATTCCAATCTTTTCTTCGTCCATTCACTTTGTTTTACATTCGTTAAGTTTTGTCCGCAGATAATAATCTCACCGCTATCAGCCGATAAGAGTAATCCTGCGATAGAAAGAAGCGTTGATTTCCCTGAACCTGAAGGACCTAAAATAGCCACAAATTCTTGCGGTTCAACGGTTAAACTTAAGTCTTTAATCACATCGTGCATTTGATTGCCGTCTGCGTATGATTTTTTAATCTGTTGTAATTCAATCACTGACATCTTATTCACCATTTCCACCAATCACTTCGATTGGATCCACTTTCTTAATTTTTAATAGAGATAACGCCCCACAAATAATCGAGAAGACGATAAAGCTTGCAGAAATTACCACATTATCTTCTGCTCGCATATAAAACGGCATGCTTACCGGTAAGAATGGCGTCAATGCTAAGGCAAGCCCTAGTCCGACACCAATTCCGATAACGGAAAGAATTCCAACTTGCGATAATTGAATTCTTGTAATTTGTCCCATAGACATTCCGATGGCTTTTAACACTCCGAATTGTTTTAGTTTTTGCAAGGCTAGGATGTAGAAGAATACTCCTAGAATTGCGGCTGAGGCGATTAGTAATACCCAAGTCATTGTTTGTAAAATCATATTCGTCGCAGTGTATCCTGGGATTTTATTAATGATTTGTTGTTTGTTTGAGACCATCAACTGTTCTGATAAGTCGTCGGCTGTTACCACTTGGCTTGTGATGATGGCTTGTGGTTGCCAAGTGTAGTTTGGATTTTTCTTTTGACGCATTTCTTCCAGTGTTTTCGAGCTGATGAAGGCCACTGAACTATGTCCGTATTTTGCGTCTTTAGCAAAAGCTACTACTTTAAGCATTACTTCCGAAGACTTGTCTTTAATCGTATCGCCAACATGGATGCCTTTTGCCTTATAAGATTCATCTAAAATCACTTCGTTTTCGGCTAAATCCGCAGCAGCATAACCCTCTTCTGTCTTAATCGTTAAATGCTTGTACGTATCCATCGCAAAGAACGTCACGTCTTGCGAACCTTCCTCGTCCTCTTTCATAAACGTCGAACGATGAATCACGAGTCCTGTTTCATTTTCTAAATGAAGGTCTTCAATCTCCGTTAATTCTTCGCTTGTTAGCGTTGAGTAAGGAATCACTCCTTCTGAATCCTTCGAAAGAATATAATGAACGTCCCCAAATGTATCAATTTGCGCCATAATAATGCGCCCTAATCCGTTTGTTAGGCCTGATAGGAAAATGACCATGAACATCATAATCACGATAAGAACCTCAATTAATATAAATTTTTTCGGTTGGTATTTAATTTCATTCCATGCAATTTTCATCTTTTTGCTCCTTTTTCAAATGGTACTTTCCAGTATACGCGTCTTATATGACCTGAATATGACATTATTTATATAAGGAGTGCTCGTTGGATACTGCATCACCCGCTTTGTGGTATAGTAGAAATACATTTATCCAAGCTATTGAAAGGAAAAAGAATGCTAAAGTTTTTACTGAAAAAGAAAGAATCTCCAGAGACAACTCCTGGTTCTAGAAAAACCAAGAAATTAAAAAAACAAAGAAGCAATCAAACCGCCGACCGGTACCATGGTCCATTAATTACGAACGAAGTGAGTCTTGGGTACATTAAATTCTTCCCTTGGCTTATGCTTCCATTTACTGCGTTTCTATATTTTGTTGCAGGGTATAATGACCCAATAGGGATAATTAAGGTCCTATTCTTGAGTGCGACAGTGATAAATATCGGCAGTGCTCTCTTTGGACTTTTTACGCCTCTCATCAATCGCTTTAAGTCTTTCACTTATATTCTAGTGGCCTTAGTCGTTTGGACCGTCTTACTCACCTTTACCTTTATCTTCCTACTGATGGTTACCGATGACAAAACACCCTTCAGCGCTTTAAAGCTCTACGAGTCCAAGTTGACGCTATTTTATGTCATTCCAATAGTACTTCTATTTATAGTAATGACCGTCATTTACGCATGGTATTACCTTCCACAAAATCAAGGGAAAATTTGGAAGATCAATCGATGGGAAACGTATGAGGTGAATAGTAAGAAGAAAGCACTCCTATTCAATATTGCTAAAGTCCTGAGCTTTATTCTATTGGTCATTGCCGTGATTACAGACTACATACAAATGATTTTCGGCTTTTTCTCTGGCGCTTTAATGGCCTTCGCTTTCCCAGCCGTTTTAGTAGATGCCATTTACGCAGCAATCTATATCAAAGACCATCCTGATTACGAAGAGTTGTGATTGCAACAATTAAGAACAAAAAGTTATTGGAGGAATCGTTTTATGGAATTTACTCATAAAACCCCTAGCGTAGAAGCTTATAATCAATTAAGAGTAAATGCTGGAATGAATAGCACTAAACCTCATTCTGAAGTGAAAAAGGCACTTGAAGGAACTCTTTTCTTAGTTTCTGTTTATGAAGATGATGAACTCATTGGTCTAGGAAGAATTGTTGGCGATGGTGGTGTCACTTTTGTCGTATCCGATATTATGGTAGATAAAAAGTTCCAAAGACGCGGTATCGCAAATAAAATAATGGAAATGATTGATCAGTGGTTTGATGAAAACACACATGAGAGTAGTTTTATCACTTTACTAGCTAAAGTTCCTGCAGATAAGCTCTATCGTAAGCATCATTTTTGCTATATTGACGAAAATCGAGTGGGTATGATTAGAGAAAAACAAATGTGAGAATAAACTTTATTTGGTTCTATAATTTTTAGGGTTGATGGAAATTTTCCACCAACCCTATTTTAGTGT
>CAKAPS010000067.1:0-9185 GCA_916719965.1 uncultured Streptococcus sp.
GTAAAAAACGGGAGGAGGCGGGTGGGTTTGCTTCTCGTGGTGCGGTTGAGAAATGGGAATACTTTATAATAGATAGTTCTCAGGGAGGGGACGAAAAAAGCGAGGGACGCTTTGGCGTCTCTCGCTTTACTTTACATTTGCTATTCTGCTTTTAGGGCATCGACGACGGCGAGTAACCCTGTGCCGTTGCTTGATTTGATAAGGACTTGGTCGCCTTCTTTGAGTTCAGCTTTCAAGTCAGCAATCAAGGCTGCTTTATCCATATAATGGTGAAGCGCTGCTGCTTCAAACTGGCCTTTCAACGCATCATAGAGTGCTTCCATTTCTTCGCCGTACAAGTACACAAGTGCGACTTCGCTTGGAGAAATGACTTCTGAGATGCTGGCGTGCAATTCTTTCGAATGTTCTCCGAGTTCGCGGATATCCCCAAGAACGAGAACGCGACGGCCTGTTGCTTCAACAGAAACAAATGACTTAATGACCGATTTCATCGCAATTGGGCTGGCGTTGTAAGCATCATTCAAGATGGCTACTCCGTTTTGGCCTTTCACCCATTGCGTACGGTTCTTCGTCAATTCGAAGTTCGCTAAGGCAGACACGATGTCTGAGAGTGGAACGTCTAATGTACGTGCAATTTCAATGGCTAAAAGTGCGTTTGAAACGTTGTACGCTCCAAGGACTGGTAAAGTGACCGCCACAATTTCAGTTGGCGTCACTAATTCAAATGCAGTGTGGTCTGAATACAGTTCGATGTTCTTAGCTGAAAGTTCCTTGCTTCCTTCACCGACTGTAACGATGTTGAAGGTTGCTGGTTTTTCAGCTTGTGCAATCCCTGCTGTAATTAACTCTTCATGTGCTGGATAAATAAAGGTTCCATTTTCTTGTAGTCCAGAAAGGATTTCAAGTTTGGCTTTGGCAATGCCTTCCTTGCTTCCCAATTGTTCCATATGCGATTCACCGATGAGGGTAATCGCAACAACTTCTGGGCGTGCTAATTTTGATAAGAACTCGATTTCGTGGAAATCACTCATTCCCATCTCTAAGACAAGTGCTTCAGTTGATTCGGGCATATCTAAAATCGTTTGTGGTAAGCCAATATCGTTATTGAAGTTCCCTTGTGTTTTATAGACACGGTAGCGTGCGCCTAGAGCGGCTGCTGTCATATCTTTTGTCGTTGTTTTCCCAGAACTACCTGTGATTCCAACGATGCGTGGTGATACTTTTTCTAAATACCATTTCGCTAATTTTTGAAAAGCTTGAAGTGGGTCATCCACCCAAATGGCGCAGATTCCATCTGGTGGCGTTACATCTTGTTTGCCCCATAACACAGCTGTTGCGCCTGCTTGAATCGCTTGTTCAATATAATCATGTCCGTCTGTTTGACCTTGAAGTGGCACGAAAAGGCTGTTTGGCCCTAATTTTCGTGTGTCGAAAGCCACAGATTCGATGACTTCAAATCGATGTGCTGATTGATAATCAATCGCTTCGACGGCTTTTGTAATTTCAGCAACTGTTCCAATACTCATCTTTCTACCCCTTATCTCGCGTGACGATCGTTATAGCGTTTCAACGCTAATTGAATGAGTTCTTCGACTAAATCTTTATAGGAAATGCCCATTGCTTCCCAAAGTTTTGGATACATACTAAATTGTGTGAACCCTGGCATTGTATTCACTTCGTTAATAAACACTTCGTTTGTTTCGGTTAAGAAGAAATCACAACGTGTTAAGCCACTACCGTCAATGGCACGGAATGCTGTTACAGCATACTCACGAATTTTAGCAGAGACTTCTTCTTGAATCGCTGCTGGAATTTGAAGTGTTGTTGTGTTGTTAATGTATTTCTCGTTGTAATCGTAGAAGCCTGCTTGTTTCACGACTTCCCCAACCACAGATGTGTTCACTTCGTCGTTTCCAAGAACCGCTACTTCGACTTCGCGTGCGTCGATTCCTTGTTCGACGACGATACGACGGTCATATTTCAATGCTTCTTCAATGGCTGCTGTTAACTCTTCACGGTTTGTTGCTTTTGAAATCCCAACACTAGAACCCATATTCGCTGGTTTCACGAAGACTGGGTAGCGTAATGTTCCTTCCACACGTGTGAAGATGGCTTCTGGTGATTTTTCGAAATCAGCTTTCACAAAAGGTACGAATGGCACTTGTGGAATGCCTGCTTGCTGGAATAAATGCTTGCTGGCAATTTTGTCCATTCCGTTTGCGCTGGCTAATACGCCACACCCAACATATGGTAAGTCTAAGATTTCGAATAATCCTTGAATCGTTCCATCTTCCCCGTTTGGTCCGTGTAAGATTGGGAATACTACTGTATCTGGTCCAGCAATATCGCATGGTTGGATGCGAACGCCTGTTGATGTTTCGCCTTCTGTTGTCGCAAAATGTGCTACAGGTCCTTCTGTTAAACGAAGTGCTTGGTCAAAAGCTACAGGAGCTTTTAACGCTTCTCCTTTTAACCATGTTCCTTCTTTTGTAATGTACACTGGTTGCACATCGTAATACTCGAAATAAATTTCTTTAATAATTGAACCGGCTGTTAAAATTGAAATATCGTGCTCTGCACTCTTACCGCCGTAAATTACTACAATTTTCATATGAATCCTCCAAACTATTCGCGTGCTGCGAACCGCCTCATTTAGGCTCTTCGAACGTTATTTTGAAAATAACCTTGCACTTTTCAGTATAACAAAACGGCCCAATGGTTACAAGTTACGGCCAAGGGATTAAAAAAGCACCTCTCACATTCGCTGTGAAAAGTGCTTTAGATGGCGTCATTCATTGGAAGTTTTGCTGAAATCTTCCAGTTTTGATACATTTCGCTATAAGAGAGTTGTCCGATGCGGACATTTTGTGTCACTTCTTTATCGGCATAATGATAACGGTCTTCTGTTAAGAAGATTGGCACTTCGTAGCTGTCTTCTTTCTTTGTGACTTTATCAAAAGCCAAGCTGATTCCTTCACGATACAATGGCATCATTTCTTTGAGCGCTTCGATGGAAATCGCTGAAGCCACTTTGTCTGCACCAAAGAATAAGAACTTCGGTGTCTCGTTCAAGATATCTGTCATCTCGATTTGTACTTGCGCCGATAGGATTGGCAAGAATTGCTCAATTTTACGGTAGTACACTTTCGAGTAGCCATTTTCAAGTGACAAGTAAATAAAGTTATTTTGTAATTTATAGAAGAACGGCGAATGCAAGTGCGTCTTCGCATGCGAAATATACAGCAAGTCTGCAATTTCTTGCGGCGTTAATTGATGTACGAAATCAATCGAATCAAAGTCCACCCAGTTCGATGGCGCCTCTTTGCCTTCTTCCACCCCTTGGAGATACGCTAACACATTTTTACGCCCCTTCACCCACATGAAGCCCGTATAAGGATCGTGTGTGGCAAGGCTTGACTTCCCGTTTAAGAGAAGAAGGTTTTGCGGAATCTCAGACTGTGGTAAGGCAGACAAACGAAACGCAATCGACTTTGTTAATACATGGTTCGATACGCTATCGTAATGGATATACAATTGTTTAGCCACAGTCTCACCTCCATAGAGTTTATCATGTTCCATTATATAGGATTTCTTTCTACTAAAACATGTATATTAGATTACATTTTTACGTGTGAACCGTTTTCTTTTGTAACAATTTAGCAACATTCTAATCTAGTTCTCAGAAAACAAAAAAGACTGAGGAAATCCTCAGTCTCAGGTTACATTTTTTCTAATCGTTTAATACGATTGGCCGTCGATGGGTGCGTTGAGAAGAGCGAATCTCCTTCTTCCCCAAACGGATTTGAGATATATAACGCCGCACTCTTCTTGTCGGCTTCCGTCATTGGCGGAGCTTCTGAAATCTTTTGAAGCGCAGAGATAAGTCCGTATGGATTTCGTGTGAATTCCACTGCTGACGCATCTGCTAAGTACTCACGATTTCGTGACAAGGCCAATTGCAGGATGGTCGACATAAATGGTCCAAGAATCATCGCGATTAAACCGATGACCATGAAGATGGCATTTGCGCTACCACCGTTGTCATCATCATCTCGGTCTCTACTACCGCCACCCCAGAACATCATGCGACTTCCGAATTGGACGAGCATGGCAATCACGGCACCAAGCGCAATAGCAATCGTTTGAAGGCGAACGTCATAGTTACGAATGTGTCCAAACTCGTGGGCAATAACCCCTTCGAGTTCTTCACGATTCAATCGTTCTAATAACCCTGTTGTAACCGCCACGGCAGCTTTTTCTGGAGAACTTCCTGTCGCAAACGCGTTTGGAGATTCGTCCTCGATAATGAAGATACGTGGCATTGGCACTTTTGCGATCATCGCCATATCAGTGACGATGTTCCAAATCATTGGTGCTTGATTTTTATCTGTAATTTCTTTGGCATGGTTTAATTGCATCACTACATTAGTCGCATTTGCAATCATCATCATTGAATACAACCCGCCGGCAACAAGGGCGATAATGACCCCGGCGACGACACTGCGTAAAGCATAATATCCAATTCCGATACCCACTGCAACGAAGAGCGCCATGTACAACACAATCACGACAAGCGTTTTGCGTTTGTTGGAAGCAATTTGTTGGTATAACATCCTAGCACTCCCTCCCTACTAATGAACTGTCAATTAAAATTTCACTTCAGGAACTTTACGAGCTTCAACTGGAGTTTCTAACATTTCTTCTTTAGTGAATCCACCAAAACCAGCAATAATGTTTGTTGGAATTGATTGAATAGAGATGTTATATCTCGCAACACTTGAATTGTATAATTGACGAGCGTAAGAGATTTTGTTCTCTGTGTTTGTCAATTCTTCTTGTAAGTTTAAGAAGCTGTCGTTCGCTTTTAAATCAGGATAGCTTTCAGCTAAAGCGAAAATAGTTTTTAAAGCACCTGATAATTGGTTAGATGCTTCCATTTTTTCTTGTGGTGAAACATCGCTACCCATGTTTGCAATTTGGTTTCTCATCGCAATTACTTGAGTTAATGTTTCTTGTTCGTGTTTTGCGTAACCTTTTACTGTTTCAACAAGGTTTGGAACTAAGTCGTTACGACGTTGTAATTGAACATCGATTTGCGCCCAAGCTTCTTGAACCCAGTTTTTTTGTTGTACAAGTCCGTTGTATGCAAACATTGCCCATAGAACAATTACTGCTAAGACTCCTAATACAATCCATACTACTGTCATTTTGTGACACTCTCCTTTAGATTTAATACCCTCATTGTACCATATTTTCCTAAATGTGTGTAAAATAGTTGGTAAAGATAGAGTAGCAAAACGTAAAAATTTCTGCATCCATCCTAAGACGGATTTTGTAGTAGAAAGGAGCCCCATGATTCAGCAACAGTTATTCTCGCCTATTCCACAGACGAAGGAGAATTTTTCTCGTTTTCCACTACCACAGAGCTATGTGGATTTTCTTGTGCAAAATGGTGCCGGATTCTTCACGAACACTAAGATTACAACGGTGGAACCAACGCGCTTTGGCCTCGACTACGCCCTCTGTAATGGACTGAGTGGCTTTAAGGAAGGCCCGTATTTCCCAAGTATTCTGGATGCTGCATGGTCTCCAGAAGTGACAGGGTTGCCCGAGTACTTTGTAGTCTTTTTTCAAGACGGACCTGTCTACTACGCCTTCGATTATCAAAATGGCGTTGAACAGGAACCAAGCATCCGTCTGATTGACGTTGAAATGGATCAGTGGCTTGAAGTGGCAAACTCTTTCGACGATTTCCTCGCTCGCCTTGAGGGAACAACCGAAGACATAACGTATGATATGAAAGACTGGATTTCCATCCATACCTTGCTGCAACAAATCGGACAGGAAAACCCCGACACCTTGGAGGGACTCCTTGAAATCTTGCAAGACACGCACCCACAACTCTTCCTGCAAGTAGCGGCTTATGCCTTGGAGCATACAGAGTCTGACGCTGTCCGTTCAATGTTTAAAGAACGCTTCTCCTTTATCGAAGACTTCCTCAGCGCAGAATTCTCTTCGTATCCAGAGTACGATCACTGCCGTACTTTATTATCATAAGCATAACAATAAGACCAACATTTCTGTTGGTCTTATTTTCTTTCTCTATTCCACTCTCTTTTTTATAAGTATCTCCTAAAAAAGAGTTCAAAACGGAGAACACGAAGGATTTTATAGTAGCAGTAATGGGGAATAACACAAAATGCGAATTAGGAGCCGTAGGAAGTCATTCCGTACGGCTCCTTTGAGGCTTTTGAGGTGAGAGACGACAGGCTCGAACCGTTGTCCCATTACAGCTATTATAAACAAATCCTTCAGTGTTCGTAGTTTTGAACTTCGTTCACTTTTGTCGAGAAGCACCTTGCGGTGTTTTTTATTCCAAAAAGAAAAAGAGGGGTGAAAAACTTTCACCCCTCGTCCTTTTGGATTACATCATACCCATGCCCGGATCCATCCCTGGCATTGGTGGTGCTACTGGAGCTGGTTTGTCAGCTACCACAGCTTCTGTTGTTAATAATAATGCTGAAACAGATGCAGCATTTTGTAATGCAGAACGTGTTACTTTTGTTGGGTCCACGATACCTGCTTCAATCATGTTTACCCATTCATCTGTAGCGGCATTGTATCCAATTCCTTTTTCTTCAGATTTCAAACGAGCAACAATGACTGAACCTTCAAGACCTGCATTTTCTGCGATTTGACGTAATGGTTCTTCTAATGAACGAGATACGATTTTCGCACCTGTAGCTAAGTCACCTTCTAATTCAAGAGCGTCTACGACTTTTTGAACGTTCACAAGAGCTGTTCCCCCACCTGAAACGATTCCTTCTTCAACCGCTGCGCGAGTTGCGTTTAAGGCATCTTCAATGCGAAGTTTTTTCTCTTTCAATTCTGTTTCAGTAGCGGCACCGACTTTAATCACGGCAACTCCACCTGATAATTTAGCAAGACGTTCATGTAATTTTTCACGGTCGAAATCACTTGTTGTATCTTGTGCTTGTGCGCGAATTAAAGCAACACGGTTCGCGATTAATTCTTTAGAACCTGCACCTTCAACGATTGTAGTGCTGTCTTTAGAAACTACCACTTTACCAGCTGTCCCTAATTGAGCTAATGTTGCGTCTTTTAATTCTAAGCCAAGGTCTTCTGTAATGACTTGAGCACCTGTTAAGACTGCGATATCTTCTAACATTGCTTTACGACGGTCACCAAATCCTGGAGCTTTGACAGCTACCACGTTAAATGTTCCGCGTAATTTGTTTAATACTAATGTTGGTAAAGCTTCGCCATCCACGTCATCCGCGATGATTAATAACGCACGTCCTTGCTGAACGATTTGTTCTAATAATGGAATGATTTCTTGGATGTTTGACACTTTCTTATCTGTGATTAAGATAAATGGATTGTCTAAAGTCGCAATCATCTTGTCGTTATCTGTCACCATGTATTGTGATAAGTAACCACGGTCAAATTGCATTCCTTCTACAACATCTAATTCTGTTTCAATCCCTTTAGATTCTTCGATTGTGATAACGCCGTCGTTACCCACTTTTTCCATAGCTTCAGCGATTAATTCACCGACTTCAGCTGAACCTGAAGAAATGGCCGCAACTTGTGCGATGGCTTCTTTTGATTCTACCGGACGAGAAATGCGGTGTAATTCTTCAACCGCTGCTTTTGTCGCAAGTTCAATCCCGCGACGGATGCCTACTGGGTTTGCTCCAGCTGTTACGTTTTTCAATCCCTCACGAACGATTGCTTGTGTTAAAACAGTGGCTGTTGTTGTACCGTCCCCGGCAATATCGTTTGTTTTTGAAGCCACTTCAGCCACGAGTTTTGCACCCATGTTTTCGAAGTGATCTTCTAATTCGATTTCTTTGGCAATCGTTACCCCATCATTTGTAATCAGTGGAGAACCAAATGCTTTTTCTAATACAACATTACGTCCTTTTGGTCCTAATGTTACTTTTACTGTGTTCGCTAAAACGTCCACACCACGTAGCATGGCGCTTCTTGCGTCTTCTGCAAATTTAATATCTTTCACCATAGTTGTATCCTCCTTTATTCAACAATTGCGATAATGTCTTTTTCTTTCACGATGATATATTCTTGACCATCTAATTTAACTTCTGTTCCTGAATATTTCTCGAATACGACTTTATCGCCAACCGCTACTTGACGGTCTTCTGCAGCAGTGAATTCGCTTGTTGCGATGACTTTTGCAAATTGTAATTTTTCTTGAGCAGTTGTTGGTAGGAATAATCCTCCAGCAGTTTTTTCTTCTTGCTCTACCATTTGAATAACAACTCTATCTTTTAAAGGCTTTAACATATGAAATCCTCCTTCATCTTTTTTAGCACTCAAAAACACTGAGTGCTAACTCATAGTTTTATGATACTCATTTGGTCAGGAAAAATCAAGAATAAATACTTGCTTATTTGTCTGGAATTTTGTAAGATTTTGACAGGAAAGGATGATTGCGATGACACGAAAAAGTTTCTTTAGAAAACTATATTTTGAAATCATATTAGCCGTCTTCTTTATCTTTCTAGCAACGACGCATTATCCTGGAAATGGATTTGACTTTATCACATTATTCTGCTGTCTATTCGCAACGACAAGCATCGTAACAAGTATCAACATGCTTCGCACCTATAACGAGTTGAAAAAACTCGCTAATCTCATCGAGAATCTGCCCGATGACGAGGATTCACTAGACGATAAAGAACCAAAAGAAAAGCACTAATCGCTCCGCAAATCGGATTGGATTAGTGCTTATTTTTATTCTTCATTATTGGGTGTTGCTTCTATTGATTCATTTTGGTCTACCGTTTCCTCGTTGTTTGTTGGTTTATACTTAACTACTGTAATTGCAGCTTTCATAAAAACATAAGCAAGAGCTACAATACCTGCAAAAACAACCAAACCAAATATCATTAAAATCCAGATTACTTCTTGAACTGCCTTTGGATCCCAAAACGGATTCCCTTCAGCAGCTAAAATTCTCAATAATTCCATCTATTGTTATCTCCCTTTTATTCCTTTTTTAATACTAGCTTTTGGCATAGTATATCACGAACTGCTCCCGTTATAAATACTCTCTCAGCAAACAAAAAAGGCACCCTATTCGGATGCCTGGGACTGACCCCAAAAAGTGAGAATTTAATAAAAACACCCTAGGGCTACCG
>CAKAPS010000068.1:0-9137 GCA_916719965.1 uncultured Streptococcus sp.
TACACTAAAATAGGGTTGATGGAAAATTTCCATCAACCCTAAAAATTATAGAACCAAACTTTTCTACTGTTTGCAACAAGAGGAATAAGTTAGTAAACTAATTAAGTAGGAATTCTTTAGAAAGGAGCGTTCGGATAATGAGAAAATATGCGGTCATTGATTTGGAAACGACAGGACCAAAATACGAATCGGGGGACCGAATTTTCCAATTTGGTTGTACATTAATCGATGGCGATGAAGTGATTGAGTATGTCTCACTGAATATAAATCCTGAAAAAAGTATTCCATTCGAAATCCAATTATTAACAGGAGTCACAAATGCGGATGTGGCAACGGCTCCTTATTTTGATGAAGTTGCAATGACGATTTTTAATCTGTTAGAAGACCGAACGCTCGTCGCGCATAATGTTGGGTTTGACGGACCTTTTATTATGTCTGCTTTAAAAGATGCACTGGGTCTAGAATTGGAAGTGCCACTCATCGATACGGTGCAACTGGCTCAAATTTGTTATCCAACAGCACTCAGTTATCGTCTTAGTGATTTAACAGAGACGCTAGAGATTCGTCATACTCAAGTACATACGGCAGGCAGTGATGCTCGAGCAACAGCTGAACTATTCTTAAAAATGAAGACTAAGTTTCGAGAGTTGTCGACGATCACGTTGAAACAGCTAACCGAATTCTCTGCAGAATTACTAGGTGATACGGGTACTATTTTTGAGGAAATTTTAGAAGAAAAAGGAAAAGAAGAAAAACAAGAATTTCCTTTAGAACAAGGTTTTGTCGTTTCTCCTCTAACGGTAAAAGAGGTAGAACTAAAGTCTTCTAAACGAAAAACGAATGCACTTGAAGCTTATCAGAAATTAGTAGACTCTGGATTCTTAGAAGATAAGGTAAGTCAGCGTGAGATGATAACCACCATAGAATCGTTGATTGAAACTGACGAACCTTTGCATTTTATTGAAGCCAGCCCTGGTTCAGGGAAAACATACGCTTACTTACTGGCAGCATTTGAAAAAGCGAGTAAGAGAAAACCAATCTGGATAGTCACTTCGAACTTATTATTGCAACAACAACTGATGGAGGATAGTGTCGCTCCGATTATTACAGAGTTAAAGATTAAGACACCTGTAATTTCTATAAAAGGGCAAAGACACTATATTGATTTAACAGCCTTCAAGCGTGCAATTCACAAGTATAAAGAGGAGAGAAGTGCAAGAAACAGCCTTTCTATTATGGGGTTACTCGTGTGGATAACAGAGACGCAAACAGGTGATTTATCTGAATGTAATCAAGTGCTTCATCAAGCAACGTTATGGAAAGAAATATCGGTAAAAGATGCAAATGAGGAAGGAAGTCTGTATTGGGACAAGGCAGTAGCTTCAGTTCAACAAAGTCCAATTGTGGTTACTAATCATGCATTCCTTATTCAGTACGCTTCATTGATCGCTCATCGTGTAAAACCTGTTGTGCTGATTGATGAAGTGCAACAGTTCGAGCATGCCCTAGAGCAATATGGCACGACTACTGTTAACTTTTCTCATTTATTTGAGTTGCAACAATTATGGTCTGACCATCACTTAAATGCGATGTTCCATTTTTCAAAGGAAGAGGAGCACCTCTCTCGTACCATGAACCGCAAGTTATTAGAAATCTGTGATTTATATGAAACATGGTTTGAAGAGTTGAAGAGTGGACAACAACTGACCAATTCATTTGTATTTACGGCAACCGAGTGGAAGGAGTCAATCCACTGTGAAATGGTGAATGCTATGCAGAAGGCTCTCTCTGATGTAATGAATTTGCTGCAAGCCAATGCGGATAAGACCACTTTGTTTGAAGAAAGTAGTTATTTATTAAAAGAATTAATGGAGTCAATCTCTCAATTTCAAACAGATGGTAGTGATTATTTTGTCATCGAAGAAAAAGAACAGTATGGACAAAATACTCTCGAATTATTAAGAGTGAAACCAGTCATTCAAGTCTTCAATCAGTTTAGTGAGAAGATGAGACAAATAATTGGAATTTCAGCAACGATTCCAACGTTTACACCGTTATTCCATGTGTTAGAGGCAAAAGAGAAGTTGACGGTGATTGAGACAAAAGCAGAAACTGCCGACCATCAAATATTTATCCCTAATGATTTGGTGGCCGTAAATTCTTCCTCGAGTCAACAGTATCACGCACAAATTGCAGACTGTATCGAAAAAATTTATGAGCGAAAGGGCGGAAGAATGCTCGTATTGATGCATTCAGTAGAAGCGCTCTTAGCAGTAGAGAGTCTGTTAGAAGACTTTTGCCGTGCTCATCAAATTGAACTTCTTGCCCAAAAAGGACCTCAAATGGGTCGAAGAATACAACGTCGTTTCCAAGAAAGAAATGATACGATTTTACTTGGTGTTTATAGTTTCTGGGAAGGATTTGATAGTGGCGGACAATCGATTGATTCACTCGTAATCACCAAATTGCCATTCCCAAATCCAGTGTCAACGGCTCAACAAATTATTCAACTGGAAATGAAAGAACAAGATCGTTCTTATTTTGGCCATTACGCGATGAAGATGATGCTTCTTCAACTGTATCAAGGGCTAGGACGTTTTAGTAGACCGCATCAAAAGAGTGCCGAAATTTGGTTGTTAGATGTTCGGGCAACGATTAGTAAATATGCGATGAAAGTTAAAAGTGTTTTCCCGGAAAACGCTACGGTTATAGAGAAACCATTTAAGAAGTGTTTGAACGTAGGGAAGAATAAAAATATGTAAGGCATCATCTTATATGTATGGTGGTATTTTTGCTTTAAATAGCGTATAATACCATTATCTATGAAAATTAGAGTAGAGGAGAGAAATTGATGAAACGCAGAACAATGTTTATTCTTTTACTCACTTTATTTCTATTATTTTTAGCTGCTGCAAGTATCTTTTTAGTAAGTGTGGATCCAAAAATTAAGAAACGAAATGAAGCACTTACGATGATGGCACCAACCGTAGAATTTTCAAAAGTAACGAAGTTTTACTTGTACAATACGGATACGTCTTATTACACCGTTATGGGCGAAGATAAAGACGGGAATGCCATCTATGCGATTATTCCTGAAGAAGGTGGAGATGTTACAATTCTTCAACAATCAGCAGTGGTCAATGAGCAAGAAGCTCGTTCTATTACATTACAAGATAAACCAGATGTTGAAGTGCTTGAAGCAAGACTTGGCCTTTTAAACGGGGAACCTGTATGGGAAGTCAATTATCGTATGAGTAATCAACGTATTGGTTATTACTATATTTCAGCGAAAAATGGTAAATGGATTAAAGATATTGAGAATATATAGAAATTGGTGATTTATGGTAAAAATTTCAGATAGAGTATCGAAAATTTTGCCTTCCGGAACTCTAGCGATGACACAAAAAGCTAGAGAACTAAAAGCTCAGGGAAGAAAGATCATTAGTTTATCGATTGGTGAACCTGATTTTAATACACCTGAAGTGATTACAGAGGCAGCCATTGATGTTTTAAGAAAACACGAAACCGATCATTATACACCAGCTTTGGGAATAGATAAGTTAAGACAGGCGATTTGTGATTTTCATAAACGTAAAGATGGAATTGATTTGCAAAAGGAGCAAGTTGCGACTTTTGCGGGTGCTAAATTTGCGCTGTATTCTGTCTTTATGACATTAGTAGATCCAGGAGACGAGGTTTTAATTCCAATTCCTTACTGGGTGAGTTATGCCGAACAAATTCAATTAGCGGATGGCATTCCGGTGTATATTGAAACTAGAGAAAGAAATTCGTTTAAACTAACAGTCGATTTACTAAATGAATACGTAACGGATAAGACAAAACTCTTGGTACTCAATGCGCCTTCGAATCCTTCAGGGCTCTTGTATACAAAAGAAGAGTTACTAGCGATTGGAAATTGGGCATTAGAACATAATGTATTTGTCATATCGGACGAAATTTATTATGAATTAGTGTATGATGCGCCTTCCATCAGTATGGCAAGTTTATCCCAAGCGATTTTTAATAACACATTAGTCATTAATGGATTATCAAAATCAGTTGCGATGACTGGATGGAGACTTGGATATGTATTTGGTCCAAAGCGAATCATTAGAGCTTTAAATGACTTAACAAGTCACACAACAAGTAACCCTGCAGCGGTTGTACAATATGCAGGTATTCGCGCTTTTGACGAAGATGTTGAAGCTAGAAAAAAAGAAATGCGCGACGAGTTCCAAAGAAGAATCGACGTATTTCATGGATTATTAAACGACATTCAAGGAATTAAGTGTGAGAAGCCTAAAGGAGCGTTCTACTTATTCGCGAATGTGAAAGTAGCCATGCATATCGTAGGCGTAGCTTCTTCAGAAGAATTTGCTCTAAAACTACTCGAAGAAGCAGGGGTTGCAACAGTATCCGGAGAGAACTTTGGATGCAACGGTTTCCTAAGACTCAGCTGTGCTAATAGCGAAGAGGAATTAAGAGAAGCCGCTAATCGAATTAAGGAATTTATTGAATCATATAAGTAAAGGAAGAGTGATATTTTGAAAACTATAACAATGAATCAAGCAAAAGATTACGTTGGACAAACCGTTACCATTGGCGCTTGGGTAACTAACAAACGTTCAAGCGGTAAAATCGCGTTCTTACAATTACGTGATGGAAAAGCTTATTTCCAAGGAATTGTAGTGAAAGCTGATGTAAATGAAGAAACTTTTGAATTAGCAAAAGGATTAACTCAAGAAAGTTCTGTATTCGTAACAGGTGTTGTACAAGAAGATACTCGTTCTAAATTAGGATATGAGTTATTAGTAAAAGACATTGAGTTAATCGGTGAGAGTCATGAATACCCAATTACTCCAAAAGAGCATGGTACTGACTTCTTAATGGACCACCGTCACTTATGGTTACGTTCAACAAAACAACATGCTATTATGGAAATTCGTAATGCGATTATATACGCATCGTATGAATTCTTTGATAAAAATGGATTCATTAAATTCGATAGTCCAATTCTTTCAGGAAATGCGGCAGAAGATTCTACAGAATTATTCGAAACGGATTACTTTGGTGAACCAGCATTTTTAACACAATCTGGTCAATTATATTTAGAAGCTGGAGCAATGGCATTTGGTCGTGTATTCGACTTTGGGCCAGTATTCCGTGCAGAAAAATCTAAAACTCGTCGTCATTTAACTGAGTTCTGGATGATGGATGCGGAGTATTTATACTTAACACATGACGAGTCTCTAGACTTACAAGAAGCATATGTGAAAGCTTTAATTCAAGGCGTTTTAGACCGTGCGTCTCACGCTTTAGAAACTCTAGAACGTGATACTGAATTATTGAAGAAATATATTAGCGAACCGTTCAAACGTATCACATACGATGAAGCGATTGATTTATTACAAGCGCATGAAGGCGATGAAGATACAGATTACGAACACTTAGAACATGGAGATGACTTCGGTTCACCACACGAAACATGGATTTCAAATCACTTTGGAGTACCAACATTCGTTATCAACTATCCAACTGAGATTAAAGCTTTCTACATGAAACCAGTACCTGGAAATGAAAGTCGTGTGCTATGTGCTGACTTACTTGCTCCAGAAGGATATGGTGAAGTTATCGGAGGAAGTGAACGTGAAACAGACTACGATAAATTATTAGATAGAATTAAATCAAACGGACTAAATCCTGATGACTACGCATTCTACTTAGATTTACGTAAATATGGTTCTGTTCCTCACTCAGGATTCGGTCTTGGTTTAGAACGTATGGTAACCTTTGTGGCTGGTACGAAACATATTCGTGAAGCTATTCCATTCCCACGTTTATTAAACCGTATTTACCCATAATAAAAAGAATAAGAAAGAGCCGCTGACCTGTGTCGTTGGCTCTTTTTTAAAAGAGGGAGGTCAAAAAATGGCATTAACATTCCAAGAACATTGGATTTATAGTGGTAGTACGTCAGTACCAAATGTATTGCTTCAAAATTATCGCAAATTGCAATTAACAGCTGATGAATGCCTATTAATTGCTTGGTTAATGCAGCGACATCCGGAAGAGTCATTTGTACTTGATATCAAAGAAACTTGTGTGCAATTTGGTGTAGACGAGAGACAATTGTTTAGCATTATTCAGCATTTAATGGATCGACAAGTACTCGAGATTAAACAACGCGAAGCACACGATGGGAAGAAAGTGGATTACTATAGCTTTAAACCGCTTCTGCGCCAATTGGAAGTATTATTTAAACAAAACTCTTTCAGTGTAGAAAAAATGTCTCAAAAAGACGTGAATGTACTCACTTTAATCGAGCAAGAATTCAATCGCCAATTAAGTGGATTTGAAATTGAGATGATTTCTGGATGGATTCATAAAGATAAATATCCACAAGAATTAATCGTCGCTGCCTTAAAAGAGGCCGTCTTGAATCAAGCGCATAATGTAAAATATATTGACCGTATTTTACTAGCGTGGAAGAACAAAGGAATTACTTCTGCTCAACAATTAGCAGCATCTGAGAATCGCACGAAAAATGCGCAAGTGGAAGTTAAACCAAATGAAACTTCCAGTCAATCAGTTCCTTTAGTAAATTGGGTGAAGAGATAGTTATGTTATCAAAAGCAAAAACATTACAAGCAGTTTTAGAAATGCAAAAGCTTTTTCCAGATGCTCATTGCGAACTGAATCATGAGACGCCATTTCAATTACTCATTGCAACAATTCTGAGTGCACAAGCAACCGATAAAGGTGTAAATAAGGTCACGCCGAAACTCTTTGCAATTTATCCGAATGCGCATGCGTTGGCGAATAGTGAAGAAGAAGTAGTGATTGAGTGTATTCAATCATTGGGGCTATACAAAAATAAGGCGAAAAATATTCGCCTCTGCGCTCAACAATTGGTTGAACGTTTCAATGGAGAAGTTCCGCAAACAAGAGAAGAACTTGTACAATTAGCAGGTGTGGGTAGAAAGACAGCAAATGTGGTCTTAAGTGTTGCGTTTGGATTGCCAGCATTTGCAGTAGATACGCACGTAGAACGTATTTCTAAACGACTTCAAATGGTGAAACAATCTGCATCTGTTTTAGAAGTAGAAGAGACACTTTGCAAGAAGCTACCTAAAGATCTATGGGGGAAAGCTCATCACTGGATGATTTTTTTTGGAAGATATCATTGCATTGCCAGAAAGCCAAAATGTGCAAGTTGTCCTTTATTGGATATTTGTGCTTATGGTAAAAAAGAAGTATAAACAAAAATGGTTGGACAGTTGTCCAACCATTTTTTTGATTTAAATTGTCATTAAGAATCCGTATAAAACAGACATGATCACTAAATACCAATGAAGGTATGTGATTAATCGATTAACTGTATACTGTTTTCTAAAGTGGATTTGATAAAGAATCGGGATTAATAGTGATAATGAGAATAAAATGATTCCCAAAATATTTAAATGATTCAAATACCATAAGTAATAAACGACTGTCCCTACAAGCCATGACAGACTGACAAATACATTAAAGATGACCGCTGCAGGGCCGAAATGTCTTTTTCCTTCTTTTCTTTCTGTGAGTTTCGTCTTGATATGAGACACATAAAGTCCAAATAAAACATATTGGAAGAGTTGTGCGCTAATAGCAGAAGTTACATTACCACTGAGTACATAGACTGTAACGAAATTTGCGATATAGTATTTAGCAATTCCGTTTAGTAGCAGGTGATAAATATATGAAACTTCATTTACCTTCACTTCAAACAGATTCGTATGATTAAATAACACAATGGCAAAGAGTAGTAGAACCACTCTAATAACGACTGTTTGGTAGAAATAGAAGAGAATTGCAAAGAGAATAATATTCGTTAATGCAATGACTGGCCATTTCTTTTTTTCTGGATGAAGTGCTAGTTTGCGATATGAATTTTCTTGTAAGTAAACAGCTACAAAAAATAAAAATAATACGACAAAGTGCAATAATTGAAATTGCTGTTGTCTTAATGCAAGAATCAATCCGATAAAGCAATAACCAAGTGGAGCTAGGATAAAGCTCAACCACGGAGTAGTTGCTTGGTGAAGAATGCTTTCGATTGATATCGTCTGCGATTCATTATTCATAATAATACCTCATTCTTAAGTATAGCTTAATGATAGGTAATAATGGAGTTCTTGTCAAGGTTGGGCGTTGTTTAAGGGCTTTTAGGATGGAAATGATTGTGTATTTTTTAATTAGTTTAAAGGAAACAAACCACTAAAACGCTTTATTTTTCAAGACTTCTGAGCATTTTGGGAAAGATTCTTTGAAAAAAAGATGAAAAAAACGCGGTGAATTTCACCTTTAAGGTATTAATTAGGAATTAAATGTGATAAAATGAACGGGAGAGGTAATTTTTACCATCAATTTAATAAGAAATGAGGAAAGCACGATGAACAAAAACGGGAAAAAATTGGGGATTTTTTCGTTCTTACTATTTTTATTAACAGCACTTTTTACATTAGCTTCTCAGAATGCATCTGCTGAAGAAACTAAACCTGCAGTTTCGGTAACTGGTAAATTTGCAGATACCATTACGATTGTTAATGTAACAAATAACGAAGGTGGAGATTTAAATTGGGATTTAGCACAATGGGCTACCTTCCGTATTAATGCAACATATGATTTAGCAGGTAAAAATGTTAAAGCTGGTGACCAAACAACGATTACTGTGCCAGACGCATTAGTTATTACATCTAGTAGTTTTGAGATTCGCGATATTAACACAAATGAAATTATCGCTCATGCTACTGTAGATGCTGAAAACAAAAAATTAACATTAACTTATACAGACTATGTGGAAAAACATTCTGATACTAATGGTTCGTTCTTCTTCTATGCACGTATTGACTTTAAGAAACATCCACAACAAGGTGAAATTCCTGTCGTTGTGACAGTCAACGGTGTAACAAAAGTTGCTGGTAAAGTGACATTTAAAGGGATTGGTGATGGAAATCCAAGAACTTTAACAAAAACAAGTTGGGTAAACAATACAGACAACAAGACAATTTCTTATACAATTTCTGTAAACCGTAACCGTCAAAATATTAAAGAAGTTACATTAGAAGACCATTTGAAATTTACAAACGCTAGCTATGTAA